>SCUZ01000056.1 GCA_004322535.1 Rugosibacter sp.
CGAACTCGTTTCCCGTGCAGTGCAACCCGTGCTGTGGCTGGTAGTGTTCGGACAGGTTCTCGCCCAGGTTCGTGGCATCCACACCGGGCAGTTAAGCTATCTTGCGTTCATCACGCCGGGGATCCTCGCGCAGAGTGTTCTGTTCAGCGCGATCTTTTATGGCATCGCCATCATCTGGGAGCGTGACCTTGGCGTGGTGCATAAACTCCTGGTAAGTCCCGCTCGTCGCAGCTCCCTGGTGTTTGGTAAAGCAGTTGCCGCGGGATTCCGCGGCCTCGTGCAAGCCGTGGTCATTTATCTCATCGCACTCGTCATGCATGTTTCACTCAGGCTGGATCCGCTGGCAATCTTCGCCGTGCTGGCCAGTGTGATGCTGGGATCGGGGATATTTGCCACCTTCTCGCTGATCATTGCGTGCATTGTAAAAACGCGTGAGCGTTTCATGGGCATCGGGCAACTCCTCACAATGCCTATGTTTTTCGCAAGCAACGCGATTTATCCGCTGGACATCATGCCACGCTGGCTGCGTTTCCTCGCGCAGATCAATCCACTCACCTATCTGATCGACGCGTTGCGCGGACTCATGATCACCGGAGGGGAAAGCGTTCACGGTTACGGAGTTGATTTTTCGGTCATGTTCGCAGTATTCACTGTCCTTCTATTCGTCGCAGTGAGGTTGTACCCGACACTGGCGGAATGAGTATTGCACGTGCTGCACACCATGCAAACGACTACAAGGAAATCCAAAACAGTGCTCCTGCGAGTGATGCCGGCAACGATTAATATCTTTGACATCACCGCCGCGTTTTGGTCCGGCGACCGACGATAACGCCCTCTACACCTTCAGCTTTCTGACGCTACTCTATATGGCCGTATTTTCCATACGTGTCCGCGCGGGAGCGACGCTGGCTCTGGGCGACGATACCCGGTAAAACTCTTGCGATGGCCCTTGTTGCAGTTGCATTCACGGGTACCATCCTGACGTCCGTGGGCCTCCCGGGACTTCTGCCATTATCCTGGTGGCAGACGCTCGCGATTTTCGCTTATGCGATGGTGTCGTGCCTTGTCCTGAATGATGCCAACCACTACTCGACAGATCACTCCAGCAAACCACGGAATACGCAGGCGAAATCAAGGTAGCGTACACTTCGTGTCGCCTCCTCACCCTCTGTTGCTGAATAGCAAATTTGGCGTTTTCTCTGTACCTTTTGTGGGCTGAATTTCGATTTTGGAAATGAAAGTTCTTTTTGTTGTCTCCGAAATAGCACCCTGGGTCAAAACCGGCGGGCTGGGCGATGTCGCTGCCGCCTTGCCCCCTGCCATGCATGCCGCGGGGATTGACGTCCGTATTCTGCTACCCGCCTATCCGGCACTCAAAGCTGCCTTCCCTGATGCCGTGCCACTGACAAGCTTTTCCGCCCTGGGCCATACCGCAACGCTGCACGCCGCAACGATCGCGCAAGGCATGCCGTTGTATCTGCTGGAATGTGACGCCTGCTTTGGTCGCCTTGGCAACCCTTATCTGGGGCCGGATGGTGACGGCTGGCCTGACAATGCCTTGCGCTTCGGCCTGCTCTCGCGCGTTGCAGCACTACTCGCCGGAGGAGCCAGCCCGCTCGACTGGCGACCGGACATCCTGCACTGTAATGACTGGCAAACTGCGCTCGCACCAGCCTATTTGCATTATCTGCCGCAGCAGGCAGGGACCGTGAAGAGGGCCGCAACAGTGATGACCATCCACAACCTCGCCTTCCAGGGATTGTTCGGACGCGAGCTGCTGTCCGCGCTGGACCTGCCCGATCATGCCTGGGCCATGGACGGTGTGGAATATTACGGCCAACTCTCCTTCCTCAAGGCCGGTTTGCAGTTTGCCGATGCAATCACCACCGTCAGCCCAACCTATGCGCGGGAAATTCAGACAGTCGCGGCAGGCATGGGCCTGGACGGCCTGCTGCGCTACCGCGCCCGCCGATTAACCGGCATTCTGAATGGCATCGACACCAGGCAATGGGACCCGGCAACTGACCCTTATCTGGCGACCACCTATGCGGTTGACCGGCTCGCCGGAAAATCTGCCAACAAGGCCGCGCTACGCGCCGAAATGGGTCTGGCGGCAACGAAAAAAATGCCGCTGGTCGGCATTGTCAGCCGCCTCACCGAGCAGAAGGGTCTTGACCTGGTGATCGACATTGCCAGGGAACTCGCGGCTCTACCGGTGCAACTGGCCGTGCTCGGTAACGGAGAGCATGAGATGGAAGCCGCCTTTCGCACCCTCACAGCGCAATGGCCAGGGCAATTTGCTGTGCATATCGGTTTTGAAGAAAGACTCGCCCACCGCATCGAGGCTGGGGCCGACCTGTTTCTGATGCCCTCACGCTTCGAACCCTGTGGATTGAACCAGATGTACAGCCTGCGTTACGGTACGCCACCCATCGTGCACGCCACGGGCGGGCTGGCTGACACGGTGATCGATGCCGCCGATACCAGGCATGGCAATGGCTTTGTGTTCTCGCACGTCACGCCCGCCGCACTGCTGGCGACAATCCGCCGTGCCGTGGCACTCTGGCACAATACCCCGCGCTGGAAAACACTCCAGCGCCGTGGCATGAGCGCCGACTTTAGCTGGAACTCGCCGACGCAGCACTATACCGATCTTTATCAAACACTCACGCAAAAAACCTGACCTCATGACCAACACCAACACATCTGCACTCTGTATTGCGCTCATTGCCGCTATTGCCGCCAATGGCGTGATTGGCGCAGAAAACACCTTGCCCTGGCGCATTGCCGATGACTTGAAACGCTTCAAAGCGCTCACCCTCGGCCACCCCATCATCATGGGACGCAAGACCTGGGAATCGCTCGGCCGGGCGCTGCCTGGACGGCATAACATTGTCATCACGCGCAACCCTGGCTATTGCGCACAGGGAGCGACCGTCGTCAATTCAGTCGCAGCCGCGATCGCCGCCTGCGCGAACGAAGAGACCGCCTTCGTGATTGGCGGCGCAGAAATTTACACCCAGACGCTACCGCTGGCGCAACGCATGGAGCTCACCGAAATCCACGCCGAGGTGGTCGGCGATGCACATTTTCCGGAATTCAGCCGCGTCGATTGGTCAGAGCTGACGCGCGAGCCGCATGTCAATCCGGACGGACTTGCTTACGATTTCGTCAGCTACCGGCGTACAGAATGAGTTGATGAGTCGGCGTGTTGCCAGCGCCGACTTTTTGAGTTCTGCGCCGCGTTTTGGCGTTTTGATTATGGCCTGACGCAATCCACGTAGTAACGCACGCTGCCATTGCTGGCATCTTTCACCAGACCATGGATATCAGTCTCAAACCCGGGGAATTTTTCGTTGAACTCACGCGCAAATTTGAGATAGCTGACAATCGTGCCATTGAACTGTTCACCCGGAATCAGCAACGGTATGCCGGGAGGGTACGGCGTCAGCAAAACCGCGGTGACACGGCCTTCGAGTTCATCAATACCAACGCGGTCAATTTCACGATGTGCCATCTTGGCAAAAGCATCGGCCGGACGCATCGCGGGGACCATGTTTGATAAATACATTTCGGTCGTCAGTCGCGCAATGTCATTGGCTTTATATACCGCGTGAATCTGCGTGCATAAATCTTTCAAGCCAACCCGCTCGTAACGCGGATGTTTGGCGACAAACTCAGGCAGCACCTTCCATAGCGGGTGATTGCGGTCGTAATCATCCTTGAATTGTTGCAGTGCCGTCACCAGCGTATTCCAGCGGCCCTTGGTAATGCCGATGGTGAACATGATGAAGAAGGAATACAACCCGCACTTCTCGACAATCACGCCATGCTCGGCAAGATATTTGGTAACAATCGCCGCCGGCATGCCAATGTCGTCAGAGAAATCGCCATCCACATCCAGCCCCGGCGTAATGACGGTGGCCTTGATCGGATCCAGCAGATTAAAGCCCTCGGCCAGATTGCCAAAGCCATGCCAGCGTTCGCCTGCCTTGAGCATCCAGGCTTCGCGCTCTTCGATGCCTTCTTCGGAAAGATCGTCTGGACCCCAGACCTTGAACCACCAGTTAACACCCCATTCTTCATCAACCTTGCGCATGGCGCGTCGAAAATCCAGCGCCTCGGCAATGGATTCTTCAACCAGGGCCGGGCCGCCCGGCGCTTCCATCATCGCCGCCGCCACATCGCACGAGGCGATGATCGAATACTGTGGCGAAGTTGACGTGTGCATCAGATAAGCTTCGTTGAAAACATCGCGGTCAAGCTTGTTCTGTTGCGCATCTTGCACGAGGATTTGCGACGCCTGCGAAAGACCGGCCAAAAGCTTGTGCGTGGATTGCGTGGAAAAAATCATCGACTCCTTGCAGCGCGGACGGTCGGCGCCGATAGCGTGATAGTCACCATAAAAATCGTGGAAGGCGGCATGCGGCAGCCAGGCTTCATCGAAATGCAACGTGTCGATTTTGCCGTCGAGCATTTCCTTGATGTCTTCAACGTTGTAGAGGATGCCATCATAGGTGCTTTGCGTAATTGTCAACACGCGCGGCTTGGCCTTCTTGTCAATGATGAATGGGTTGGCATCGATTTTTTTCTGGATGTTCTCCCAGAGAAATTCCTCACGCGGAATCGGCCCGATGATGCCGTAGTTGTTGCGCGTCGGCATCAAAAATACGGGGATTGCACCGGTCATCATGATCGCGTGCAAAATGGATTTATGGCAGTTGCGATCCACCACCACGACATCCCCTGGCGCCACGGTGGAATGCCAGACAATCTTGTTCGAGGTTGACGTGCCGTTAGTGACAAAAAACAAATGATCGGCATTGAAAATGCGTGCCGCATTACGCTCGGACGCGGCTACCGGGCCGGTGTGATCGAGTAATTGACCGAGTTCTTCAACTGCATTGCAAACATCCGCACGCAGCATGTTCTCGCCGAAAAACTGGTGGAACATCTGTCCGACCGGGCTTTTCAGAAAAGCGACGCCGCCCGAATGGCCGGGGCAGTGCCAGCTATACGAACCATCCGCCGCGTAGTGCACCAGTGCTCGAAAAAATGGCGGTGACAGTGAATCCAGATACGAGCGCGCTTCACGCACCACATGCCGCGCGATGAATTCCGGCGTGTCTTCATACATGTGGATGAAGCCATGCAGTTCGCGCAGGATGTCGTTCGGAATATGTCGGCTGGTGCGCGTTTCACCATGCAGAAAAATCGGGATCTCGGCATTCTTGTAGCGAATCTCTTCGACAAAGGCACGCAACTCGGCGATTGTCTCTTCGCCCTCATTGGCGAGCTCCTCATCATCCACCGACAAAATAAAGGCAGAAGCCCGGCTCTGCTGCTGGGCGAATGACGACAGGTCGCCATAGCTGGTAACACCCAGCACGTCGATGCCTTCTAGCTTGATCGCCTCCGCCAGGGCGCGGATACCCAGCCCCGAGGCATTTTCCGAGCGGAAATCCTCGTCGATAACGATGATGGGGAAATGAAAACGCATGGTCATATCTTCGGCAAGGTCACGCCGACCTGCCCCTGATATTTGCCGCCGCGATCTTTATACGATGTTTCACAGACTTCATCGGACTCAAAAAAAAGTACTTGCGCACAGCCTTCACCGGCATAAATTTTTGCCGGTAGCGGCGTGGTGTTGGAAAATTCCAGCGTCACATAGCCTTCCCATTCCGGCTCGAAAGGCGTGACATTGACGATGATGCCGCAGCGTGCATAAGTGCTCTTGCCCAGGCACACCGTCAGTACATTGCGTGGAATGCGGAAGTATTCCATCGTGCGTGCCAGAGCAAACGAATTCGGTGGAATGACGCAGTAATCACCATCCATTTCAACGAACGAATTGGGATCGAAGTTCTTCGGGTCGACGATAGTCGAATAGATGTTGGTGAACACCCGAAATTCGCGCGAGCAACGGATGTCGTAACCGTAGCTTGAAGTGCCGTAGGAGACGATCTTCTTGCCATCCACTTCACGCACCAGTCCAGGTTCAAAAGGTTCGATCATGCCATGCTGCTCGGCCATGCGGCGTATCCACTTGTCAGGTTTAATGCTCATAGGGATTAATGCTCACTCGGGCTAGATAAAGGAAAATTAAAAAAACAGGTGCGGCAGTATACTTTTTTCTCGGCTTGACTACTTGGCTGAGTGAGGACTGAGCAAAAGTCAAGTGAGGCCAAATGCACCCCAACAGATCTTGAGGACGGAAATTGTTTCAGGGAACACTCAAGTCCCGTGCACTTATGATGATTTTTTCACGCATCCACCGATGAGCTGGATCATTATGCGTGCGTTGATGCCAAAAAATATGGAGTTCCAACGGCGGATAATTCGCCGGTAATGGTACGGTGACCAATGGGTATTGTGCACAAAGCAGTTGAGCTACCACGTCACTTGTCACCAATAACAGATCGGTACTTGCCAATAACAGAGGCACAGCAAAAAAATGCGCCGTCCGATAAATGGCCTCAAAGGCCGGGCTGTTTGCATCGCGCCCATCGACTGGGGTATGGCTGCTTGCATGACTCGCCTCATGGTTAACGCCTGTTCGCAAGTCAGTCTTCAAGCGCGGGGTTTGATTAAATTCTTTAATGCCCACCTTGTTCCGGGTCAGCGGATGTTTTTTTCTTACCAGCCCAACGGGGGAAAATGTGACTAGCTTGCTCGAATAAATACTGGGCGAAGTGGGCTCAGACAGACCCACGGCAATATCGAGCAAACCTGCACTTAACTGCTGCTGATAAGTTGAGGACTCATAGCCCTGAATGGCAAAGTGAATGTGTGGCGCATCGTCTTGAATCATCTGCGAGAACATCGGCGCCAAGAGATATTCCATCATATCGACCAGGCTTATACGAAAAACCGTGGTGGATTTCTTTGGGTCAAACGTTGTGCCATCCAGTAATCCGGTTAGACGTTCCAACATATCGCGGACAGCCGGGGCTAAAGCCAAGGCCTTGGCCGTGGGCACCATCTCGCGGCCGGTGCGGATGAAAAGATCATCGCCAATCTCGCCTCTGAGCCGCGATAACGCATGGCTAGTCGCCGGTTGAGACAAGAAAACACGCTGCGCAGCGCGGGTGACATTACGCTCTGTCATCATGGCATCAAAAACGCGCAGTAAATTAAGATCAAAATTCAATTTATTCACCTCGTGCATTCTACCCATGCTAATAATGCATTTCTAATATATCAGCCGGACTTCTATCATCCACCCAGTTTTTCGCAGCTACACGCGCAGCTACGCAGTTTCCCGCAGTTTCTTTTTTCGCCACGAATCCATGAAACACACTATCCACGCAGCCCTTCATCAATGCCCGCAACAAGAATACCCGCACCTTAACAGCGAGGATACGACGTGCTAGAGCTTGTTCGCATCGCCTTACGGCGTCCTTACACTTTCGTTGTCATGGCGCTGCTGATTTTGATCATTGGTCCGTTGACGGCATTGCGCATGCCAACGGACATTTTTCCTGATATCAAGATTCCAGTCATTGCCGTCGCCTGGCAATACACTGGCTTGCCGCCTGAAGAGATGGCAGGGCGCATTGCAACGATTCATCAGCGGGTATTGGCAACTACCGTCAATGACATCGAACACATTGAAGCCAACTCATACGCTGGCTTTGCCATCGTCAAGATATTTTTCCAACCGGGCGTTGATATTGCAACAGCGAATGCGCAAATCACTTCTGTATCCCAAACCATTGTCAAGCAAATGCCGCAGGGCACGACCCCGCCCCTTATTTTGAACTACAGCGCGTCGACCGTTCCCATTCTGCAACTCGCACTATCCGGCAAAGGCCTGTCGGAAAAAAATCTGGCAGATTTAGGCATGAATGCCATCCGTACACCACTGGTCACAGTCGCCGGTGCTGCAATACCGTATCCCTTTGGCGGTAAAACAAGGCAAGTTCAAATTGATCTGAATCCCGCTGCGCTGCAAGCAAGAGGCCTATCCGGTCAAGACGTGGCCGCTGCCTTGGCAGCGCAAAACCTGATCACGCCAGTTGGCACGCAAAAAATTGGCGCCATGGAATACACCTTGCAGCTTAATACTGCGCCATCTGCCATCGAAGATATTGGCAATCTGCCGATCAAATTCGTCAATGGCACGACCATTTACGTTCGCGATGTCGCGCATGTCAGAGATGGCAATGCCCCACAAACCAACATCGTTCATGTCGATGGTTCGCGCTCGGTATTGATGTCAGTACTCAAAAATGGCGTGACTTCCACCTTGGCCATTGTCGCTGGCATCAAGCAAAAATTGATCGACATCAAGCCCAACCTGCCAGAGAACTTGGAGATTGCACCGATTAACGATCAATCCATCTTCGTTCGCGCGGCAGTCACCGGTGTTGCTGTTGAAGGGGTTATTGCCGCTGCACTCACCAGCATCATGATTTTGCTTTTTTTAGGCAGCTGGCGCTCGACGATCATTATCGCGATCTCTATCCCGCTCTCTATTCTTGGTGCCATCATGTGTCTTTCCGCCCTCGGCGAGACGCTCAACATCATGACCTTAGGCGGGCTTGCCCTGGCTGTAGGTATTCTGGTGGATGATGCCACGGTAACTATTGAGAACATCAACTGGCATCTTGAGCAAGGCAAGCAGGTTCAAACGGCCATCATGGATGGGGCGGCGCAAATTGTGATGCCAGCTTTTGTTTCATTGCTCTGCATCTGTATCGTTTTTGTGCCCATGTTTTTCCTCGAAGGCATTGCGCGCTTCCTTTTCGTACCCATGGCCGAAGCAGTCATTTTCGCTATGATTTGCTCCTTCATTCTGTCGCGCACCTTGGTTCCCACTATGGCAAATTCTTTGCTGCGCCCCCATGCGCCGCATACGGATGAGCATGGACTGGACAGCGTTTTGCCACCATCATCCAACCCGCTGGTGCAATTTCAACGTCGTTTTGAAGCCCGCTTTGAACACTTTCGCGAGGGCTATCGCGGATTACTTGACTTGGCACTTCATCATCGCAAGCTGTTCGTTACCGTTTTTCTGGGTTTTGTTGTTGCCTCGTTTTTTCTCACACCATTTCTTGGCCGCAATTTTTTCCCTGCGGTAGACAGCGGGCAGATATTGATGCACGCCCGCGTGCAAGTTGGCACACGGGTTGAAGAAACAGCCAATCAATTCGCCCAAATTCAGGATGAAATCCGGCGCATTATCCCCGCGCATGACATTGATGTCATTGTCGACAACATTGGCGTTCCCATCAGTAGTATCAACCTGACTTACAACAACACCGGCCTATTAGGCGAGCAGGATGGGGATATTCAAATTGCCCTCAAGGAAGGCCACCAACCCACCGCTGAATACATCAAAGCCTTGCGCGAAAGACTGCCGCACGCCTTCCCTGGCGTAACCTTTTCCTTTCCACCCGCAGACATGGTGAGCCAGATTCTAAACTTCGGCTCACCAGCCCCGATTGACTTGCAGATTCGCGGTGGCAAACTCGATGCCAATTTCGATTATGCCAACAAGCTGTTGCCAAAAATTCGCGCTATTCCGGGCATTGCCGATGTACGCATTCAGCAATCCCGGCAAAACCCTGTCTTCAAGATTGATCTTGACCGAACGCGAGCGCAGGCACTGGGTGTTACCGCTCGGGATGTGACCAATAGCCTGGTTGTCAATCTTGCCGGCAGCAGCCAAGTGGCTCCCACCTTCTGGCTCAACCCGAAAAATGGCGTGTCTTATCCCATCGTGATGCAAACGCCACAATATCAGCTGGATTCTTTAACGGCATTGGCCAATGTGCCTATCAACAGCGCAGGTAAAGAAACACACATTCTGGGTGGCATCGCAGCATTCTCCCGCGCCGCCAGCAATGCCATGATCAGCCAGTATGACATTCAACCCATGGTGCAAATCAATGCCGCCATCCAAGGGCGTGACCTCGGTGCGGTTGCCGCTGACTTGCGTCGTGTTCTGGCGGATACAGCAAAAGAAGTACCCAAAGGATCAACCGTGGCTTTGCTAGGTCAGGTGCACACCATGGAGAGCGCATTCTCCGGCTTGATTTTCGGCCTTATCGGCGCCATCATTCTGATTTACTTCCTGATAGTGGTGAATTTTCAATCCTGGCTTGACCCATTTGTCATTATCACGGCGCTGCCTGCTGCCTTGGCGGGCATTATCTGGATGCTATTTACCACCTATACCCCGCTGTCTGTTCCCGCCCTCACCGGCGCCATCATGTGTATGGGGGTTGCCACGGCCAATAGTGTGCTGATTGTCAGCTTCGCACGCGAGCGCCTTGACGTGCTGGGGAATGCCACCGCAGCGGCGCTAGAAGCAGGTTTTGTTCGCTTTCGCCCGGTGCTGATGACCGCCCTTGCCATGATTATCGGCATGGCGCCTATGGCCTTGGGTCTTGGCGAAGGCGGCGAGCAAAATGCGCCCCTTGGCCGCGCCGTGATTGGCGGCTTGCTCTTTGCAACCATTGCCACCCTGATGTTTGTTCCTGTTGTTTTTAGCATTGTGCATGCGCGCCACGGCAAAAAAACCGTGCCCCTTGCCATCGGAGAATCCCATGTCGTCTGATGCACCTGTTCGCTCACCTCGTCACTTGCGCAAAGTTGCCACCTTTCTGCTGGTTATCGCTCCAGCCATTGTCATTATTGGCCTGGTCACCCGCTATCTGGATAGCCGCAAACTGCGCGAATGGACTAATGCGCAGGCCTTGCACACGGTGGTTGTCAATCTACCGGGCACGGGCAAAAATGCGGCAAGCCTTGATCTGCCTGGCAGGATTGAAGCCTATGCACGCGCGCCCATTTATGCACGGGTCTCCGGTTATCTCAAAAGCTGGAAAGCCGATATTGGCATGCCTGTCAAAACCGGCCAGTTGCTGGCTGAAATCGAGACCCCCGATCTTGACCAACAATTATTGCAAGCCAAGGCTGATCTAGCGAATGCTGAATCCGCCGCCAAGCTCTCTGCCACCACCGCAAAACGCTGGCAGGCCATGTTGGGATCCGATGCTGTATCCCATCAGGAAGTGGATGAAAAAACAACGGATCTGACCAACAAGCAAGCACTGGTCAAGTCCGCCACAGCCAATGTGGCGCGTTACCAGGCGCTGAAAAGCTTTACCCGCATCCTTGCACCCTTCGATGGCATGGTGACCGCCCGCTCAACGGACATCGGCGCACTCATTAACGCCGGCAGCGGTGTCGGGCCTGAGCTATTTGTGGTTTCTGATACACGCAAATTACGCATCTATGTAAATGTGCCGCAAAACTACGCCCCGGCTATCAAAAAAAGCGGCAAAGCCAAGATCAGCGTGCCAGAACATCCCGGCAAGTTCTACCCGGCAACGATTGAGTCCTACTCCCAAGCCATTAACGCGGCATCCGGCGCCATGTTGGTGCAACTCGTGGTCAATAACCCCGCAGGTGAGCTGCTTCCCGGCGGCTATGCTTTGATCAGCCTGGATTTACCCAACGATAAACCGAGCTTGAGCATCCCTGCCAGCGCCCTGATATTCGATAAAGCGGGCTTGCGCGTTGCCACCGTGGATTCGACCAATAAAACGCTGATCAAACAAATCACCGTTGCACGCGATTTAGGCAATGTGATCGAAATCGCCTCCGGCTTGACCAGTGCAGATCGCGTCATCGAGAGCCCGCCCGATGGTATAGAAAATGGCGCTTTGGTGCATGTTGCCGCGCCTGAAAAAGCCGCACCTGCAGCGAAATAAGCCGCCCAAGCCTAATAAAGATACCCAACAAGCCACACCTCATCCGCACATGAAAAAATATCAATTCAGCATAAAACAGTTCTTCGCACTGTTACCACTGCTGGCCGTTTTCCTCGGCGGCTGCTCTTTGGCACCCCCCCTCCAAACGCCAAAGATTGCACCAGCCGTCGGGGAATTCAAGGAAGAAAAACTCTGGGTCCCGGCACAACCCGCCGATAGCCTGCCGCGTGATGCCTGGTGGACTTTGTATGCCGACAATGAGCTCAACACCCTGCAACAACGCCTGATTGCCAACAGCCCCAACCTTGCCGCAGCCCTTGCCCGCTATCAAAGCGCAACCGCTTATAACGAACAGATTCGCGCAGCGCGCTTCCCTGTCATGGACGCCAAGGCCAGCGCCCAGCGCAACCGCCAATCGGAACAACGCCCTTTGCGCGTACTGGGCCCCAATTCACCGGATATTTACGAAGACTATTCTTTGAGCCTGGGCTTAACCTATGAGTTGGACTTATGGGGGCGAGTACGCAATCAGGTCGCCTCTGCCTCCGCCAGCGAAAAAGCCGCGCAGGCCGATCTGGAATCGGCACGGCTGAGCCTGCAAGCGCAACTGGCTGATTATTACCTCAGCTTGCGTGGACTGGATGACGAAAACAGCTTGTTAAATGATACCGTCAATGCCTATGCCAAGGCGCTGGAGATGACGCGTGCCCGCCATGCGGGCGGCATTGCCTCCGGGCTGGACGTTGCTCGGGGAGAAACCCAGTTTGAGTCAGCCCGCTCGCAAGCCAGCCAAACCCTGGCCGCGCGTGCCTTGATTGAACACGCCATTGCCGCCCTCATCGGCGAACCCGCCTCAACCTTCGCCATCACCCCACAGCGTGTTCAGCTCAAATTACCCAGCATCCCCGCTGGTATGCCCTCCACGCTGTTGCAACGCCGCCCCGACATTGCCGCCGCCCAGCGCCGCATTGAAGCCGCTAATGCCGATATTGGCATTGTCCGTGCGAGTTACTTTCCTTCGCTCATGTTAGGTGCCGTCTTTGGCTACCAAACCAGTCAGGCGGGTAACCTCATCACCGCCCCGAATCGCTTTTGGTCGCTTGGGCCCTCCTTGTTGCTCAATTTGTTTGATGCCGGCCAGCGCCAAGCCAAAGTCGCACAATCCGTAGCCGTCTTGGACGAATTAGCCGCGCAATATCGCAGCGTCGCGCTGGGCGCTTTTCAGCAAGTGGAAGACAACCTGGCCCAGTTGCAGCATTACCACACCGCCCTGGAAGCAGAACAAGCCGCAGCGGCTGCCGCACAACGCTCGCTGGACTTTGCCAACACCCGCTACCGCGAAGGCGCCATTAGTTATCTTGAAGTCGTCAGCTCGCAAACCGCCACGCTGCAAGCCCAACGCAGCGCATTGGCCATCAACACCCGCCAGTTGCGCACAAGCGTGCAGCTGATCCGCGCCTTAGGCGGGGGCTGGATTATGACGGCCGATGATAAAGAGGGCGACAAGGATCGAAACCAAGCGCAAAATGACGGCGGCGTCGCCCTGCTTGCGCCGCAAAAGGCTACTGCTACGGAAGCTACCAGCGCAACTGCGACCACGACCTCAAGCGCTGCCGCCAGCCAATAAACCCAAGTTCAGCACAAGATTTCCGCCAGCGCCGCCACGCCCACGGCGGGTGCATCGCGGCGTATGCCAAGCAATGGAATATCGCCACTATGCGAGCGCAAGGACGCTAGCGTTCCATCTAAGGAAACGGACGCATCGAGCGACTCATTGACTACGATCGCCGTAACTCCAACGCCAGCGCTTTGCTTGCCTTGCACGACCCTTGAATCGCTTTCAGGCACTTTTTTCAATGCTTCCAACGCCGTCAGCGTGTGGCTCAAGCTGCCCAAATAGCTACCTGCGACCAGAATGCACGGCAAGCCGCTGGCCGCAATCCAGTCGCGCACGGTATGCCGCGCATCGAGCGGCACCATCACGCCGCCGACGCCTTCGATAAGCGTTAAAAAGTTCCCGGAGGGACGCAAAGCACTGGCGCTAGCGAGGCGGCATGTTGACGCAACCAATGCCTCAAAATCAATCACCCGCCCCTCGCGCGTAGCGGCCATGTCAGGCGACAGGGGCGCGGCAAACCGCCAGGGCGCAATCTCGTCCAGCGAAGCGACATCAATCGCCCTCCCCAATGCCGCGAGGATTTGCCCGGCATCGCTCGCTTCTGCTGTCGCCATGTCAAAGCCGGATAAAACCGGCTTATAAGCCTGAACAGTTCGATCCAACCCCTGCCCTGCCGCACGCCAATGGCGCAATAGCGCACAGGTGAGCCAAGTCTTGCCAATGTCCGTGCCCGTGCCGGTGATGAAATACGCACTCATGGCATTACCTTAAAGCATTAGCCACCACTTCGGCCACATCCTTCGCTAGATCCTCACATGCGGCGATGCGCTCAAGCGCATGGCGGGCATGCTCCTGCCGCACGGCATCGAACTGCCGCCAGCGATCAAAACTGCGCGCGATGCGGGAAGCCACTTGTGGGTTGAGTGCTTGCAGTTCAATGATGAAGTCAGCGACGAGCCGATAGCCGCTGCCATCCGCCGCATGAAAGTGCCTCGGGTTGGCGGCGCAGAAACTGCGCACCAGAGCGTAGACCTTGTTCGGATTTTTCATATCAAAGGCCGGGTGGCGCATCAGCTCGGTGACCCGCGCCGTAGTGCCGGGCAGACGCGACGTGGCCTGTACTTGCAGCCACTTGTCGACCACCAGCGCCTCATCCTGCCATTTAGCATGGAAAGCGGCGAGCGCGGTTGCGCGCTCGGGTCGGTCGAGATTGGCCAGAATGCCGAGGGCGGTGCTGACGTCAGTCATATTGCCGCCGTCATTCAACTGCACCATCAATCGTGGCAGCACCGAGGCCACCAGATAATCCGCCTCACTCTCCGCCAAAAATCCAAGGCACAGGTTGCGCAAGGCGCGGCGACCAACCTGGGTGCCCTCCGGCGCATAGGCTTCGGCAGGCGCCAGCGCAACCCATGCCGCCTCGAAACGCGCGCGCAAGACACCGGCCAGATGGCGGCGCAGGGCAAGGCGGGCATGATGAATCGCCTCGGGGTCGATGATCTCGCCGCGCCCGGCCACCTCCTCGGCCAACACTTGCTCCGCCGGCAGGGTCAGCGCCTCGGCCGCCAGCGCGGGATCGCCCTCCGGACTCAGCCCGGCATCGAGCACCCGGGCACAGGCGGCGGCAAACGCGGCGGGAATCCACTGCTCACCGGCGCCGCCGACCGCAATGCCGGCCAGCAGCACGCGCGTCGCCAGGCGCTGGCCGGCCTCCCAGCGATTCAGCGCATCGGAGTCGTGCGCCATCAAGTGCGCCAGTTCGGCGTCGGTCTGTTCGAAGTCAAGCTGCACCGGCGCGGAAAAGCCGCGTAGCAGCGAGGCGACGGGCGCCGCCGGAATGTCCTCGAAAACGAAGCTCTGCGTGGTTTCGGTGAGCGATAGCACCTTGGTTTTTTCCGCCAGGGCATCGCTTCCATCCGGCAGCACCAGACCGACGGCGACCGGGATATGCAAGGGGCCGTCATCGACGGGCAAGCCCGCGTCCCGCAACCGCTGCTCATAGGCCGTGGATGCAAGCGTCTGCGCCAGAGTCAGCGTATAGCGTTTGGCGGAGGTATCGTAGCGACCTTCGGCATGCAAACGTGGCGTCCCGGCGCGGGCATACCAGCGGCGGAACTGCGTGAGATCCACGTTGCCGGCCACCTCCATCGCCGCGACAAAATCCTCGCAAGTCACCGCCTGCCCGTCATGCCGCGCGAAATAGACATCCATGCCCCGGCGGAACGCCTCGCGCCCGATCAGCGTCTCGATCATGCGCACCACTTCGGCGCCCTTCTGATACACCGTGGCGGTGTAGAAATTGTTGATCTCGGCGTAGAACGCCGGCCGCACCGGATGCGCCATCGGCCCGGCATCCTCAGTGAACTGGGCGATGCGCAGGCTGCGCACGTCCTGGACGCGGGTCACCGCGCGCGAATGCACATCCGCACCGAATTCCTGATCGCGGAACACGGTCAGCCCTTCCTTCAGTGACAACTGAAACCAGTCGCGGCAGGTCACGCGATTGCCCGTCCAGTTGTGGAAATACTCGTGCCCCACCACGCGGTCGATATTCTGGTAATCCACGTCAGTCGCCGTATCCGGACGCGCCAGCACATATTTGGTGTTGAAAATATTCAACCCCTTGTTCTCCATCGCCCCCATGTTGAAGTCACCCACCGCGACAATCATGTAGCCATCCAGATCCATTTCCAGCCCGAAGCACTCCTCGTCCCAACGCATCGCCTTCCGCAATGCCGCCAGCGCGTGGCCACACTGGTCGAGCTTGCCCGGTTCGACATACACCGCGCAGCGCACCGTGCGGCCGGATGCGGTGACGTAAGTGTCCTCCAGCACGTCGAGTTTCGCCGCCACCAGCGCGAACAGGTAACACGGCTTGGCGAAGGGGTCTTCCCAGCGCGCCCAGTGCCGGCCATTGCCTGCTTCTCCTGTAGCGACGAGATTGCCGTTGGAGAGCAATTGCGGAAAGCGTTCGCGCTCGGCCTCGATGGTGCAGATATACCGCCCCATCACGTCGGGCCGGTCGGGAAAGAAGGTGATGCGGCGAAAGCCTTCGGCCTCGCATTGCGTGAAATAGCCATCGCGGGAACGGTACAGGCCGGAGAGCTGCGTATTTTGATCCGGCGCGATGCGCACCACGGTTTCGAGCATGAAAACATCGGGCAGAGGCGCATGCACGGTCAAGGTGCCACTGGTCAGCGTGTAAAGCGAGGCATCCAGCGCCGTGTCACCGACGCCGACTTTTATCAGTTCGAGTTCCTCGCCATTCAGCACCAGTGCCCCGCCCGCGCCTTGTGCCGCCTGCAGATTGCGCCGGCAGCCGAGCCGGGCGCGCACCTCGGCGCAGCCTTCATGAATCGCCACATGCAAATCGACCGTATCGACCCACCAGGCAGGCGGCGCGTAGTCCTTGAGATAAATGGCGTGCGGGGTTTCGGTGTGCATGCGGGATTCCTTGAAAAATCAGTTTGGCGAAAGGCTGGCGCCCACAGCCGCCACCGTAGCGAAATCACCGGCTGCCACGACATTCATGTAAGCCAGGATCAGCTCCTTGGCGAGATAGCGTCCGTGCGCCTTTTCATCCTGCTCGCGCACGATGGGAAAGGTGTCGAGGATGTAGGCCGCATCGTCGCGGTTGATGCCGTAGAGGGTGAAGAACAGCGCATCCAGCCGCGCCATGCGGTGGCGGCGGTCGTTTTCGTCCCACTTGAACGGCGCGTCGTCATAGCCCATGTCACGCGCAAACGGCGCGTAAGCTTGTTCTCCATTTTCTGGCAGCAACATTGCCATGCTATTGCCTACGCCGCATTCCTTCGTGTACTGCGGCTGCACATCCGATGTGCTGGCTTCGCTCAACCGGCTACCCGCCGTAAGCGGCGCGTAGATGCGCTGAAGCTCAGTAGTGAACAGGCTTGGCGCATCGTCCGCCAGTGCTTCCCGGACTGGCGTCGTCTTGACGCCATCGAGCAGAACGTCTTGCGAAAAAAGTTTGCCATCCATGCGTCTTTAGAAGAGTGGTTTTTTGCAGGCGAAGAAGCCCAGCGAGTGTACCGGTAAAAATGACAAATGGCATGGCGTTTTGCATTTTGCACATGACTTCACCATGCTCTCCATACAATAGGCATGTCGATCGACTAGCCTGCAATGCGCATCAAGTAAAAGTCGGCGCTGATGATACGGCGCATCGCTTAGAAGCCGACCGAAGGAAAGGCACAGCTGAGCGCAGGGCATACTCGAACCCGTATCGGGCAGAGCCGTTTCTGGAAAGCCTCCAGGGGACGGCGGGTCATATGCCCGCCAAGACTTCAAATCAATCATCCACCGCCCACATGCATAGCTACATCGAGCGATAACGGCGCGCTAAAACATCAAGGGAAATTGCAGAAAGCGGGGAAGCGAACTTAATGAGCGTGCTACCAAGCCCTCACACGGCCCGTATCCACATGCACAAAATTTGATGCGGGGTAATAACCGACGCCCCCCACTTGTAACGCGATAGCCGCACGGCGCAGCTGATCCAGCGGAATGCCTTCTACATGAATATCAATCGCCCGGCCTTGCATGTGCAAACTGCTTTTGGCCACACCGCCCGAATGCGCGGCCAGCATGGCGTTGGTTTGTGGCGAGCGGTAGCCTGAAATAATCTGAAACGGCTTTGGTGTTGCCAGCACGCCCTGCAGGGTGTACAGCAGATCAAGCAAAGGCAACTCCATCGGACGCACGTCATTGGTCCGATAATCGCGCAAAATATGGTTGATATCGGTTAGCGCATCGGGCAAGTAATTGCCCTCAGCCCAATAACTGGTCTTAAGATTTTCGCCGGTATGCTGATTATAAAACGCAAGCTCGCGCGCACCGTTTGATTCTCGGTCAACCGTGGCCAAGGCTGGCCAGCTGCGCAATCCTGTCAGCGCAAATGCGGTGCCTACTGCACCTGCCTTAAGCCATCCACGCCGTTTCGTGCATACTCGCTGACTCATTTTTGCCCCCTCCTATCAATGCAAGCCAGAAGACGGTGTGGCGGTAATATCACGTGCAATACCATCTTTCAGCTTTAATGCACTTTCAGCATGCACCCAGTCGATACGCTCCGTCAACGATTTTTCGCGGGCCAACTGCTCTAGCGCTGCCATGGAAACACCTCCGCGATTATAACTATCCCGCTGTACCTCAAGGAAAATACGCCCTGCAGATTCTGTCATGAGCAACGGATTGTAAATAATACGGCCCGCTGCTCCCTGCGATACTTGCGCAAAGAGTGCTTCGATATCATCAGGGTGCAGCCGAATGCAGCCATGGCTTTGAAAATGATAAACACTTGCGGGTGCGATAGTGCCATGAATTCCGATGGAGTCAAGACTCAGCCCCAGCCAGTATTTACCCAGCGGATTATCCGACCCCGGAGGCACCCTCGTTTTAACTTCCTTGCCTGTGCGTCGCATCTCTTCCTGTATGGATCGCGGCACGATCCATGTTTTGTTATCCGATTTATTGATGATGCTGAATTCACCCGCCGGTGTCCGCCAAGTCGGTTTGCCCAGCCCTACCGGATACGCGGCAACAAGCTGAGCATCACGGAAAAAATAAAGCATGCGCTGCGGCAAATTGATGAGCAAGCCATTTTCTAGCACGGCTGGCACAATATGCCGGTTGTCGATCGTTATTTTTTGTCCAGGGTTCAGATGAGCATTAACCTTCAAGGCATTTTCACGTGCCAGTACTTCTGGCGCAGCACCAAAGCGCGCACCGATCTTGATCAGCGAGTCACCCGCCTGTACGCTATAGTCAAACACGCCATCAGTAACAGTCAAAACTGGAGACTCTGCCTTGGCCCATGGGAGATAGATCAGGCAAACCGCCAGCAAGCCGTGCCATAAGACTCGAGGTAGTGAAATAAGCTATGTCTCCACGTTCAGTTTTTTAACCTGGCTCAGGTGTGTGTTTGACACTGGCAGATGTAGCACTTGCTTCATGTGCTTCCCTTTTTTCGCTGGCAAGTTGATTAATTAGCGGCGTTGATTCTTTAAAAAATAACCGGTGAATCATCTACCTTGCTGACGATGCAAATCTATCACAGCATAGGTGCGCAATTCCGGCTTGTTCGCGGGCCTCGCCCTCCTGCTATGTACAAGACATCAATACCCGCTGGTACACTGACGTGGCGATACATCTTTATTGATTACCAGCATGCCCACTAGAAAACCCATTGCCGCGCTTGATTCCACGCTTGATTGCATTTGGCTGCCCTATACCCAAATGGCCACCGCGCCACCTCCTCAAATCGCCGTAGCAACCCACGGTGTGCGCATCGCCTTGGACAATGGACGTGAGCTGATTGATGGCACCTCCTCCTGGTGGACAGCCTGCCATGGCTACAACCATCCGCACATTCACGCAGCGGTAAGCCACCAGCTTGATGTCATGCCGCATGTCATGTTTGGCGGCCTGGTACATGAGCCCGCCTTAAGGCTTGCCTCACGCTTGAGCGCGCTATTGCCGGGCGATCTGGAGCGCGTCTTCTTCACCGAGTCCGGCTCGGTCGCAGTTGAAGTTGCGCTCAAAATGGCACGCCAGTACTGGATCAACGGTGGCCAACCCAAACGCCAGCGCATCATTCACTTTCGCCACAGCTATCACGGCGACACGTTTGCCACCATGGCAATCTGCGATCCTGAAGAGGGCATGCATACACGGTTTGCCGCTGTCATGCCCCAGGAAATCATGGCTGAATTGCCCACAGACGAAACCAGCCACGCGGCTTTTGACCAATGTCTGGCACTGCATGCTCATGAAGTTGCCGCGGTGATTATTGAACCGCTGGTACAAGGCGCGGGCGGCATGAAAATGCATGATGCCCCAACGCTAGCCAGAGTAGCCGCAAGTTGCACACGGCATAATGTGTTGTTGATCGCGGACGAAATCATGACCGGCTTTGGACGCACGGGGCGCCTGTTCGCCTGCGAAGAAGCGGAAATAACACCCGACATCATGTGTCTTTCCAAGGCGCTCACCGGCGGCACAGTCGCATTGGCCGCTACCGTGGCACGGCGTCATGTATTCGAAGCCTTTCTCGGCAGTGACCCGGCCGCCGCTTTAATGCATGGCCCGACGTTTATGGCAAATCCGCTGGCGTGTGCCGCAGCGCATGCCTCGCTCGACCTGTTCGCGCAGGAGCCACGCCTGGCGCAGGTGGCTGCCATAGAGCTGCAACTAAAAGACGAACTCGCGCCTTGTCGTCAATTTGCACATGTCAATGATGTGCGCGTCAAGGGCGCCATTGGTGTCGTTGAAATGCGCGGAGCAATTAACCTCACCGCTTATCGCACACGGTTTGCAGAACTGGGGGTGTGGGTGCGGCCCTTTGGCAATGTGGTTTATCTAATGCCACCCTTTATCATTTCCCCGCAGGATCTGCGCACGCTGACAAGCGCGATCGTACAGGTAATGAGCGAGTACGCTGATAACAATTAAACAACAAGCAACGCAAAAATAAGCACTCGGCAGCTTTAACTCGCCTATTTACGATACCAGTACAAACCAAAGCATAACGCAACGCCAACGCCATAGAGCAAGCGCGTGTCGGTTATTGCGTAGGGATAGAGCATTAGCGTAATCCCCAGCCATTTGCAGGGCGTCAAAGAGGATTTTTTGCCATGCCGATAAGCAACCCAGCCAATCAAACTAAACAGGATTGCCCCGAAAATATAGGCCGGGCTTGGCAGCGTAAGTCCTAAGGACTCCAGTGTTTTCAGCTCATCCATGGTTGAGGCTGCCAGGGGTAAGCCATGAGTTCGCCATGCGTTAAAACGACGCAACACGCTAACATGGCGCTTAAACCATTAAATCTTATCGGGCGGACGCGGCCCACGACGGGGTTTTTTAAAGAAACGCTTGGCAGGCCGTGGCGTATCTGCACCACCGGCCCCATGGGGTACCGCTGTGCCGGGACCACCAGGACCAGCGTTTGGCACTGAACCATGTGCGCCATGTGCACCATTGGGTCGGTGATGACGTCCTGCATTAGGTGACGACGCAGGGCGCCGCCCCGGCTCTGCAAAACGGCTCGGCTTTTGATGGCGCCCGACATTGATATCGACATTTGGCGACTGCACTCGATTGCCTGGTGCAAGCTGGATCTCAAGCTCGATCAATTCGTCCCACAACGCATCAGTGCGATCACGATCAGGAATCGCCAGCAGTTCGCGTAAACGGCGACGTGGATCAGGCATGGGCGGCGTAGCAGGCTTGAATTCTGCTGGCTGAGTAGCCCGCGCAACGGACACTGGGTCTGGTGTGGAAAACCCTGGAACGAAAGATGCTGGTTCAGTAGCATTTGTCTCTGGCACAGGAGAATCAGCCAGTTTTTCGAACGCGACTTCAATCGTGGCCTCACCCGGTGCCTTATCCGAAACTTCAAGCACGGCATCAATCGTGGGGACAATCGTCTTTTCAACCGACTTTCTGACGGTTCTTTTAACCGGACTTTGAAGCGGAGCTTCAACCACCGATTCAGCTGATTTTTCAACTGTGTTTTCAGTTATTTCCATGGGCTGTTCCGGGATGGATTGTTCATTCATGGGAATATTTCGCCTGAAATAAATTACATACTGTCATAAGCACTCCTGCACTCCTTTTACTGCGCACTTTGCACGGGTTTGACATCAATCCAGCCTCATTGCGCCGTATCACCAGCGCCGACTTTTCATGTGTTCTGAATGACAATTTTCGGAAACTTGCTCGTCTGATCTTGTGCTTGCTCAGCCATTTTTATCGCAAGCCGACGAGCGATGGTGGCGTAAATCGCAGCAATACGGCCATCGGGTTCGGCAACAACAGTCGGCCTGCCAGAATCCGTCTGTTCGCGAATCGCGATATCCAGTGGCAGCGCACCAAGCAATTCGATATCATAATCCTTTGCCATGCGGTCGCCACCACCACTGCCAAAAATCGACTCTGCGTGACCGCACTGCGAACAAATATGGATACTCATATTTTCCACAACGCCCAAGATCGGCACGCCAACCTTCTGGAACATTTTAAGCCCTTTGCGCGCATCCAGCAACGCAATATCCTGCGGTGTCGTCACAATAACCGCTCCCGTGACCGGCACTTGCTGCGCCAGGGTCAGTTGAATATCGCCCGTGCCGGGTGGCATATCAACAATCAGGTAATCGACATCCTGCCAACGCGTTTCATTGAGCAACTGCATCAGTGCTTGAGTCACCATCGGGCCGCGCCATACCATCGGCTGCTCAGGGTCAATCAGCAAACCAATCGACATGGCTTGTATGCCATGCGCCATCATGGGCAAAATACCCTTGCCTTCAACAGCCTCAGGTTGGCCATGAATGCCCAGCATTTGTGGTAGCGATGGTCCATAAATATCGGCATCCAGAATGCCTGCCGTCGCGCCTTCCCTCATCAGTGCCAGCGCCAGATTCACGGCGGTGGTGGATTTCCCTACCCCGCCTTTGCCGCTGGCCACGGCGATGATATTTTTTACGCCGGGGATCAATTTCACCCCACGCTGTACCGCATGCGCAACGACGGTCGAATAAACATGGGCAGTTATCTTGCCAATATCCGGAATACCTTGCAAGCCTGCAACCACCAGCGCATGCAACACTTCTAGCTGGCTTTTAGCCGGGTAGCCCAGCGCCACATCCAGCGTGACATCCGCGCCCGAAACCTGAATATTTTTAACACTGCGGCTGGATACAAAATCCCGACCGGTATTGGGGTCAAGCACACCCTTTAATGCATTCTGAATCGTGTGTTCGGTTATTTGTGCGGAAGTTGTCATGGCAGCAGGGGCGAAGGTAATTCCAAAATAAATCTAAATAATTCCAGATGGATCTGGCCGTTCTTTGAGTTGGCGGTTCGATGAGTATTCGCTAACTTGATACTGACACATTATACCAAGTGAAACCTGCGCTGCTCCCTAGAGCAGCCAAGCCTTTGCTAAACTTGACAGCTAACCGAACCTTACTTAACTTACTCACATAACGCCATGGCTCGCAAAATTCTTGTCACCAGTGCCCTGCCCTACGCCAACGGCGCGATTCATCTTGGTCATCTGGTGGGCTATATGCAAACCGACATCTGGGTGCGCCTGCAAAAGCTGCGCGGCCGCGAATGCTGGTATGTCTGCGCTGATGATACGCATGGCACGCCCATCATGTTACGCGCCGAAAAAGAAGGTATTACGCCCGAGCAACTCATCGCCAGCATGCATATTGATCACAGCCGCGACTTCGCTGGCTTTCATGTAGCCTTCGATAATTATTACACCACGCACTCGGATGAGACGCGTCTTTATGCCGAAGAAATTTACGCAAAACTCAAAACCGTTGGCTTGATTGATGTGCGCTCCATCGAGCAATATTACGACCCGATCAAACACATGTTTCTGCCCGACCGCTTCATCAAGGGCGAGTGTCCCAAATGTGGCGCCAAAGATCAATATGGTGATTCCTGCGAAGTCTGCGGCGCGGCCTATGCGCCCACCGACTTGAAAGACCCGTATTCGGCGATATCCGGCGCCAAGCCGGAATTACGCTCATCCGAACATTATTTTTTCAAGCTCTCCGACCCGCGCTGTCAAGACTTTTTACGTCAATGGACAAGCGAAACAGGCCGGCTGCAAATCGAGGCCACCAACAAGCTGCAAGAATGGTTGGGCCACCCGGGAGAAAACAAACTCACCGATTGGGACATCTCGCGCGACGCACCGTATTTCGGCTTTGAAATTCCCGATGCGCCCGGCAAATATTTTTACGTCTGGCTCGACGCGCCCATCGGTTACATGGGTTCATTCCGTAATCTGTGTGCTAAAAAAGGGCTCGATTTCGACGAATTCTGGGGCAGAAATTCCACCGCCGAGCTCTACCATTTCATCGGCAAAGACATTCTTTACTTTCATGCCCTGTTCTGGCCCGCCGAACTTGAATTCGCGGGTTATCGCACGCCCACACAAGTGTTTGCCCACGGTTTTCTCACCGTGGATGGTGCCAAGATGAGCAAATCACGCGGCACATTCATCACTGCCGAATCCTATCTGGCGCAAGGCCTCAACCCGGAATGGCTGCGCTACTACTTCGCCGCCAAGCTCAATGGCTCCATGGAAGACATTGATCTGAACCTGGATGACTTTGTCAGCCGCGTGAATTCCGATCTCATCGGAAAATACATCAACATCGCCAGTCGCGCAGCGGGTTTTATCGAGAAACACTTTGCGGGCAAATTGCTGGACGAAGATTTTCATGAGCGTCTGCGCACCTACCTGCCTGACGTTGCACTTGCCGCCGACGAAATTGCGCAGTATTACGAAACCCGCGATTTTGCCCGCGCCACCCGCCGCATCATGGCCTTGGCCGATCAGGTGAACCAGTACGTTGATCATCATCAACCCTGGAAACTGGCCAAACACGGGGGGAAAGAACGCGAATTACATGTGGTGTGTACAACCCTGATCAATGCCTTTCGCCTGCTCACGCTGTATCTCAAACCCATCCTTCCCAAACTCGCGCAACGTGCCGAAGAATTTCTCAACATTGCACCGCTTCACTGGACCGATGCCGGCCACCTGCTGCCGCCATCGCATCTCATCAACCCGTATGAACACCTCATGCAGCGTATCGAACCAAAACAGATTGAAGCACTCCTCGCCGTTAATCGCGAAACCATGACAACGCCCACAGCACCAATCGAAGCATCGCTCTCCGCCCCGGAATTTTCCCCCATCATCGGCATTGAGGATTTCAGCAAGATTGACCTGCGCATTGCCCGCATCAGCGATGCGCAACATGTGGAAGGTGCTGACAAGCTGATCCGCCTGACGTTGGATTTGGGCAATGAAACACGGCAAGTCTTCGCTGGCATCAAGTCCGCTTACGATCCGGCGCAGCTGATTGGTCGACTCACCGTCATGGTGGCCAACCTCGCGCCGCGCAAGATGAAATTCGGTCTTTCCGAAGGCATGGTGCTGGCCGCCTCCGACCCTGATGGAAAGTCACCCGGGCTTTTTCTGTTGTCCCCCGACAGCGGCGCACAACCGGGTATGCGTGTTAAATAAATTGACACATATGTTCATTTCTCGACAAATTATTAATAGTTCTGTTGAAAAATATCGTATAACTAATTGATATAAATATAATTTAAATAATGGCATGTTACGTGCTTTACGTTTTATGTCACTTTTCTTAATTTAAAGGAAAATCATGCGTAGCAAACAATCCGGTTTTACCCTCGTCGAAATCGCCATTGTGCTGGTTATCATTGGCTTGCTGTTAGGCGGCGTATTGAAGGGTCAGGAACTGATCAACAGCGCGAAAGTGAAAAACATGATCGGCGACTTCCGCACAACCTCTACCTTTGTGTATGCTTATCAAGATCGCTTTCGCGCACTGCCTGGTGACGATCTTGGTGCAGTTGCCCATGTCGGCGCAGCAGCAGCGGCAACTGCTATTGCAGGTTCCGCAGTTGGCGATGGCCGCATCAATGGTGCATGGAACAGTGCAGTCAACACCAACGAGAGCTTCCTCTTCTGGGAGCAAGTAAGGCGAGCTGGACTAGCTTCCGGTACGACTGACCTAGCTTCTCCAGACTACCTTCCCCGCAATGCAGACGGTGGTCTCCTGGGTATTACTGGCGACCGGGTTTTAACAACTGACGTATTTCCTGGGACATTTTATGTCTGTTCCGCTGGCATTCAAGGTCGCATCGCTCGTCAAATCGACACAACGATGGACGATGGGAATACTTCAACAGGTACCGTTCGCGTAATCGGGACTGTGCCAGAAAACGAGGCTTCCCCTGCCGGGCTCAGCACCGCCGCTACTGGAACAAACATTACTGTAAATGACGATGCAAAACGCTTTACCGTTTGCGTGGCTTATTAAATAAACAAAAAAATTTGCTCCTAATTAAATACGGCCCTCAAGGGCCGTATTTAATTCCCTCGCAACAGCGCACCCTCACCCGCCACAACTGCTGACGCTGTTCCCAGCAGCACCACCACATCCCCTTCCATCAATTCCAGCAATGGTTCCGGCTTCAAGCCACGTTGCGAGCGGCGTCGAATCGCCGTCATGCCAGCGCCGACTTTTGCCAGATCAAGGTCAGCCACGCAGTGGCCAATGGCCCATGCGCCTGGCGTTAGGGTTACTGCATGCAGACGCGGCTGATCGGCATCCGTCAGTTGCTCGCCTGCATCCGTCGCACCATGAAAAAAGCCGCGTAGCAAGGCATAGTGCTGTTCGCGCATCTCACGCAGACGCTTGATCACTTTGTGCATTGGAATGCCCGACAGCGCCAGCGCATGAGTGGCCAGCATCACACTGGATTCCAGCGCCTCGGGCACCACTTCGGCTGCACCGGCGGCGTAGAGTTTTTCCATGTCTTCCTCGTTGCGCGCACGCGAAACAATCGGCACCTCCGGTCGCAATTCACGCACGCGGTGAATCACACGCAAAGCCGTGGCAATATCTGCAAACGTGATGATGACCACACTGGCGCGTGCCAACCCTGCGGCGAGCAACATCTCCTTGCGCGTTCCATCGCCCCACGAAACCGACTCGCCTGCCGCAGTTGCCGCACGGACTCGCTCAGGGTCGGGGTCCAGCGCCATGAACGAAATGCCTTCCACTTCAAGAAAGCGTGCCAAATGCTGGCCCGTGCGGCCATAACCACAAAGAATCGCGTGCTTTTCAGACGTCAGCGATTGCGCGGCAATCTGGGTGAGCTGCATCGAGCGCATCAGCCATTCAGAGGCCACGAAACGAAACACCCAGCGGTCAGAAAACTGCACCACCAGCGGCGCCAGCAACAACGAGAGCACCAGCGCCGCCAATACAGGCTGCCATTGCAGTGGCGTGAGCAAACCCACCTCGCCGCTGCGTGCAAGCACGACAAAACCAAATTCGCCGCCCGCACACAACCACAATCCGCTACGCAATGCCGTGCCCGGCAAGCTCCCCAGCCAGCGCGAAAATCCACTGACAATCGCCAATTTCAAGCCAAGCAAAGCAACCAGCAGGCCGATCACCTTGGGCCATTCACCGGCGATCTGCGTTAAGTCGAGGCGCATGCCGATAGAAACAAAAAACAAGCCTAACAATACGTCGCGAAAGGGCTTGATATCTTCGGCTACCTGAATCCGATAGTCAGTCTCGCCAATGAGCATACCTGCGGTAAACGCCCCTAGCGCCAAGGATAAACCTGCCTGCTCTGTCAACCAGGCCATGCCTAAGGTGACCAGCAATACATTCAGCATGAATAACTCGCTGGATTTGGTGCGTGCAATGCGATAAAACCAGGCGGAGAGCACGCGTTGCCCGGCAAACAACACCAAGCCAAGCAGCAAGGCGGCTTTCAAGCCAGCCAGCAACAGGGCTTGGGCCATAGCCTCTACCGGTTGCATCAACGCGGGAATCAACACCAGTAAAGGCACCACGGCGATATCCTGAAACAGTAAAACACCAATCACTTCGCGACCATGCGGTGCATCCAGCTCGCCACGATCGGTCAGCAGTTTGGACAAAATCGCCGTGGATGACATCGCCAAGGCGCCACCCAAAGCAATTCCTGCAAGCCATGACACACCCAGCAACCGGGCCAGCAGCATGGCTACCAGCGTTGACACCGCAACCTGCGCAGCACCCAGGCCAAAAACGATACGCTTCATGCGATACAAGCGCGCTAACGAAAACTCCAAGCCGATGGAAAACATCAGAAATACCACGCCAAATTCAGCCAAGTGGCGCGTTTGCGGCGTATCAGGCACCCATCCCAACGCATGTGGCCCCATCCCTGTACCCACCAGCAGATAGCCCATGATGGGTGGCAAGCCCAGCGTGCGAAAGAGCGCAACAACACCAACCGCCGCAGCAAGTAGCAATAAAACAAGGGGCAAGGTATCGGTCATCGCTCAGGAAAATGTCTGTGGGTGATGGTTATAATTTGCCACTATCATAAACGCCACCCGCCCATGAGCCAAACTTTCTCAACTGCTGACCGGAGTAATCTTGCCCTTGCCATGGGCCGCCGTGTCCTGGAAATCGAAGCCGCCGCCGTAGCAGCGCTGGCGCATCGCCTGGGTGATGAATTCAAAGCGGCAGTTGAGTTGATACTCGAAACTCATGGTCGAGTGATTGTGAGCGGGCTGGGCAAATCGGGTCACGTAGCGCGCAAAATTGCCGCCACGCTTGCCAGTACCGGTACCCCGGCTTATTTCGTGCACGCGGCCGAAGCCGTGCATGGCGACTTGGGCATGATCACTCGTGATGACGTGCTTATCGCCTTGTCCAACTCAGGGGAGAACGATGAACTGCTCACCATCGTGCCCCTGGTTAAGCGGCTGGGTGGACGACTTATCGCCATCACAGGCAATGCTACTTCATCCTTGGCCCAAGCGGCGGATGTGCATCTTGATGCTCATGTCGACCAGGAGGCCTGCCCGTTGAATCTGGCCCCCACAGCCAGCACAACCGCTGCACTGGCGCTGGGCGATGCGCTGGCAGTCGCGCTCTTGGATGCACGCGGGTTTGGCGAAGAAGACTTCGCCCGCTCGCACCCAGGCGGCACCTTGGGACGCAAGCTGCTCACCCATGTAAGCGATGTCATGCAAATTAATGTTCCCAGCGTGATCATGACACAACTCGTACCCGCTGCGCTTTCCGCCATGACTCAAGGAGGAATGGGTATGGTCGTAGTGTATGCAGATGCGACCAACGCCACGCCCTTCGGCATTTTTACCGACGGCGACTTACGCCGCGCGATGGCGCGTCTGGGTGATTTACGTACCATTGCGGTAAGCGATGTCATGACGCCTAACCCGAGGAGCATCGAGGCTCGCCGGCTAGCCGTAGAAGCGGTGGAAATGATGGAAATGCACAAGGTAAACCAATTAGTCGTTGTCGATGATCAAGGCAAACTTTGCGGTGCCCTGAACATGCACGATTTATTTCGCGCCAAGGTAGTCTGATGAATACCCCGCTAACGAATTCACACCAAAATAAAGCCGCCAACATTGCCCTCATGGGATTTGATGTCGATGGCGTACTCACCGATGGCACGCTGTACTTCACCTCGGCAGGTGATGAAATGAAGGCTTTTTCCAGCCTTGACGGCCATGGCCTTCGACTGCTTCAGCACGTCGGTATCGAGGTAGTCATCATTAGTGGCCGCCGCTCGCGCGCACTTGAACTTCGCGCCCAGAATCTGGGCATCGAATCCCTGCATATGGGTATTGAAGATAAGCGCAGCGTGATGAAAAAACTCATCGAGCAACGCGGGCTTGATTTTACGCGCGCAGGGTACATGGGCGACGATGTGGTTGATCTACCCATCCTCCGCGCCTGCGGCTTTTCAGCCACCACGGCGGACGCCCATGCTGAAGTCATTAGTCGCGTCGACTACGTTGCCAGCAAAGGTGGCGGCAAAGGTGCAGCACGTGAAGTCTGTGACTTGATTCTGCGGGCCCAAGGCCATTGGGATAAGCTCATGGCTGACTATTTGTCATGAGTCTGGCACAAGACTGACATGAGAGATCGCTCTTCGATGTTCGTGCCGCTCGCGCTAATGATGCTCTTGGTAGGCATTACTTACTGGATCAGCCATATCATGGAGGGGTCTGCTGCATCAGGTCCACCACGACATGATCCGGATTACATCATTTCGCACTTCAATATACGAAAATTTGATATCGATGGCATGCTGCAGCACACACTGATTGCCGAAAAAATGACGCATTATCCTGACGACGATACAACGCTTGTGATCAGTCCGCATCTCATCAGCCATCGCTCCCCGCAAACCGAGATTTTTGCGCAGCAAGCGCTGGTCAGCAAAGACTCAAAAGAAATCGACTTCATCAATGACGTTCGGGTAGTGCGTCAAGCAATCGATACACAAGCACTTTCCACCCTCATGAAAACCCGCCTGCTCAAGGTTTTTCCCGATGACGAAACTGGCTATACCTTAACCCCAGTCACTATTGCACAGGGCAAAAGCATCATCAACGGTAGCCGTCTCGAGATCAACAACAAATCCGGTATTTCGGTGCTGCATGGCCGTGTGACCGGCACCCTTTACCGCAACCAGGTCACCTCGCCATGACACCTTTCCGCTACACCTCTCACCACGTATTGTCCTGCATCACCCTTGCCTTACTGATGAGCGGATCTCCCGCTGCTCAAGCCGAAAAGGCAGATCGCGACAAACCCACCAATATCGAAGCGGATACCGTCACCGTCGATGACATAAAAAAAATACAGATTTTTGAAGGCAATGTGCAATTAACCAAAGGCACCTTGATTTTTCGTGCCGAGCGCATTGTCGTAACGCAAGATGAAAACGGCTTTCAGCATAGCGTTTCCACGGGCACAAACACACTGCCACGCTTTCGTCAAAAACGCGAAGGGCGCGATGAATACATTGAGGGCGAGGCCGAGCGTATTGAGTACGATACAAAAACCGAAAAAACAGACTTTTACACTCGTGCCTGGGTCAAAAGCGGGATGGATGAAGTACGTGGCCAATTCATCTCTTACGATGGAAAAGCAGAAAACTATGTGGTGACCAGCGGACCCAACGGCACCCGTGCCAAACCTGGCAGCAACGAGCGTGTTCGGGCTGTCATTCAACCGCGCAACACCAGACCCGCAAACGCCACACCTGCATCACCGAAACCGTCCCCGCGAGCAGACGGCATTTCTTTGAAAGAAACAGCAACACTTAGCGCCCCACGCAAGGAGACTGCGGAATGAATTACGAAAATATCATCGTCGCAACTCATGGCAAAGTCGGGCTTATCACCCTACACCGCCCTGAAGTACTCAATGCCCTGAATGATGGGTTGATCAATGATCTGGGTACGGCTTTACGAGTTTTTGAAGCAGATGAAAACATCGGCTGCATTGTGGTCACTGGCTCAGAAAAAGCCTTTGCCGCCGGTGCTGATATTGCCGCGATGGTGAATTGGGATTACATGGAGGTCTATAAAACTAATTTCATCACGCGCAACTGGGACTGCATCGCTCAATGCCGCAAACCCGTCATTGCCGCAGTTGCTGGCTTCGCCTTGGGCGGTGGGTGTGAGCTGGCTATGACCTGCGACATGATTTATGCAGCCGACAACGCCAAATTTGGCCAACCGGAAGTCAAGCTTGGCATTCTGCCGGGTGCAGGAGGGACGCAGCGCCTGCCACGCGCCGTTGGTAAAGCCAAAGCCATGGACCTCTGCCTTAGTGCCCGCATGATGGATGCTGAAGAAGCAGAACGCTGCGGCCTTGTCGCACGCATTATCCCCGCAGCCAAACTCATGGAAGAAACGCTTGCCGCTGCGACTATCATCGCCAACTTTTCGTTACCCATGCTAATGATGATCAAAGAGAGCGTGAATCGTGCATGGGAATCCAGCCTGCATGAAGGTTTGCTGTTCGAGCGCCGCACCATTCATGCCGCTTTTGCCATGAATGACCGCAAAGAAGGTATGGAAGCCTTTCTGCAAAAAAGAAAACCCGCTTTCAAAAACCGGTAAAGCTGGCAAAGCGATGTTCATGCCTGTCGAGAACGGCAAAAAATTACTCTGCTATTTTTATTGCTCCGCGTTATTTTTTTTAAATATTTTTTAAATTAAATAATAAGTAATTGTTTTAATTGATAGTTTAATTTAATAAATTTTTGTGCTTTGCAGCAAAAATAGCTTGACATTCGAATTTATCTACTTATAATTCGAATCATGTTGCAACGCACCATTTCTCTAAAAGTATCTGGAGTGAAGAAGTCGGTGTTCAGAGTTAAGGGTTGTGATTGAAGTTTAGTTTTCTTGTCTTAACAACTAGTTTTATTTATTTAGAACTGACCTGCAGCTACCGCCATTCAACTTTTTTAATTTACTTTTAAAGGACTTATCATGAACAAATTACCTGCTCAATTTGCCGAGGCCAACAAAGCCAGCGTCGAAGCCATGTTGACCATTGCCAACACCGTTTTTGCCAGCGCTGAGCGCTTGGCTGCACTTAACCTGAACACTGCCCGCACGATGCTTGAAGACAGCGTTGCAAACACCAAGGCATTGCTTTCTGCTAAAGACATTCAAGAACTGGCCAGCATGCAAGCAACATTGGCTCAGCCCTCACTCGAAAAAGCAGTTGCCTACTCACGCAGTGTGTATGAAATCGCTACGCAGACTCAAAGTGAGTTGGCCAAGGTTTCTGAAGCACAAATAGCTGAAATGAAAGCTGGCTTGGCCAACACCCTGGATCAGGCACTCAAAAATGCACCTGCAGGTTCAGAAGTAGCTGTTGCTGCTGTTAAATCAGCAATTGCTGCTGCTAATTCCGCATATGACAATATGACCAAGGCTGCCAAACAAGTAACCGATATGGCTGAAGCAAACGTCGCTGCTGCGACAACGGCAACCATCCATGCCGTAGGCTCCAGCAGTTCCTCTGCAAAAAGCAAAAAGTCTGCTTAATTACTTTTTAGCAACAAATTAGTTCTATGTAGGTGTACCGTCTCCTCCTCCAGTCCGCAAAGGACTGGTTTAAACCCGATACCTCGGTATCGGGTTTTTTTTATTCTTTTTTAGAGGACGGGAGCGCGCTTTAAAAAGTCGGCGCTGGTGATACGCCGCAAAGCAAGTGCCTTGGAGTTCGCTGCAAGGCCTTGAATCCGACCGCAGGAAATGCAGAGCCGATCGAAGGAGGTGCAAAACGGATCACAAAAAATTCCTGAACCCGTTATGGGGCAGAGCCGTCGCTGAAAAGTCCCTTGAGAAAAAGGCCAAACGAAAATCAGTACGCAATCAAGACAAACCGAGCAACTCCACCTCAAATACCAGCGTCGCATTCGGCGGAATAATGCCACCTGCACCGCGTGCGCCGTAGCCAAGATCAGACGGAATCGTCAATGTCCGCGTGCCACCAACTTTCATGCCGACGACGCCTTCATCCCAGCCAGCAATGACTCGACGTCCACCCAGTAAAAACTCGAATGGCTCATTGCGGTCTTTGCTTGAATCAAATTTACGTCCATCGGTCAGCCAGCCCGTGTAATGTACGGTGACTACTTGTCCAGCACACGCTTGTTCGCCGGCTCCTTCAATAGTATCTTCAATTTCCAAGCCACTGGCAGTTGTTATTTGATTCATGTTTCTTGGCTCCGATAAGTTAATTTGATCAAAAGGAAATATGCTGCTGCATGCCTTGCGGAATAGCCGGACTGAAGATACTATCCGCTGCTTCTGCTGGCAAGGAACGAGAAAAAAGATATCCTTGAAATTTGTGGCAGCCCAGCCTGATGAGTGCATTGAGCTGATCCAGTCGCTCAACCCCTTCAGCAATAGTTTCCAGCCCCATGCTTTCCGCCAGGCCGACAACGGCTGTCACGATAGCAACATCATCCGAATCTGTTGTGACATCACACACAAAACTCTGATCAATCTTGAGTTTATGCACATGAAAACGCTTGAGATAACTCAAGCTTGAATAACCTGTACCAAAATCGTCAATGGCGATTCTTACGCCAAGCGCCGCCAGTTCATCCAGTATCGAGATCGTTTCGTGAGCATCATGCATCAAGCTGGATTCTGTAATTTCCAATTCAAGAAAATTCGCTGGCTGGCCCGTTTCCAAAAGAATTCGACGAACGGTATCCGCCAATCCCGGCTGACGGAACTGTCGCGGTGACAAATTGACGGAAATCGGCACCACCAGCCTGCCAGCTTCTTGCCACAAGTGATTTTGACGCAACGCCTCGGCGAGTACCCATTCCCCTAAAGGCACGATCAGCCCGGTTTCTTCCGCAATTGAAATAAAGTCGCTCGGCATAATCAACCCATGCACTGGATCGTTCCAGCGAACCAAAGCCTCCATACCACAAACAGTTCGACTACCCCAATCTATGAGCGGCTGATAATGCAGCACCATTTGTCCGGTTTTGATCGCTTGCTGCAAACGCTGTTCTATCGCGAAAAACCGTGATGCCTGTTCATCCATTTTCGACGAATATAAACGAAACGTATTGCGCCCCGCGTCTTTAGCGTGATACATCGCCGCATCGGCGTTTTTCATTAATACTAATGCATCGCTTGCATCATCCGGGTAAATACTGATCCCTATCGATGGCGTCACTTGCAACGAATACTTCTCGATCATGATCGTGGGCTCTAGAACGGCCAAAATCTTTTCAGCCACCAGCAAGGCATCGCCGACAGAAGAAATTTCATGCAAAAGAATGACGAACTCATCACCGCCGATGCGCGACACGGTATCGACAGCACGTACGACGCCGGTCAATCGCTGAGCCACCTGCTTGAGCAATTCGTCACCAATCGCATGGCCGAGCGTATCATTAATTTTCTTGAAGTGATCCAGATCAAGAAACATCACAGCGGCTTGGTGATTATTGCGTTGCCCACTGGCTAACACTTGTTCCAGGCGGTCATGGAGTAGCATCCGATTAGGCAATCCAGTCAAACTGTCATGATGCGCAATCTCCCATACATTCCGCTCAGCGCGTATGCGTTCTGATATTTCCTGCTGCAGCTGAACTACCACTGATTCAAGTTCTTTGGTGCGCTCCTGAACACGGCTTTCAAGTATGTCACGGGCATCGCGCAAGGTTTCTTCTGCCAACCGACGATCAGTAATGTCCTCGAGCATCCAAACCGCACCCGCCTTGGGATGCGCGGCATCAAAGGCCGTTCCCACCATACGCAGCCACGATGAGCGTCCGTCATCATGCAAATATTTTTGCTCGGTACTAAAAACCAGTCCCAATTGGAACTGCAACGAGGCGAATTGCTGGAGGCGATCATACATCCCACTGTCCGGGAAAAACAGATCCTCCGATTGATCACCCGATAACTCGGCAACCATGCGCCGAAGTGCTTCCCAGCGCTGATTACTTCGCACAATCCGGCTTTCCCTGATAATGGCAACCCCCATGGCCTGCGATTCAAAAATTGCCGTCAGTTCATGAGTTCGGTTCTCCAAAGCCTGCGTAATCAACCGCTCTTCCGTAATATCTTCAATGGTCCACAGGGTGCCATCAACAACATGCTGCGGATTAATTGCCCGTCCGCGTAAACGACACCATACACGGCAACCATCTTTGCGCTGCATTTCATAGTCAGTCTGAAATAACTCGCCCGCCATAAGCGGGCTACTGGCAATCACCCCCAGTGACTCATAATCCTTCTCACTCGGATAAAGCACCACCGCTTGCCGTCCGACGAGCTCTTCAACCGTATAACCAAAGATCGCCGCGCACTGTTCATTCGCCTGCACCAGTAAGCTCTGCCGGGTAAACAATATCCCGATAGGCGCGTTCTTCATGATCGCATCCAGCCCTAGCTGAGCAGTCATGGGGCGGGGTGCTAACAGCGGCGTAGCTGTCTTCATGGCATCCATTAAATTTCTTTCTTAGCTGGGCTGTTATTTCCCGAGGCTGCTGAACCGATTTTTTCGAGGAACTGCAGCACAGCAACCGTATCCGACTCGCCCATCCCGCTACCCACCAGTGCATTAAATACCTGCGCTGCAGCAGCAGCTGCAGGCAGCATCAGGCCCAGGCGATGCGCCTCATTCATCACGATGCATAAATCCTTCTGCTGCATCCATGCCTTAAATCCCGGGGAAAATTGTCGATCCAGCATGCGCTGGCCATGATTTTCCAGAATCCTTGAATAGGCAGAACCACCCAACAATGCCTCCCGCACCCGTGCCGGATCGGCGCCACTCTGCTGTGCAAAATTCAACGCCTCTGCTACCGCCAGCACAGTAACTCCGCCAAGTATCTGGTTACAGGCTTTAGCTACTTGGCCTGTACCGCACTCACCAATCCAGGTCACCGTTTTACCCATGCACAAGAACACCGGCTTGATCTCTTCAAACACCTCGCGAGCACCGCCCGCCATAATGGTCAATGTGGCATTGATCGCGCCGATTTCCCCCCCTGAAACCGGCGCATCAAGAAACTTAATCCCTTGTTCAGCCAGACGTCGACCAATCCGGCGTGCTGCATCGGGGGCAATCGTACTCATGTCTATGACGCATAAACCTGCCTTCGCGCCAGCAATAAGGCCTTCCTCCCCCAAGCAAACGGTCTCGACATCCGGGCTGTCAGACACCATGGTAATAACCACATCGGCATGTTGCGCAACACCCGCAGGATGTTCATGGATCACAGCTGACGTCTTAGCAAACGGCACTAAAGAGGCTTCACGACGCGCCCACAAATGCAGTGTATGGCCGGCCTGTGCCAAATGAAGCGCCATTGGCCGACCCATCAAACCCAAACCAATAAAACCAATGTTCATTGTGTTATTTCCATTAATCAATTCAACTAATCGCCCGAGCAATCAGCGCCACATATTGTTCCGGTAAACACAGCGCGCCTGATACAGCGAACTGATGGGCGTTATCCGACATTTTCTGCCATGTTTTACGAATGATATCGATCCATTTTTCTTCATCGTAATCCGGTTTGCTGGCCACAAAACTGGCCATATAGTGCTCAATAAAAACCAAGCCAGCAACATCTTCCAGTAACTGGCTATCCGGATTATGCTTCAGACGCCGTTTCGCAATGGCCGCTTGCGTGCGTTCAAGTGTGCTTTCTGTGCGATCCGCCGCATACCCTGCCTGCTGCATCAAAGTCCCGGCAAGTTCGGCATGCATGCGATACAGGCCTGTGCGCCACTGAAAATAGCCCTCTTTAGTCAGCGGATAATCACTGCGAGGCACGCTCCAGCGACGAATATGTTGCGCACGCACTGCCAACTGTACCGCCTCGTCTGCATCGGGCGCATAGCGATGCAGCATCTCGCTCATGCGCTGGCTATAGAGCAGCTCTTTGGGCTGACCCTCATCCTGGTTCGGGTCTTCACGATTCACTGCATCAAACAGCGCCATCGCCCGGGCAAAACGCGCCGCACTTTCGGTAAGCTCTTTCATGGACAAATCTTTTCCTTATCAAGAGCGGTAATCAGCATTGATTTTGACATAGTCATACGACAGATCACAGGTCCACACGGTAGCATTAGCTGCGCCGCGTCCCAAATCAACGTGTACCGTGATTTCAGCAGCCTGCATAATGCGCGCGCCATCTTCTTCGCGATAACTCTCAGCGCGTCCACCCTGGGCAGAAACCAGTATCTGCTCCCCGCCGCTGCCCAGCCAAACACGCACCCCCGACACCTCCAGATCATCGATGCCCGCATAACCAATCGCAGCAAGAATACGACCTAGATTGGGGTCTGAGGCAAAAAATGCCGTTTTAACCAGCGGCGAATGCGCAATGGCATAGCCCACTTGACGACATTCCGCAGACGTTTTACCGCCGCTTACCGCTACCGTAATGAATTTTGTCGCCCCTTCACCGTCGCGCACAATGGCTTGCGCCAACTCTTGTGCGACGCCAATCACCGCCTCACGCACTGCGGGCCAATGCGGCGAGTGTTCATTTTCGATCAATAAACCACTCGCACCCGTGGCAATCAAAATGAAAGAATCATTGGTTGATGTGTCGCCATCCACGGTGATGCAATTGAATGAAGTGTCGGCCGCTTCTTTTGCGAGCTGCTGCAACAGGACGGGTGCCACGCCTGCATCTGTCGCTACAAATCCCAGCATCGTCGCCATATTCGGCCGTATCATGCCGGCACCTTTGGACATGCCGGTCACCGTCACTGAAAAGTCGGCGCTGGTGATACGGCGCGAAGCCGCTTTGGCCACCGTATCCGTCGTCATGATGGCATGCGCGGCAGCATGCCAATTATTTTCTGATAAATCAGCATGCGCTGCGGGTAATCGCGCGACGAGACGATCTGTCGGTAAATGCTCCAGAATCACTCCCGTAGAAAACGGTAACACATCACCCGGAGCACACCCTAATGCTTGCGCCACCGCAGCACAGGTGTCATTTGCTGCGGCCAAGCCCTGCTCGCCCGTGCCCGCATTGGCAATACCCGTATTGATGACCAACGCGCGCATACTCGCTGTGTGTGCCAAGTGTTCGCGACACACGATCACTGGCGCGGCACAAAAACGATTCTGTGTAAAAACACCCGCCACATGGCTGCCTGGCGTTAAAGCAATCAAGGTCAGATCACGCCGATTTTTCTTGCGAATTTCGGCTTGCGCTGTGCCCAGCCTAACACCCGCCACAGGCAACAAAGCCGCAGCATCGGGGGTTGTGTAATTAACTGGCATACAGTTCCTATAATTTTTTCTATGATGACTTTTAAGTTTCAAAGACATGATGCCACAAAGCACGAACAGCGTTTATTTGCGGCTCTATCGCATCTGGCGATACAGTCGCCTGTGCAAAATTCAATCGCAAACCATGTTGCAGATGACGAAAATCACGATACGCATCGCGCGCTGCATTCGCCAACTCAGCGGGAATCAATGACAAATCCGCTGCTATTTTTAATAGCGCGATATTACCCAAATTACCGGTTAACACCGCGTATTTATGGGCATGTCCCAGCACCAGATATTGCACGATAAATTCCACGTCAATCAGCCCGCCTGGATCGTGCTTCAAGTTAAAAATCTGCGTGCGCTTATCACCCCGTGTCGCATGGGTGTCATGCATTTTTTTCCGCATGGCCAACACATCTTGCTTAAGTTTGGCCAGATCGCGCACCTGACATAACACGTCACGGCGAATCTCTTCGAACGCAGCGCCAACTGTTGCGTCACCTGCCGAATAGCGCGCCCGGGTGAGCGCCTGATGCTCCCACACCCAGGCAGATTCAAGCTGATAAGCACGAAAGGACGCAATCGAACTCACCACCAAACCTGCCTCGCCATTCGGCCGCAGGCGCAAATCCGTCTCGAACAACTGTCCGGCGGAAGTCTGCGCTGACAACCAGGTATTCAAGCGCGTGCCCAGTCGGGAGTAAATTTCTCCTGCGTCCGGATCAGGATCATCGTAAAGAAAAACCAGATCAAGATCAGAAGCAAAACCGAGTTCTTTACCACCCAATTTACCGTAGCTGACCACCGCAAAGCGGGGGGTTTCGCGATGCCGTTTCGGCAGCTTTTTCCAGGCACACACAAGCGCCGCCTCAAGCAGGCTATCGGCCAGATCAGAAAGATGATCAGACAATTTTTCCACGGTGAGCAGATTCGCCATATCCTGCATTAACACGCGAAAAACCTGCGCGTGATGTTGCTCCCGCAATACATCCATCTGGCGCTCGGTATCCGGCTCAAGCACCAATAGCGTCTGCTGCAACTGATGACGAAATGCAGACCAATCCGGCGCTACTTCAAGCAAACGTTGATCGAGCAGCTCGTCGAGCAAAATCGGGTGCTGCTCAAGATAACTGGCAGCCCAGCGTGAACTATCGAGCAGAGTAACTACTTTTTGCAGCGCCTGCGGGTATTGCTGAAGCAAGGCAAGGTAAGCCCCGCGCCGCGAAATGACATCAAGAAAACTCAATCCACGCAAGAGGGCTTCGTCCGGATTGTGCGCTTGCGCAGCTGCCTCAATCATGCGCGGAACAAGCACATCAAAGCGGCGGCGAATTTCATCCGGCAACTGTTGATAGCGTGACGCCGCATGCAGCGCAGCAACGTGCGCCGCCGCCGCCGTGGGATCGTGAAAACCCAGGCGTTCAAAATCCTCGGATGACCGGCTCTTGGCTTCGAGCCACAACATCGCTAGCGGATGCTGATCATCATCGGGACTGACAAAAATCTGATCGAAATGACTGGAAACAAGCGCGCGATGGCTATTCAGCGCTTCAGTCAATGCGGAAAAATCGTCAAAATTCATCGCCTGCGCAACGCGGTGCCGGTCATCTGGCATTGTCGGCAGCCTGTGCGTTTGCGCATCATCCAGATATTGCAGGCGATGCTCAACGCGGCGCAGAAAATCATACGCGGAAGCTAAAGCCAAGGCGGTTTCAGGCGGCAGGGTACGGTTGTCTGACAACAGTTGCAGTACGGTGAGCGTTGGCTGCACTTGCAAGGCTGTATCGCGGCCACCCCGAATCAGCTGGAAAACCTGCGCAATAAATTCGATTTCGCGGATGCCTCCGGGGCCGAGCTTGACATTATCCACCTGGTCTTTTTTCATCACCTCATGCCGAATCTGCGCGTGCAGATCGCGCATGGCATTGATCGCGCCAAAATCCAGATACCTGCGAAAAACAAATGGCCGCCTGATCTGCTCTAACTCGTCAAAACGCTCACCCGTCAAGGGCCGTGCCTTGATCCAGGCATAGCGTTCCCACTCACGACCCTGGGTAATGAAGTAGTTTTCCAACATATTGAAAGAACACACCAAGGGGCCCGAATCACCATTCGGCCGCAAGCGCATATCCACACGAAATACTTGGCCGTCCGACGTTATGTCGGCGATAGCATTGATTAGCTCGCGCCCCAGCCGAGCGAAAAACTCGCTATTGGAAATGCTGCGCGCCCCATTACCTGTCGCGAGACTCGTCGCATCAGTGTCTCCGTCATCGGGGTAGACAAAAATCAAATCAATATCCGAAGAAACATTCAACTCGCGCCCACCCAGCTTGCCCATGCCGATCACGATGAGTGATTGCGTTAGCCCATCCGCATTGCGCGGCACGCCATACCGCGCGACCAGCCCGTGCATCAACACGCCAACCGCCTGATTGATTGCCAGTTCGGCGATGCATGTCATGGTTTCCATCACCTCGGCCAAAGGTGCGAGGTTTGCCAGATCGCGCGTCGCAATACGCGCATAAGCCCATTGCTTGAACTCTCGCAATAACGGCTTCAAATCTGCTTCACTCGTTAATGGGGTTGCTTGCCTACCACTCAGCCAGCCAGAAAGCTCAGCCCTTGTGACAGGTGTTTTGAGCGATGCGATCACTTCATCGGCAAGCGTTGGCTTGGCGGTCAGCAGCCTTTCCAGGTATCGAGAAGCGGAAACAGCCTTAGCAATATCAGCGATAGTGTCGGCAAGCATGGTGGCCATAGAAGGCATCGGTTAGAATTTCAGTTCTGATGCCACTATTTTCGCCCTTTTCGGGAACTTCAGTGTGTCCAATAGCGTGATCTCCGTGCCCTTTTTACATGCCTCAAATTCCCACCTTGTCTTCATTCACTAACAATCGGCTCCTGCGAGGCCTGCCTCGTTCGAGTGGATTTGTGCGCATTTTTCACGTGTTGTCATGGGGTGCCACCCTGCTCTATTTTGCCGTGGCATTGCTCGTCATTGCCTTACGTTATGGCGTGTTGCCACAGATCGAAAATTATCGTGGCGATATCGAGCAAGCCATCAGCACTGCAATCCAGCAACCCGTCCGCATTCGCGCCATTGAAGCTCACTGGATAGGATTAAGACCCGTCCTCAACTTGCAAGGTGTCGAGATTCGAGATGCAGCGGGCGATTCACTACTCAACCTTGAACACGTCACCGCCGAACCCGCGTGGGATTCACTCTTATATGGTGAATTACGTCTGGCCCGCCTCGAATTGCTTGCGCCACGCATCGTATTAAGCCGCGACAAATCAGGCCGCTTCTTTGCCGCCGGATTGGAAATCACCCCAAAAAAGACCGACCGGAATGCTTTTTCACTTTGGCTATTTGCACAGCATCAAATCGTCATTCGTGACGCCGCAATCACCTGGCAGGACTTCTTGCGCAATGCCCCGCCGCTCGAGCTTAATCATCTGAATTTTCAGCTCGACAACAATAAACCGTCACACCGTTTTGGCTTTACTGCGGAACCGCCCCGCGCTTTGGCGACACGACTGGATATTCGCGGCAACCTGAAAAGCCGCGACCTGAACCAACTGGCGACCTGGTCAGGCGAAACCTATGCTGAAATTGATTACGCTGATCTCGCCGGGTGGCGCGCCTGGGTTGATTATCCTGTAGCCATTCCGCAAGGCAGCGGTGCCTTGCGCTTATGGCTCAACTTCGCCAACGCACAGCTCACGGCAGCTACGGCTGATGTCCGCCTGGCAGACGTGCGCCTGCAACTACGCCCGGATCTTCCCGAACTGGATTTATTGAAACTGGATGGCAGGCTCGCCGCAGAACGTATTGATGGTGGGTTTTCCGGATCCAGCAATCACCTGGCGCTGACCACCCGCAATGGGCTGACACTGCCCCCGACAGATGTCACACTGCGTTGGCAAAGTAAAACTCCGCAACAAACAACGCTGGCCGGATTAAGTTTATTGGACCTGATCCCGCATGCTAAAAAAACTGGACCCGATGAAAACAATAAACCCAGCGGCAGCTTTACTGCCAATCAACTTGATCTGGACACCTTGTCAAAGCTGGCGACTTTTCTCCCCCTGAATGCGACCGCCCGCGAGCAACTGAACCGTTATTCACTACAGGGCAAATTGGCTGAGCTTAGCCTTAACTGGCAAGGCCCCGTGGACGCGCTACAGCACTGGTCGATTAACAGTCACCTGACAAACCTTGGCGTGAGCAGCCTCGGCCCTATTACCCACATGGCCGGCATCAATGGTCATATCGCTGGCACAGACCAGGACGGCACCATCGAGCTGAACGGGAAGAACAGCACAATTGCGTTACCCACCATTTTTGCTGAACCCAACCTTGCGCTGGATACTTTCACCACACAAGCCAAATGGGAGAAAATCGCCAATGGCTTGAGTATTCAGCTGATAAAAGCCACCTTTAGCAACCCTGATGCGGCAGGAGAGGCCAGTGGCAGTTGGCATGCCTTGCCGGCTGGCCCGGGCGAAATTGATCTCGTCGCCCGGCTGACGCGCGGCAACGGCAATGCTGTCTGGCGGTACATTCCACTGGTTGTCAGCCAAGCGACACGTGATTGGCTACGTACCGGCATTCTGGCCGGCACTGCAAGTGAAGCAAACCTCGTGCTCAAAGGAGATCTACGCCACTTCCCCTTTCGCGGCGGGCCGAGCAAAAATCAGGGCGGCCTGTTTGAAGTACGCGGTAAATTCCACGCAGCAACACTTGACTATGCCACCGGCTGGCCGGACATCACGGGTATTGATGGCGAATTGCTGTTCGCCGGAGAGCGCATGCTGATCACTGGCAAAACCGGCCGTATCTTTGGTGTTGATCTACGTGACGTGCGTGCAGAAATTGCCGACCTGCAAACACCAGAAGAACTGCTCATCGTCACCGGCAAAGCTGCAGGCCCGACCCCCGACTTCCTGCGCTATATCGAAGCCAGCCCGGTCGGGGCCCGCATCGATCACTTCACCGAGAACATGAAGGCTGCTGGCACTGGTGAACTGGAGCTCAAGCTGGACCTGCCACTGCGCCGCATGGAGCACACAAGGATTGCAGGGAAATACCGCTTTGACAGTAATCGGCTCACCATAGATGCCGACTTGCCGCCGCTGGCCGATGTACGCGGGCAGTTGCAATTCTCCGCCGACAATCTTGAAGCCCGAGATATTCGCGGCACATTGCTGGGAATGCCTCTCTCTGTAAACATCACCACCAGCAATAATGGCGTTCAAGTCAATGCAGCTGGGGAACTTACTGTCGCCGCGCTGCGCCGCCAGTTTGCCCATCCTGTGTTCGATCATCTTTCCGGCGGCGCGAAATGGAATGGCGATATTCGCGTGAAAAACAAATCGGCCGATGTCAAAATCACGTCCAATCTTGTCGGTCTTTCATCCAGCCTGCCTGAACCTTTTAATAAATCAGCCAAAGAGCCATTAGCAGCAAGCTTTGAACGTCACGTCCTGACCAACATTCGCACCGACATCGGGAGCGCGCAAAAGGTCGGCGCTGGGGATACGGCGCAAAGCAAGACGACGACAAAACCATCTCGGCCCACCCCCCTGCTGACCAACATCCCGCGCGACATGCTGGATATTCGCCTGGGGCCTACCGCGCGGTTACAGCTGGGTCGTCGCCAGGATGTCTCGCCCGCTGTCATCACCCAGGGCCTGCTCACGCTCGGCGACGTCAGCGCTGCCTTGCCTGAACGGCAATTGTTGGTGGCAATGAATTTACCCAAGCTCGATGCCGATGCATGGCGCCGTCTTTTGCTGATAAACACAGGAGGGAATCAAAAAACCGCAACATCCTTGCCTGCCGTGCAATTTGATCTCCGCGTGGCAGACCTCAAACTTTTCGATAAAAATTTACACGACGTTCGCGCCACAGGCGGCCGGGTGGATACGCTGGTAACCAAAGGCGAATTAAAAAGCCGTGAACTTTCCGGCAATCTGGAATGGCAAAGTGCAGGCAAGGGAAAACTTATCGCCCATCTGGACAAGTTCTTCATACCAGAAACCAGTGCCACACCCGCCAGTTTGCAAGCGCAGGCCAACGAAGTCATTAACGATTTGCCGGCACTGGACATCAGCATTGGCGAGCTGTCGCTGAAAAATCGCCCGCTGGGCAGTGTGCATCTCACCGCCGAAAACCGCGATGCTGCGTGGCACACCGTGATCAACGTCAAGAATGACAATGACACCCTGTCGATCAAAGGCCGCTGGCGTCCACCACCAACACAGTCTGAAACACAAATTGATTTCGATTTAACATCAAACAATATTGAAAAGACACTGTCCCGCTTGAGCTATCCGGAATCACTCCGCAGCGAACGGGTTAGCCTCACAGGTCGCTTTACCTGGCGTGGCGCTCCGCTCACAATTGATTACCCCAGCCTCAATGGCAAACTGAAAATTGATACAGATAAAGGGCAAATCAAAAAACTGGAACCTGGCGTAGGTCGGCTGCTAGGCATATTCAGCTTGCAAACACTGATCCGTCGCGTCACACTGGATTTCCGCGATGTGTTTGGTGAAGGCTTTGCTTTCGATAGCATCCGAGGAGAGTTTGATTTTATTAACGGAGTCATGAATACCACTGACTTGAAAATCAATGCCCCTTCGGCAAAAATCTTCCTCAAAGGAAGCATTAACCTGCTGAATGAAACACAAAATATCCAAGCCCGTGTTCAACCCGCTCTCGGTGAGAGTGTCGCGGTTGGCGCAATGATAGCCAATCCGATCGCCGGTGCTGCCGTCTGGGCCGCACAAAAAATATTAAAAGATCCTTTTGGCCAGATTTTTACATTTGAATATCAGATCACCGGCCCTTGGTCTGATCCTAAAGTCAATAAATTGGGGAATACCGTTGAGCCCGCCGTTGAACCTCTAATAAAGCCCATAGTCGAACCCGCAGTACCCTCCCCCACAACCAAACCTGCCGAAAAATCTTCTTCTGCTGTACCACGGATTACCCCATGAAGCTTGCCGCCCTGCAGATGATTTCAGGCCCGACCGTCACTCCAAATCTGGACACTGCGGCACGACTGATCAGCCAAGCCGCCGCTGCGGGGGGACAGTTGGCCGTCTTGCCCGAATATTTTCCACTCATCGGCGCAAGTGATGCAGAGCGTCTCGCGGCGCGCGAAGCAATGGACCACGGACCAATTCAAGAGTTTTTGTCCACGATGGCACGCCAGCATGGTCTCTGGCTGGTCGGTGGGTCGTTGCCGCTAGTGTCCAACAACCCCGCCAAAATGCGCAACACCTGCCTAGTGTTCAATCCGCAAGGCGAACGTGTGGCTCGCTACGACAAGATGCACTTGTTCGGGTTTCACAAGGGCGATGAGCACTATGACGAAGCCGCCACCATTGAAGCGGGTGATGAAGTAGTTACGTGCGACACGCCGCTTGGCCGGATGGGTTTATCCATTTGCTATGACCTCCGCTTTGCCGAGCTTTACCGCCACATGGGCGAAGTCAATCTGATCGTGATGCCCGCCGCTTTCACCGAAACCACCGGCCGCGCACATTGGGAAACTCTGCTGCGCACCCGCGCGATTGAAAATCAGTGCTATGTTGTTGCTGCGGCTCAAGGAGGTCGTCACCCGAATGGCCGCATGACCCATGGCAACAGCATGATCATCGACCCGTGGGGCGAAATATTGGCCCGCATGGACAAGGGCGAAGGCGTGATTCTGGCCGACTTCGACCCCCAGCAATTAGCCGACATCCGCACACGGCTGCCTGCGCTACAACACCGAGTTCTCTAAGGAAAATCATGAACGCAAATCACCTCTCAGTCGCCGAAGAAACTCTTTTGGCTCCCTATGATCTCACTCCACACAAGCTGGAACGCGTCTTTGGCCAGCTCATGAGCCATCATGTGGATTTCGCTGATCTGTATTTTCAATATGCGCGATCCGAGGCTTGGAGTCTGGAAGAAGGCATTGTCAAATCGGGTAGTTTCAATATCGAGCAAGGCGTTGGCGTGCGCGCCATCTCGGGTGAAAAAACCGCCTTCGCCTATTCGGACGATATCAGCCTTGGCGCGCTGCAAACCGCCGCTGGTACAACCCGAGCCATTGCGGCTGGAGGCGCGCATCGCTTAGCCCCCGCGTTACGCCATCGCCGAGTCTCCCCTGCACTGTATGCTGCAGGTGACCCGATCAGCTCACTGAAAGATGCTGAAAAAGTATCGCTGCTCGAGCGCCTCGAAGCCATGGCACACGCCACCGACCCGCGCGTCAAAGAAGTCATGGCCAGCATTTCCGGCACATGGGAAGTGATACTCGTCGCCCGATCTGACGGCCATTTGGCAGCGGACGTTCGCCCGCTGGTGCGCATTTCACTCTCCGTCATCATGGAGGAAAATGGACGCCGCGAGCAGGGCTCTTCAGGTGGCGGCGGACGTTTTGATTACGCCTACTTTATCGATGACATGCTGCGTGAATATGCCCGCTGCGCGGTTCACCAAGCCAGCGTTAACCTGGCGGCAAAGCCCGCGCCTGCCGGTGAAATGACGGTTGTACTCGGCCCCGGCTGGCCGGGTATTCTGCTGCATGAAGCCGTGGGACACGGGCTGGAGGGCGACTTTAACCGCAAAGGCAGCTCGACCTTTTCCGGCAGACTCGGGCAGCGCGTTGCCGCCAAAGGCGTCACGGTAATTGATGACGGCACGCTGGTTGATCGCCGTGGCTCGCTCACGGTGGATGACGAAGGCAACCCAACGCAGCGTACTGTGCTGATCGAAGATGGCATCCTTGTCGGTTATCTGCAAGACAGCCTGAACGCACGCTTGATGGGTATGGCGCTCACGGGAAATGCCCGCCGCGAATCCTTCGCCCATCTACCGATGCCACGCATGACCAATACCATGATGGTGAACGGCGAGCATGACCCGCAAGAAATCATCAAATCCGTCAAAAAAGGAATTTACGCAGCTAACTTTGGCGGCGGCCAGGTCGATATCACCAGCGGAAAATTTGTCTTTTCCACTGCCGAGGCTTACCTGATCGAAAACGGAAAAATCACCACGCCCGTGAAAGGCGCAACCCTGATCGGCAATGGGCCAGACGCCATGACTCGCGTCTCGATGATTGGCAACGACCTGGCGCTCGATCCGGGTGTTGGCACCTGCGGCAAAGATGGCCAAAGCGTGCCAGTAGGCGTAGGGCAGCCCACCTTGCGAATTGATGGGCTGACGGTTGGCGGCACGGCGTGAAGAAAATCACACCGTGTTTGCGCACGATGTGCGCGACCGGCATCAACACCTGTATTTCAATTTTCAAATAGCCAGGCATTGTCGCTAAATAGCGACAACAAAAAATCCACCATCTCATCGAGATACGCAACGGGCGCTGCTTTTTGTCGCCATCAAGCGACAAGCAATCCAAGCAGGTTTTTAGCGGGTTCCGCAATCATTTGAAAACAATCACAAAAATATCTGGCCTGCTATTTGCTATACAGGTTTGAGTTGTATGCCCGATAAATTGGCCTGATCGCACTCAGCACCATTGGTCGCGAACCTATCGGACACCTACGGGACTTCAATTGATGCATCATTCTCAAACCAGCAGCGTTCATTTTCAATACCTCAATACTTATGCATACTCGATCCACGCCAGTCTCTGATCAGCGCCCCATAGCGCACCCCCACTCTCGATTACATCTCCATCTTGCAAAGACAACAGAAGAAATTCATGAAGCACAACGCCTGCGCTACAAGGTATTTGGCGAGGAATTAGGTGCTCATTTAAACAAAGAGATACCAGGTCACGATACGGATCTATTTGACATTCACTGTGATCACCTTCTGGTACGCACGCATGACGCCGGAGAAGTCATTGGTACTTGCCGCCTCATTTCTCCAGAAGCGGCAAAATCTGCAGGAGGCTATTATGCCGAGGGCGAATTCTCGCTCACACAATTACAGCACCTGCGCACCGGCATGATAGAAATTGGTCGGTTCTGCATTCATCCTGATTATCGCAGCGGCAGTGTCATGGCTTTGCTGTGGTCCGGATTAGGGCAATACATCGCTCATCGCCAATACCTCTATTTAATTGGCTGTGCCTCCATCAGCATGCACGATGGTGGTCATAATGCAGCCAATCTCTATCAACAACTGAGTGCCAAACACACCATGCCGGAAGAATATCGAACGACTCCGCTGCACCCTTTGCCTTATCAAAAGCTGGCGAGTGGAAAGCCTGCAGTCATCCCCCCGCTAATCAAAGGCTACTTGCGTGCAGGTGGGCATATCTGTGGAGAACCTGCATGGGATACCGATTTCAATGTAGCCGACCTGCTTTTTCTGCTCCCCATGACACGATTGAATAAACGCTATGGGCGAACTTTTCTTGATCCCTATCGCACTACAGAAGGATTCCATTAACAGGCTGTGCAACACGACTGCGGCGACACGTCCGGCAGCATCGCAGTGCCTGCCGATTCAAAACAGGGATTGCTGTACAAGCCCAGTGGGTGTGCTCGTCGCTTGCCTGATATCCATATCCGGCGGTTGGAACAAAGTGGAATCCAACGCAGGCAAATGTTGATCGAGTCTTAAACGTCGGCAAGCAATCTTAAAGCGTTGCTGAATGATATCGGCTAACGGCCCATCGCCACGATGACGATGGCCAAAGCGACTGTCATATTCCTTGCCGCCATGCATTTGGCGCAGCAGGCTGAATACATGTTCGGCGCGACCGGCTTCTTCACGTTCCAGCCAGTCACGAAATAGCGGCTTGACCTCATGCGGGAGGCGTAGCAACACATAACCTGCCGTGCGAGCGCCGGCATCAGCTGCGGCTTGCAGAATGTCTTCCAGCTCGTGATCCGTCAGGGCCGGTATCAATGGCGCCACTAAAACCGCGGTCGGTATGCCTGCAGCAGACAGCGTCTCCAGCACAGAAAGTCGGCGCTGGCTAGACGCCGCGCGTGGCTCCATACGCCGCGCCAGATCAGTATTCAGCGTGGTAATTGATACAGCAACGCGCACCAGATGCTGTTTTGCCATCTCGGAAAGAAGTTCCAGATCGCGCAGAATCAACGCGGATTTAGTCACAATACTTATCGGATGACGACAGACGGCCAGCGTTTCCAGTATCCCGCGCGTCAAGCGCAGACGCCGCTCTACCGGCTGCCAGCCATCGGTATTAATGCCCAGCGCCAAGGGTTTACACACATACCCTGGATGCGCGAGCTCCCGGCGCAACACCTCAACCGCATCGGGCTTATAGGCCAGCTTGGTCTCAAAATCCAGCCCCGGCGATAACCCCAGATACGCATGACTGGGCCGCGCAAAACAGTAGCTGCAACCATGCTCACAGCCGCGATACGGGTTGATTGAACGATCAAACGGAATATCTGGCGAATGGTTATAACTGATCACCGACTTGGCCGTATCGACGATCAGTTCAGTGGCCAGCTCAGTAGTCAAATACGGTGCAAACTCTTCAGTCTCGGTCCACCATCCATCGTCCGCTTCCTCGCGTTGCCAACGGGCGTAGCGATTGTCCGGATTACCAGCGGCGCCGCGTCCTTTTTGTGTGGCCTTCATTGCATGATCTTTATCATCCCGCATGCAGCGTTCTATGTCGCGGCAGATCTCGGATCGGATGTGTACCCTAGTGCCATCACCCCGTGGCGCAGCATCTCCATCGCTGGCGGCACCTGTCCCGGTTCGCCGCGCACACCCAGCTCGACATGAAAAGGCATGGCTTGCGAGCCAAGGAAGGGCAAACTGAAAGTCTTCACGGCAGGGAACCGCTCTTCAACAGCGAGCATTAACGGAATCAGCAAACTTTCAACACCACCCCAAACGAGTATGGCATCATCCGTCACGGGTGTGGCATTGAACAGGTGACGATACCTGGTATCTAATACCCACTCCACCATTGGCCAGGCCATTTGCGGAAAACCCGGCACAAAATAATGTCTCCCCAGTGAAAAACCGGCAATGCGGTTAAACGGGTTGGGAATAATTTGGCTACCTGCAGGAAAGCGCCCCATATCCAGCGATTCAATCGTCAGTTCGCGATTCATCTCGACAAAGCGAGCACGAATTTCATGCTCTGCCTCGGGATGCAAAAACAAGTCGACGTCTGCCGCCGCCGCCGCCGCCTGGCGTGTGTGATCATCAGGCGTATTGCCGATGCCGCCGAAACTAAAGACAATGTCACTACTCGCTAAAGTGCGGCGAAAAGTATCGATCAAGCGCTGCCGGTCATCCCCGATATACATTGCCCAGTCCAGATGCATGCCGCGCACAGCAAGGATTTCAAGTAGCTTGGAAAAATGGCTATCCGCACGCTTGCCACGCGTGATCTCATCGCCAATAATAATTGCACCAATCGATTGCATTGCGGTTTCCTCTATGTTGTCTTTCTTATCGTTTGCTCAGGTCAGCAGGCAAAGACCTCTCAATGATTCAACGACCAAACTGCGGAGCATCCAGCGGTCCTGTAATGGACACGGCACGCCTCACGTTAATGAAATTCGACTTAAGCTCAACAAAAAACCGACTGCTTATCATCTTGTCGGCGCTGATGTCTGCGTTGCCTGTCGTTGTCATGATACCGTCAATCATTTTCACATTGCGCAGTTGCGTCTTGCCGTGACTATAAGCAAATTTTCCGTCGAGTGTGGCATAGGGCGTTCTGCCACCACTGCCCAGCCCGCGTAAAGCCTGGCCAAGATCTATGCCGTGTAGAACCCCCCGCTCGACTAGAAAGCTGCCTTCCGCGCGTGCAGATGCCGTGAGTAACGCCGGGTCGGCTGCTTGCATTGCAAAGGTGCCGCTCCCGCTAAGCAGCCCGCCTTCCGATAGCGCAGGGAACATGGCCGCCGTATCAAGCAGCTTTGCCCGGGCTTCACCATTGAGCGTCCATCCAGCGCTCCAATTCAACCTCGCCTTGCCACTGACATAACCACCATGGATTTCACCCGAAAATCCAGACACCGCAAATTCCTTGTTTACCAGAATGCCGACTGCTGAAAAATTGTTAAGCGTCAGCTGTTCAAGCCCACTCGGACTCACACTCTCCAGACTCAGAGGCACAGTGTAAGCTGCAGCACTTAGCGTCACGCGCGCGCCATTGTCTATTGCATTAAGCTCGGCATTGAACTTCCGGCCCGGCGTCCGCAATTCAATCTTCTGCCAGTTGCCATGAGCATCGACCGCGGCATTGGCATCGAAATTTGGCAATGCACCAAACGGCCCGCTCACCTGTACGCCTTTGACCTCGATACGTGGAAAGCCCAGAGCATTCGCTTGTGCCCTACCGGCCAGAATCCACGAAACTCCCTCGGCATTCAAGGTCGCCGATTCAGCATCAATCAAAGTAATCGCGTTCTGGCCACTGAAAAGTGTGCCAATTGAAGTCTTGGCCTTGACTAGTGCAACACGAATCTGGCCCTGATCGCCAATAGTGACATCTTGCAGACGCCAATGCGGCGTAGGCAGCAGCCAGAAGTGTAGAGCCTTTGCTTTTACCGGTTGCCTGAATTGAGCAGTCGCTGTTTTTTCGAGCACGGACAACCGCTCATCAAATGAAATGACATGCAGAACGGCCACCCCCACAAACAGAGCAAATACTGCGCCTCGCACAAGCTTGCGTCGCACCTTTTGATTCTTCCTAAACTGGTCGGTCAAGGCATGATGCATCGATGCCAGCGTGCTTGCGATACCTGTTGCCCAGGCTGTGCCAGTCCGGCGTACACTCTGTCGATCCGGTAATGGAGTTGCTACTACGAAGCCTTTTTCCATCTCATCCATATAGGCTTTTTTTTCGGCAAGTTCCTGCGCTTCTCGCCTTGCCCTGGCCTTGGCCTCGGCTTTCTCTTTGGCCGCGGCCTCACGCCGCATCTTCGCTTGCGCTTTTTTCTGCGCTGCGGCTGCCTTCTTTGCACGCTTTTCTTCAGTCTTGCGCTGCGCCAAAGCGTCAGCCTCCTGTTGGGCTTTAGCTTCCATCTCGCGCCGGATCTGCGCTGCAGCTTCTTGCTTCGCCTGCTCTTCCCCAGCCTTGCGCTGTGCCAAAGCGTCAGCCTCCTGTTGCGCTTTAGCTGCCTCTTCTTGCCGTATCAATGCTTCAGCGTCCGTCTTCGCCTGCTCTTCTTCAGCCTTGCGTTGCGCCAGAATTTTGGCTTCCAGTCGCGACTTTGCCCATATTTCGCGTCGCCGCTGTTCAGCCGCATCTGCTGCAGCCCTCGCTTCTGCTTCGCGTTGCAGTCGCTCTTCTTCAGCCTTGCGTTGCGCTAGAGCATCCGCTTCCTGTCTCACTTTAGCTTCCACCTCTTGCCGTATCAGCGCTTCGATTTTTTTACGCGCCAACTCTTGCTCGGCCTGACGTTGCGCCACGGCTTCAGCGTCCTTTTCAGCCTTAGCCTCTGCCTCATGCTTCAGTCGTACTTCGATTTCCCGCTGTGCATCTAGTCGTGCCTTTTCTTTGACCTCTTTCGCGGCTTGCGCTTCTTCCGCCCGGCGGAGGGTCTCCGCTTCAGCTTCCTTCTGCACCCGATCTTCTTCGGCCTTGCGGCGCGCCAATACCTCAGCCTTTTGTTTTGCCTTGACTTCAGCTTCTTGCTGTATCTGCACTTCAGCTTTTTTACGTGCCTGAGCTTCTGCCGGATCTACGATAGGGGCAGCAGGCATCGAAGGCGGGGCGGCCATCGCGGTGAAATCAAATTCATTTTCGGCGTGGCTTACCAATGGCGGGGGCCTTACTATCGCGCCCGGCCGCACAGACGGCGCACGGTATTCCTCCGGGTCACGAATATAGCCATCCCTGATCAGTTCAGATATGACTTGCTGCAACGCTTTTTCAGAGTAACCGTCGAGCGCTTTGAGCAGTGCATGAAAATCGGATTTGCCATCCACGGACTCCAGCACTCTGCGCAGCTCACGCGGGAAACCTTTCGTTTTATTCACAACCTCGCGAAAACCCCGCGCAGTTTTTGAATAAATTGTTTTATCTTCCATGTCGTTACTGCTCGGTTATAGAGACAACAATGAACGATATATCATAGTTTCAACCGGCTTGTGAGGAACGGGGCAATTTTCACCACAGTTTCATAGCTGAATTCCTTGTAACTGCCTCTGTTCGCGCAAAGCCGCCAACCCCAGATGGACAAACACCAGCGCGGTAAATGCGGGGGCGACGAGCTGTAGCAACGGCACATGCGCGAGCAAGGCACAGCCTGTGCCTGCAAGATAAAACGAGGATTTTTTAGCCTTCACCAGCTGGGTTATCTCTGCCGCAGTGGCATGTTCAATCAAGGCATCCACGCGGAAGGTGCGCTGATTCAACCAGGCCGTCCAGAACAATGACAGCACCAGCACCACACCGGGGATGAGGAGCAAAGGCAAGGACAGCAGTCCGCCGAACAAGAAGACACATCCCGCCGCGAGCGTATTGACCAGGCTACGCCAAAACGCATTTTCGCCATGCCGCACCAGATCGGGATAATCGCGGGATGATACATGGGTGATCAAGGACGGCAACACAACAACGGCGACCAAGAATAACGCCGTCAGATAAATCAGCGTGGCAAATGCCGCCAGCAATAGAAAAACAGCTGCCCAGTGAGCGACCCATTCCCAGCCTACCCACGGCAACTGCGGCACAATCTGCGCCATCAAGGCAAGGCCATGCGCCCAAATCAAAATGCCGACAGTGCCCCATAAAGCTGCTGCGACTACTGGCGGCCACAGCACATGCCACAGAATATCGCCACGCGCCAGATCGCGAACTGCTTTACCCGATGCCGTGAATAGTTCATGCATGATTTCTCCCGAGTTTTCTGCTGACAGTATTCATCAGCGCATTCTCGCATCCCACATCTTTTGCAGCCGCTTGACGGATACCGGCGTGGGGGTGCGTAATTCTTGCGCAAACAGGGCAACGCGCAATTCTTCAAGCAACCAGCGGAATTCTTCCATAAAGGGATCATCCAGCGTGTCTTTGATATAACTCGCCTGACCTGATTTTTGCAAGGCATGGCGCTCACGCTCCCAAGGCTTGCCCAGCGTTTGCCATTCGGCCAATAAGCGCGCCTCGCGGAGAGAGTCGCTACGCGCTTTGTCCAGCCGCAAAGTAGCCGCCTTGAGATAGCGCGGATAATGCTGCAATCGCTCATAAGGCACCCCAACAATAAAGTTCTTGTGCAGCAACGCCGCCAATTGTGCGTTGATATCCGCGCAGGTGGCGGCTAAGGTTCTTTGCGCTGCTGCGATCTTTTTTTGCAACACCGCGTAGTCACCGATGACGGCCGCAATCAGCCGCGCAATCTCTTGGGCAACGAGCAAAATGCGCCCACGCGCCGCATCGCACCGTATTACGAACGCCGACTTTTCCAGCGGCAAAGGCGCCATCAGGCAGGTGCGCTCAAGTGTCGCAGCCACCAGTTGCGCCTTGAGTTCTTTTTCCGATCCCAGAAGAATGAACTGCAATGCCACCTCGCGCAGGCCGGGTAATTTTTCGATGGCTTTAATTTGCGTTGCCAACTGGAGCGAAAACAGTCGCATCAAGCCACGACGATGCTCGGCCTGCGCCCGCTCTTGCGTGTCAAACACCGTCAAGCGCACGCCCTGAATTTCATCCACCAGTGCAGGGAAGCCCATGACTTGCCGACCTTTGACGTTAACCTCGAGCAACTCCGGCAACGGCCCAAAGAGCCAATCGCCATACAGAACCTCATCATCCGCAGGCTGCTTTACTGGCAAAGTAGCAGTGTCACAGCGGGTTGCTTCAGTGCTGGCGTCGTGCATATGAGTAACTTCACGCTTGACGGCCCCGGTCACGCCATCCTGCCAAATCTGGGCCACGCGCTCGCGATATTCCGTGCGCAACTCGGTCAAATGGCGCGAGATCGCCAAAGTGCCGCCATGCTCATTCAATAGCCGAAAATTCATGAAGAGATGCGGCCGCAACTCGCCCAGACGGAAAGCATCGAGTGGCAGCTTCATGGCCAGTTTTTCTTCCACTGCCTGGATTAATGCACGTAACAACGCTTCATCGCCAGGCATTGCGGTAGCGCAAAAATCATCTGCAAAACCATCCAGCGGCTGCAGGCGATGGCGATATTTCTGCGGCAAGGTTTTTAACAGGGCGACCACTTTTTCCTTGAGCAGGCCGGGTACCAGCCACTCACACCGCTGGGCAGAGATCTGATTCAACGCCACTAGCGGAAAATCCAGCGTCACCCCATCGTCCGGCGCGCCGGGCTGGTGGTGATAATGCAGGGCAAGTTTCTGCCCGTATTGCTCCAGGTACGGGGGAAAAGCCGCTGTGGTAATGCCTGCGGCCTCATGCCGCATCAATTGTTCTTTTTCCAGAAACAACAGTTTCGGATTGGCGGCTTCAGCCTCGCGTCGCCAGCGATCAAATGCCGCCAGCGTGGTGATGCCATCGGCAACCACGGCATCGTAAAAGGCGTAAATCAGTTCGTCATCCACCAGTACATCTGGCCGTCGGGATTTGTGTTCGAGCGTTTCAATCTCCTGCATGAGCTTGGCGTTGTGCTGAAAAAATCGCCACTTTTTCACCCAGTCCTCGCCGACTCCGCCTTCCACAAGGGCCGAGCGAATCAATATCCCGCGCGAGAGTTTTGCGTCCAGTGGCCCGTAATGCACACGCCGCTTGGCATGCAGCAGCAGGCCATGCAGCGTCACGCGCTCCCACGCAACCACCTGCCCCGACCCTTTTTCCCAGTGCGGGTCATAGATGTGGCTGCGCAGTAAATGGCTGCCTACTTGCTCCAGCCATTCCGGCTCAATGCGCGCCACGCACCGCGCGAACAAACGCGAGGTTTCGACAATCTCGGCTGCCACAATCCAGCGCCCGGCTTTCTTGATCAGGCTGGAACCCGGATGAATAAAAAACTTGATGCCGCGCGCACCTAAATAATGCGCATCTTCTTCGCTCTTCAAGCCGATATGGCCGAGCAGGCCGGTGAGTAGCGCCTTGTGGATGGCTTCGTAGCTGCCGGCAAGCTGACTCTCTTTCCAGCCATGTTCATGACACAGTGTCAGCAACTGGGTATGCACATCGCGCCACTCGCGCATGCGCAGCCACGAGAGAAAATTCTGCCGGCACCATTGGCGCTGCTTGTTCGATGTTTCATGTTTCCAAACCACATCCGCTGCTTGCCAGAGTTTGAGATAGGAAAGAAACTCGGATTTTTCATCTTTCCACTTCGCATGTGCTTGATCGGCTGATCCGGCCTGCTCTTGCGGCCGCTCGCGCGGATCCTGCACCGACAACGCGGCGGCGATGATCAGCATTTCATTCAGGCAACCCTGCTCGCACGCGGCCAGAATCATGCGGCCAATTTTCGGATCGAGCGGAAGCTTTGCCAGTTCAACGCCTGCCTTGGTTAACGCCTTCGTTGTCTCGTCGATGGCGCCCAGCTCGGCGAGCAACTGGTAACCGTCGGCAATCATGCGCGGCGCAGGGGCTTCGAGGAAAGGAAAATTTTCCACATCGCCCAGATGCAGCGACTTCATGCGCAGAATCACCCCGGCCAGGCTGGAGCGCAGAATTTCCGGCTCGGTATAGGCAGCGCGTTTATTGAAATCATCCTCGGCATACAACCTAAAACAGATACCTGCAGACACCCGGCCACAACGCCCGGCGCGCTGATTGGCCGCCGCGCGGGCGATAGGCTCGACCTGCAATTGCTCGATCTTGTTGCGATGCGAATAACGCTTGACGCGCGCCAGCCCCGTGTCAATCACATAGCGTATGCCTGGCACGGTGAGCGATGTTTCCGCCACATTGGTCGCCAGCACCACGCGGCGGCCCTGGTGGGAGGAAAATACACGCGCCTGTTCTGCTGCTGACTGGCGCGCAAACAAGGGCAGAATTTCAAGACCTGGCGCCATGGTGGAAAATGAGTGTTTGCGTAATGCTTCCGCCGACTCGCGAATCTCCCGCTCGCCCGGCAGAAACACCAGCACATCACCTGGCCCGGCACGGTGCGCCTCGCTAACGGCATCGACAATGGCCTCATTGATGTCACGATCCGTCGTCCCCTTTCCAGCGGAAGATGCATTGGCAACAGGGATCTCAGACCATGGGCGATACCGTGTCTCGATCGGATACAGCCGCCCGGAAACCTCGATCACCGGTGCGGCTTTTTCGTTGGAAGAAAAATGCTGGCTGAAACGCTCCGCATCCAGCGTGGCCGAAGTGACGATGACTTTTAGATCAGGCCGCTTGGGCAATAATTGCTTTAAGTAACCGAGCATGAAATCAATGTTCAGGCTGCGCTCGTGCGCCTCGTCGATAATCAGGGTGTCGTACTGGCGCAGCAACGGGTCGGTTTGTGTCTCGGCCAGCAAAATGCCATCTGTCATCAGCTTGATGTAAGTCTCCGTCGAGACCCGATCCGTAAAACGTATCTTGAAGCCGACATAGCGGCCCAGCTCGGACTTCAGTTCCTGCGCAATGCGCGTCGCCGTGGCACGTGCGGCAATGCGGCGCGGCTGCGTGTGGCCAATGAGTCCATTCAGTCCGCGCCCGATCTCCAAACAGATTTTTGGCAGTTGCGTGGTCTTGCCCGAGCCGGTTTCGCCACAGACGATGACCACTTGATGTTGAAGAATGGCAGCAGCAATTTCTTCCCGTCGCAAGGTAACTGGCAGCGCTTCGTCATAGACGATTGTCGGCCGCGCAGCGCGGCGCGCCTCGGCGTCGAACCTCATTGCACCTGCCTCATTGCGCTAATTTTTGTATGGTCAAAATGCCCAGGCCCGTCATCAACAAAGAGCCGAACAAATGGATTGAGGCCACACCCACTGCCCAGCCATACTCGGCGCGTTGAATCAGCGCCACAACTTCTGCCGAAAACGTGGAAAACGTCGTCAGGGCACCCAGCACACCAGTGATGAAAAACAAGCGCAACTCAGGCGAAAGATCGAGATTCAAGTGAAACAACGTAACCGCCGCGCCCACCAGGTAACCGCCGAGCAGGTTCGCTGCCAGCGTGCCCAGCGGTGCCGTGGGAAACAGTGGATTCAGCCACAGACCGAGCCCCCAGCGCAGCCATGCACCCAGCATGGCACCGAGACCAATGGCAAAAAGACTTGTCCAATTCATCATGGCTATTTTACGCCTGCATTTCATGCCTGCCAGTAGAATCACTTCTTTGCTTTCATTTGGCGCACTCCACTCATGTCTGACACTGAAAAAACTTCTAATTTCATCCGGCATATCATCGAGGCCGATCTGGCCGCGGGAAAATATGCCGCGCGCGCCTGGAGCGGCAAGCCCGGCCCTGCCGCGCAACAAAAAGTTCCCGCAGGGACGCAGAGCGCTGGCGCTGGTGATGCGGCAGCAATTGACGTCGCAAAGATTCGTACCCGCTTTCCGCCGGAGCCCAATGGCTATCTGCATTTCGGCCACGCCAAATCCATCTGCCTGAATTTTGGTCTGGCACATGACTACGGCGGTGCCTGCCATCTGCGTTTTGATGACACCAATCCGGAGAAAGAAGAACAAGAATATGCCGATTCGATTATCGATGCCGTGCGCTGGCTCGGCTTTGACTGGCACTTTGGCGCCGAGAACAACCTCTACCAAGCCTCGAACTATTTTCATTGGATGCTGGAATTTGCTGAAAAATTGATCGATGCAGGCTATGCCTATGTCGATTCGCAAACCGCCGAAGAGATGCGCACCCATCGCGGCACGCTGACTGAAGCGGGTAAAGAATCACCTTTTCGTAACCGCACAGCCGCCGAGAATCGCGAACTCTTCGCCCGCATGAAGGCGGGTGAATTCGCCGATGGCACGCATATTCTGCGCGCCAAGATCAACATGGCCTCGCCCAACATCAACCTGCGCGACCCCACCATTTATCGCATCCGCCACGCCACGCATCACAACACGGGGGACACCTGGTGCATTTATCCGATGTACACCTTTGCCCATCCGATCGAGGATGCGCTGGAAAACATTACGCACTCGATCTGCACATTGGAATTCGAAGATCAGCGCCCGTTTTATGATTGGTTGCTCGCCCGATTGGCCGAGCTCGGCTGCGTGAATACACCACTACCGCAGCAAATTGAATTCTCTCGGCTGAATCTTTCTTACGTTGTGCTCTCGAAGCGCAAACTGATCCAGCTCGTCGAAGAAAAACACGTCAGCGGCTGGGATGACCCACGCCTGCCCACGCTCGTCGGCGCACGCCGACGCGGCTATACACCCGAAGCGTTTCGCCACTTCATGGAGATGATTGGCGTCAGCAAATCCGATTCCTGGATCGACTTTGGCGTGTTCGAAGAATGCCAGCGCCAGCACCTGAACGACATTGCCCCGCGCCGCATTGCCGTACTTGACCCGGTCAGGCTCATCATCGACAACTATCCGGAAGGGCACGAAGAACTCTGTGAAGCACCCAACCACCCGCAAAAACCCGAGTGGTGCAAGCGCCCGATTCCCTTCTCAAAAGAATTGTGGATAGAGCGCGAAGACTTCATGGAAACACCCACCAAAGGCTATTTCCGCCTCTTCCCCGGCAACACCGTGCGCCTGCGTTATGGCTTTGTCATCAAGTGCATCGGCTGCGATAAGGATGCCGGCGGCAAAATCACCGCTGTGCATTGCGAATACATGCCCGATTCAAAATCAGGAACGCCAGGGTCAGACGCTTACAAGGTCAAGGGCAATATCCACTGGGTATCCGCAGCTCACGCCTATGCCGCCGAAGTGCGCCTTTATGATCGCCTGTTTGCCGTTGCAGAACCGGGCGCCGACGGTGGAGATTTCATCCGCGATCTCAACTCGGCTTCGCGTGTTGTCATTCAGGCACAACTCGAACCGGCATTAAAAAATGCAGCCGCAGAAGAACGCTTTCAGTTCGAGCGCCACGGCTACTTCGTCGCTGATTGCATCGATTCAAAATCCGGCACGCCAGTATTCAATCGCACGGTGACACTGAAAGAATCCTGGCATGCAACGACGAAAAAATAATTCTGCGGTACTTGCCCTCATCAGGGTTCATACTGAACGGATAAGGTATGGGAGAAGAAAAAAATGAAAACCGTGGCGGAGAGGGTGTCCGCCTAACTCAGTTCCGGTCGAGTCCAAAATAGCCCCTATGAAAGCCTTGCCACAAGATGATTTAGAAGATACCCACTCTTGACAAATCCTTATTAGTCCGTCAAAATCTAACGCACATTTGATGGTTCATTTGATGGCTATGATTTGGGGGTTGAATTGTGGGTAGGGGAACGAACAAGCTGACGGACAGAACGGTACGCTCGCTCAAGGCTCCCGGACGCTATGGCGACGGCCTTGGGTTGTGGTTACAGATCAGCCCGGAAGGTAGCAAGTCCTGGCTATACCGCTACATGCTGAATAGCCAAGCGCGCATGATGGGACTCGGTCGTTATCCTGACTTTTCCCTTGAGGAAGCTAGAGAAAAGGCGACGGAATTCCGCAAGCTGCTCAAGGAGGGTAAAGACCCGATCAACGAACGCGATTCCAGAATGGCTATCGAGCACCTAGCGCGCAAGAAGCTGCTGACATTCGATGAGTGTGCACATGCCTATATTGAGGCAAACCGTGCTGCATGGAAGAATGCCAAGCACGCCAGCCAGTGGGAAAACACCCTCGACACCTACGCCAGTCCGATCATCGGCAAGCTGCCCATTGCGACGATCGATACCGGCCTGGTGCTGAAGGTGCTCGAAAAGATATGGATCACGAAGCCAGAAACAGCAAGCCGCCTGCGTGGCCGCCTTGAGGCTGTGCTGGGCTGGGCAACGGTGCGCGGCTACCGCAAGGGCGACAATCCCGCCGCCTGGCGCAATCATCTTGACAAGGTGTTGCCGGTTCGCTCTGCCATCAAGCGGGTGCAGAACCATCCCGCCCTGCCCTATGGCGAGATTGGCGCATTCATTGCCGCCTTGCGCGAGCAGGCCGGAATAGCTTCACGCGCCCTTGAATTCGCCATCCTGACAGCCGCACGAACCGGCGAAGTTATCGGTGCGACGTGGCAAGAATTCGACCTGAACGCAGGCATCTGGACTATCCCGGATGAGCGCATGAAGGCCAAACGCGAGCATCGCGTCCCGATTTCTGCTCGGGCGCTGGAAATTGTCAAAGAGCTATTGCCGCTCAAGACCGAGGACAACAGCCCGGTATTCCAAGGAAAGGGCGGCAAGGCGTTTTCCAATGCGGCGATGCTGGCTGTCCTGAAGCGAATGGGGCGATTCGATCTAACGACTCATGGCTTCCGCTCCACCTTCCGCGACTGGGCAGGCGAGACCACAGCCTACCCACGGGAAGTGATTGAACACGCCCTGGCGCACCAACTCAAGGACAAAGCCGAAGCCGCCTATGCGCGCGGTACGCTGTTCGACAAGCGCCGCAGACTGATGGTCGATTGGGCGACCTACTGCAATACGGAGAAGAAGGCAGGAAGGGAAACGGTAGTGCCGTTCCGAAAGGGTAAGACATCGTGACTAATACTTCGTCAATAAATTGCAGGTAGTGTCCTAATTTGAATTAGACAGCGCGCGCCTTACATTTCTTGCAAAGGAATGTCGGCTGAGGATCATTTGCTGGCCCTTCTGGATTTCCCAAAATAAAGCCCGATGGTATTTCAACTACCCGAGTGTTGAATTTTCCATCATGGTGAGGTGGAGTTTCATTTTCTTCTAACTCGACTACCCCAGTTCGTGGCCGTTCGGGCAAGTTAATTTCTTTGTGAATATTTCGCGCTTCGCCATAAAACCTCCACCTAAATTCTCAGGCCAAGTCATCGTCCTCATCTGAAAGCACTGACTTCTGCGCCTCAAGCAACTTAATCAGCTTGCCAATTTCCTTCGGCCCAATATCGCCAGCAATAATCAGGCGATAGTTGGTTTCTTTTGATAAGGGACCACGAAGCCACTCACGTTCTTGCTTGTCCAAGCCGATCGTTGGCATCTCGACCAACGGAAGAATGGGTGGAGCTTTACTATGGCTAGCAGGCACCCATTTTTCAATAACGCTCACTTCATTCATCGGAATTCCAGTTTGGTTACCTTCTATGAATATCCAAGACTCTCCATCGTGCTCCTGAATTTGGCGAACACGAGTTGGAGTTGCTAGCTGGAGCACCCCGTTGGATTCCCATTGAATAAGGTCACCGATTTCGACTTTAGTCTTAGTATCGGCTGGAGTCTCCTGTTTGCGCTCATCAGTAGGAGACATACTATCAGATTCTTGTAATTTTGCAAACGAAACAGTGTTCCGTATTTCTCGAATAAAATCGCTCACTACGTTTTCATTGAACTTCCGATCAAGCACTAGGTAATGCCGCAAATTGGCATCGGAAGGAAGCGTCGGCCATTTCGTCAGAATTTCTTGGTGAATTTTTGGCAATAGCGCCGCGCGCTTTATGGCCTCATCGCGCTCTTTTGAATCTTGGCGTTCGTCTAGGATGATTCGCAGTGCCAGATCGGTTAGTTTCACCTTCCTCTGGTCACCAGACCCCTCATCTTCCATAAGCCCGAAGGCAAGAAGGGCCGCAATAGCCTGCTTACCCCCACTACTAGCATAAGAGTAACCCCAATGTTCTGCCGCAACCTTAACGTTAGCGGCGGCTCGTTTCTCAGCACCATAAAACTGCCTGGCCCGTTCGATCGCCGACTTTAGGTCAATAGATGGATACGCGGGGCTCCGATGAACCGCCCCGCGTTTGCCTTTACCGTCGTTGCTTTGAGTATCTTGCTCAGCCATGACAACTCCTTAGATGGGGATGCTGTAGTCATACTAAGATATGTCTCAGATAAAGTCAAGCGCTAAAGAGACCCAATAGAGACATTGCCATCAAATTTAATCTCCAATATGCGCTAACAAGTCTTGACAAAGACTTTGTCCCCATTATAATTGGCGGCAAGGAGGTGGTTATCGATGAGAAGAGAGTTTGCCCCCATGAGCCATGCCTGCCGACGTGGGGGCGGAAAAGAAAAGGCCTGCATTGGCGTCCTTCCTAGGGGCATGACCAATGCAGGCCGTGGTGGGCGCTGCTGTACCGCTTTTGCCCCCGTAGCTCAGTTGGAAGAGCGCAGGTTTCGTAGCCCGGAGGTCGCCAGTTCGAATCTGGCCGGGGGAGCTTTCTATTTCAGTAGGACTACCGAGTGCGTCAACACCCGGAAGCCCGCAACCGACACCCGTATGAGGGGTAACGATTGCACCGGTAAAGACAATCGAATCATAGCCTTCATACGGGCCTTTGTAAAGGAGCCCGCTGTGAATACGTTGAGTCAGATAAGCAAATTCAAGTGTTGAACTGCTTGGTGGAAGGCGTTTCCATTCGTTCGATTGAGCGCATGACAGGAATCCACCGCGACACCATTATTCGGCTGATGCTCCGGGCCGCTTCAATTTTCTGCCCGTGTAATGGATGAGAAGTTCCAAAACCTTCACTGTGAGGAAGTCGAAGTTGACGAATTGTGGGGATTTGTTGCCAAAAAGCAAAAGCACGTCAGCAGTACCGATGATGCCCGCGAGGTCGGCGATCAGTACATCTTCGTTGCCCTCGATGCCAATACAAAGCTAGTGCCGACCTTCCTAGTAGGTAAGCGTAGCGCTGAAAATGCCGTGGAGCTGATGCGTGACTTACAGTACCGCGTGGCGAATCGTCCTACGATTACGACTGACGGCTTTCGGCCATACATTGAAGCCGAAAAAGAAGTGCTAGAAATGTTCAAAGCTACTTTTCCGGTTGCGGTCAAGAAAAGTCCTTAATTCAAATTAGGACACTACCAAATTGCACTTGACTTTGTATATTATATGATTACAATGTATGTTCATTGATTGCTAATTTCATGATTAAAAACTTCACTCACAAGGGGCTTGAACGGTTCTTCAAGAAGGGCGATCACCGAGGCATCATTGCCAGGAGTGAGGCTCGAATCGAACGTATTCTGGATCGGCTGAATGCAGTCGTGAAACCTGAAGACATGAACATTCCCGGCTACAAGTTCCATGGCCTGGGCGGTAACCGTAAAGGCACCTATGCTGTGACAGTAACCGGAAACTGGCGTATTACTTTTGAATTCGATGGCGAAGACGCCATCAATGTGGACATGGAGGATTATCACTGATGAAGAGCCTGCGAGACCCGAATCGCCGCCCGACGCACCCTGGTGCAATTCTGCGCGAGGATGTGTTACCTGCCCTTGCAATGACACAAACAGAGCTTGCTGACCGGCTGAATATCTCCCGCCTGTCGGTGTCACAGCTTCTGCATGAAAAACGCAGCATGACGCCCGAGATGGCCGCGCGCGTCGGCAAGTTTCTCAACACGACGCCCGAGAGCTGGCTGCGGATGCAAGAGGCCGTCGATTTGTGGGAAGTACAACAGCACCCGGAAAAGCTGGCCGGGATCAAGCCAATCAAGGCGGAGCTTATCGCCGCATAGTTTTTACCGCCGCCTGACGGTTTCAGGTAAAGCGGGCAAGCTAAGAGGTAAGCACTCGAAGCCTGCCCTAATCACGAAGCACCTATTAAGGAGATGCAAACATGACTGCTCACAATTCTATTCCCTTCAACGTGGCGAAATTAGCCACACCTGACAACACAATCACTGAAAGCATGAGCACGGCAATCCTCACTCCAGAACTATTTTGTGATGCAAAGAAACAGGCTGGTGAACTATTGGCGCGAGCTATTCAGCCCGGCGAATAACGGCAGGTTTTCATCCAGCGGGGTGATTCAATGGCTCCTGAAATCCCGGGCGGTGACGTTGTGATTATTGATACCTCAATCACCTGGCACGTCAAGGATGGCATTTACCTCATCAATTTCCCCGGCAAGCCTGGCACACAGTTTCCGCCAACCCAGTTGATTCGTTCGGTAATCAAGGGCCATCCGGGCCGTGAAGACGAATACTGGGTGACCTGCCTCAACGAGAGCTATCAAGGGGATTGGATCAAAGGCGAGGACATGAACATTGCCGGTCTTGTCACTGGTTCCGTTCGCTGTTCAACACATTGAGGAGATGGCCATGAAAACCAGAAAACAGTTTCACATTTTCAACGTAGAGAGTCTGCCCAATGGCGGCAAGGCGATGCGGATGCTGTCATGGAAAAACTACTCCATGCTTCAAGCCAAGAAGGTTTTGAGACGGCTCTGTCTACGTTACCCGTCAGCCACTATCTACGCATGCAAAAGCTTTTCGTACAACGAAGGAGGTGCAGCATGAGCGCCGCGAATATGATGCAGGTGTTATGGGATGCAGCATGCCCACACTTGACAGACGAAGAGTTGGCTGATCTGAAGAGCACAGAGATGGCCGAATACCAGCTTGAGCATGTGGCTGATGTAATGGAAGGCATCGGCTGTCTGGTTAATGATGATACGAGTGTAGGCAGCTTCCAAAGCGCCCATGATTTGCCTGCCCTGCTGTTCTCGCTATCAAGTACTGTTAGGGCTCTTGGGCAATCGGTCTTAATCTCAGGCGCGGCGGGCTCCATCTTGCAGGATCGAAAGGATCAGGCTGCGAAGGCTAGCGCGAGGATGTCAAGCAAAGGCAAGGAAGCAAAGGCAGCGTTATGAGCACCAGCATCACCCGCCGCCCAGGTACCGACGTTCGCACCCCAGCAGAGAAGCACGAGGATGCTCTGTTAGCGAGGTTCAAGCAGATCAGCCCGTGCGCCAGAATGAAGCTACTGCGCAAGCTGAAGGCGATTGTTGATGAGGACAAGCGCCGTCTGCTTAATGTGCTGAGAAAGTAAGACACCACCCCGGATTCGTCCGGGGTTTTTCTTTCTGCCTCAACCTTGGCATGTTTCAACATCAAAAAACTTGGTATCTTTGGTAAAAAAACCAGGACATTTATGGACACTCTTAAACAACTTAACACAGCGCTAATTCATTACAATCCTGCACCGTGCGGTGTCGCCTTGGTTTAAGTTATGTCGTTTCTGCTTCTGGCATTTGCCACACCCAGCCGCCCGAGAATCCCGACTTGGTTTTGATCACGCCCAGCTTTTCTGCGGCTCGCTGCATTGTGCGCTCACCAATGCCGATACCTTCGGAAGCGGAACGGATCACGGCGGCATCGCGTGGGCCATCTTTCAACAGGCCAGCCAGCAAAGCCACGGCTCTGCCGGTGAGTGATTCTTCCTCGACATCTAGGCTGACAACGGCATCCAGCTCTGGCCATAGCTCCGCCCCGGTTCGCTCGTCGTAGCTGCCATGGGGTGGCTTGAATGCCAAACACCGGCGCGGCCACGAAACATCAGGGCGGTAATCGGTTGGCGCGTTTTCGATCTCACCAGCAAGTGCAGCCAGACAAGTTTGCTCAGCGGACATTCTTCCGCACTGTGCACATGGCCGGGGTGGTTCCAGCGTTACCACGTTGGCGTGACGCAAGGCGATGGTGTCGTGGGTACTAGGTGAAATAGCCTGCCTGATCGAGACGCGCGGCTTCTCTGCCTGGTCGTTGATCTCGACGGTGCCGCCAACAATGCAGCTGATACGCTCAGCCAGCGCCAAGGGGTTGCGGTACAGAACAGGCACTTCGCCAAAGCTGCTAATGCGCGCGTAGCAGAGCGCCGTTCTGGGGAATACACGAAGTAGCGCTTCTGGGTTGCGTTGATCTGCCATGAAGTCACGGTGCTCGTTGATCACCTCGGGGCAAAGCAGCACCGCGAGGTCGTGGTTGATGGGTGCCCAACCGGTGGTACCTAGCTGGCGGTGGATGAATTCTTTTGCGTTCATGGCCTTTTCTCCCTTCGGTTGCGTAAAATTTTCTTGACTGATTTCGATAGATTCCCGCTTAACCGAACAGTAGTTCAGGAAAGCAAAAAGCCACAATCTGCTCAAGCCTTCCCGATGTACGCGCATCGTTTCCGTGTGGAAGAAAGCTTGATGAGACTGTGGCTTCATCGCCGCTGCGCGTACATTGGCAAGCACACTTTGCCACACATGGCGCGAGCCTCGAACATGAAAAAAGCAAATTATTTTCAGTTTGCAATATCCGCGTTGCAAATCGCTTTGTTGAAACTTGAGCAAATAGTGTGGTTTTGTGCTGGTTGCTGCGCGACGCCCAGGCCGCCGGCTGGCAAATGCGGGGGCATGTGCGGTATCGGGTGAATGGGAAGGCGAGAAAAAAAGCGAAATAGCCTTTCTTGCGTAATCAGCTACTTGTAATTTTTGTCATCAAATACTTTATTTCCATCATCAGATAGTCTATATTTGTGGTCGACTTCTTTATTTCTGTTCTCGATTTAAGAACTGAGGCCACCATGGACCACCTGCCAGAAGTGCTCAAGATTCTTGAAGGCGCTCTTAAATCCAACGCCCAGATGGCCGTCAACTATGCCAACTTACTCGCTGAAAAGCTGGATCGGGAAGGCAGCGGCCAACATGCCAAGCTGGTACGCGACAAGCTATCCAGAGCCCCCAAACAGTTGTTTTCCACGGCCGGCGTATTGAACCCACTGCCTGTCGACTCAGAAAGCCGCTTTCCCCTTGCTGACGAAACACGTCCTGTAGTCGATGAGGGACGCATTCTCATGAATGCCCAGACAACCGCGCTAGTCAATGAATTTGTTGCCTGTGTTCACAAGGCTGACGATCTGATTGCCGCCGGTGTCGGGTTTTCCCCGAGCATTCTCCTTTACGGCCCCCCAGGCTGCGGCAAGACTGTATTGGCAAATCAGATTGCGGCAAAACTCGCCCTTCCCCTGCTGACGGCACGCTGCGATACTTTGGTCTCTTCATTTCTAGGCGCGACATCGAAGAACATCCGCACCCTGTTTGAACATGCAGCGGGTCGGCCCTGCGTGCTGTTTCTGGATGAGTTTGACGCACTCGCCAAGGCGCGCGACGACAAGCAGGAACTGGGCGAACTCAAACGTGTGGTTGTCAGCCTGCTGCAAAACATTGACGCGCAATCGCATAACACGGTCGTCTTGGCCGCCACCAACCACCCGCAATTGCTCGACCCGGCTGTTTGGCGACGGTTTGCGTACCGAATTGAAATTGGGCTACCCGACAATGAGCAAATCAGTGCGCTACTAAACTCGCGTCTTGGCAACTATGCTACCGCGAAGGAAAGCGAAACCGTGGTTCCGTTGTGTTCAGGTTTGTCGGGCGCATTGATCGAGCAGGCAGCGCATGACTCAGTTCGCGCCGCCGTACTGGCGAATCGCAAGGCCATTGATGTGGCCGATCTGGCTCGTCGCCTTGTCCGCGCCCAGGATGGCGGTCGTCCGCTGAATCTTGAGGACGAAATGAGGCTCTTGAGAAGCCGGGCGCCGAACCTCTTCGACTATCGGACCCTACACAGCTTGTTTGGGGTCTCCATGCGCCGTATCACGCAAGTATTCAAGGAGCAAAAGGAAGATGCCCACGAACGCGCAGCAGCATAATCCAATCCTGCGGGTTGCCCAGAGCGACCAAGATTATCGCCAGCCCGAAGGCGGCGGCGGTGGTGGCGCAAAGGAAATCGTCGAAGTCACCCAGGCACTGCGCGACAACCTGCACGGAAAATTGCTGACTGCACGCAGCACCCTAAGTGCTGGCTTGCAGCAGTGGCCGAACCTCCCCGGCGTTGCCAAACTGGTATTGCGTGAGCAGGCATTAGCCAAGTCGCACCGCCCGCTGCATTTACTGAGCCGCGCCGAAATCCCCATGATCGGCGCAGCGGGGTTGGGGCAGCTATTGTTGTCGGTAACCACGCGCACGTTGACGCTACTTGACGAACAAATCACCACGGCCAACACCAAGGCTGCGCGCGCCAACATTTCCACCATCGACGACGTGCTGCCCTATGGCATTCACGACCGGCTTGGTGGCGAATCTGGCTGGGGTATTCGGGATCTGTCTGAATGGCTCCAGGCAGGCCGCACGCTCAAGGCCGAATTGTTCCGGCATGGCGCGGATGAAATTGATTCCGCCCTTGAACAACAGTTTGCAGCGTGGGCCGCTGAGTTAGGCGCCAGCCTGACCCGGCTCGATTATCTGACGCCGCAGAAACTCTACTCAGTGACCACCACCCACCACGATTTGCTTGAGAAATTGTTGCAATTCCCCGGCCTGCGTACCTTGGCTCCCATGCCGATCTATGTCGCGGAAGACATTGGCAGTCAGGCCGTGGAAATTGGTAATGCCGACCCGAATACTGCTCCTGCTCCCGACAGCCAAACCAACTACCCCCTGGTGGGCATCATAGATACCGGCATCGACCCGAAGCACCCCATGCTTTCGGCGTGGGTAGCGGCGCGGGAAAGTTACATCATGCCGCCCGAAACCGACTTTGTGCATGGCACCTTTGTCGGCGGACTACTGGCCGCAGCCCGCTCGCTCAATTTCGGCGATGCTGCATTTCCTGACCTTCGTGCCAAGATTCTTGATGTCTGTGCGCTAGAAATCACCGGCGCATTGGAAACCGACCTGCACGCACGCATTCTCGAAGTCGTCCGCCGCCATCTCGACGTCAAAGTCTGGAACCTCTCACTCGGCGGGCGGGTGCCAGGGCCAACCGACCGCTTCAGCGATTTTGCGCAAATGCTCGATGCGCTATCCGACGAAACCGGCTGTCTCTTCGTGATTGCCGCCGGCAACTATGTCACCAAGCCTTTCCGCACCATACCACCCCAACCTCACATCGGCGATGATGATCGCATCAGCATCCCAGCAGAATCGGTGCGTGGGCTGTCTGTAGGTTCGCTGGCGCATCTGGATGTCGCACACTCCGCCGTCAAGCGCGGGCAGCCATCGCCGTTTTCTCGGCGTGGCCCCGGCCCAGTATCCATCCCCAAGCCGGAAGTCGTCCACCTCGGCGGCAATTGCTCCCTTATCGGCGACCCAACCTATACCGCCCTGCGCTCGCTGCTACCAAACGGAAAACTGGGCGAAGACATTGGCACCAGCTTTGCCGCACCCTTGGTGGCCTTGCTGGCGGCTCACACCTGGAATTCGGTGGAAAGCGCTGGTGGTATCGCCTATCCCGAACTGGTCAAGGCCCTGCTCATTCATAGCGCCGTTCTGCGCAGCCCGGAACGTGGCGGCGACGCGCTGCATTATTACGGCTTTGGCCAACCCGGCGACGAAGCTGAAGCGCTGTACTGCGACCCGCACACATTCACCCTGATGTTCGAGGCCGATGTGCGCGACGGTATGGAATTCGAGAAATTCCCGTATCCTATTCCGGCCTGCCTGCGCACTGATGATGGGCGATTCCGGGGCGAAATACTGATCACGATGTGCTACTCGCCGCCCTTGAACGGTCAACACGGCGTCGAATACTGTCGCGCCAACGTTGATCTGTCTTTCGGCAGCTATGACCTCTGGCCAGATGGCAAGCGTCACCAGCGCGGTGTCGTACCTCTGGAGCCGGGCGACAAGAACCAGCTTTATGAGGCCAAGCAGATTGAGCACGGCTTCAAATGGTCGCCGACCAAGGTCTACCGAGCGCGCTTTCCGAAAGGGATCGCCGCAAAGGACTGGCGTTTGAAGCTCGACGTGTTGCGCCGTGCCGGTGAAGGAGTGCCCGACCAACCACAACGGGTGGTTGCACTTGTCACCCTGCGCGGACTGGACAGTGACCAGCCGGTCTATGCCGACGGCGTGCGCGCCATCAATACCGTCGGCTGGTCAGTGCGGGCCATGTCGCAAGCGATTCAGGTCTCTACCTGACCCAATGCAACCGTAGTCATGCGGCCACCGATGGGGCAAAACAGCGCGCCAGCAGCGCGTCAAAAGCGGCCTGGGCTTTGGCGGTGGCGGCGGATTGTTGTGATTGGATGCTGATAACATCGCTGCAACGCAGTTCAAAGGTCTCTTGCAAGGCTAACGGTGGCAAGTGAATCGGCAGGTTTCGCAAGATTTCGAGGTTAATGTTTTTCTGCGCGGCCTGCGGTGCATTTGCTTCGAGGGTGGGTGTGGTTTTGTGATGGTTTTGGCACTAGTGCCAAAAAAACATTGCAATTATTCAACCGCTTGGGAAAGGTGGTTTTCGCACTCAAATCAGGTATTTCATCGATTTCGCGGGGGTTTTGGCACCGAATCTTCCGCAAACACTGATGGATACTAACGGTGACAAATCGCGCGCGAAACGGTGACAAAACGCCCACCTACTCACAAATAGGTAACGTTACCGGTTTGCTCTCTTGTCCATCACATGGACATTGCCGGACATGTTGCTTTATGTTGCTGTTGACGAGCAGTTTTGCCCCCTGACTGCCTGATTTGAGCAAAGGTGCAACGTTGCACCTTGATCTGATTTCCGACAACCTGCGCTTTTGTCCAATTCGGACAAAATGTGGGCATCTGTAGTCATTCGATGCCCTCGGTCGTGATCTTGAGGTTGTCGAATACTTCTGCTGTCCTTTGGCTAAGTATTAGCTTAACTCTAGCATCTTTTAGCATCCTCGCCCCGGTTACGCCCGCCGTCTTGGCGCTGAAACCCGCTGCTATACTGGCTTGGCGAAGACGCTAGGGCTGTAATTTCTGCGCCGCCTTCGATTCAGTCACGGCGGCCTTGAGCAGGGCATTACGTTCCATGGTCAATTGATCCAGCTTCTGGCGCTTCTCGGTCGGGTTCAGTGCGTCATTGCGCTTGACTGCCTGCATCTCGTTGTTGATCGAACCGAGGTTCTTCGCAGCCCTTTCCAGGGGCTTCGCTTCTCCGGCCAGCGGTGACTGTTCCTTGCTGTCTGCAAATTCACGCAAGCCAAGATCATCCAGCTCGCGGAGAGTTCCACGCAGACGCTTGGATTCTTGCAGCAGGCTGTAGAACTCGGTTTCGTACTTGGTATGCTTGGGTGGCTCATTGGCATAAAATCGGCGCACCACGGGCAATTCATCGGTGCGCTTTTCTGGCAGCTTATTGCCAAACAAGGCTTGGTCAGTCAGCATCAATCCATACATGGCATAGGTGTTGAAATAGCCGCGTAGCAAGGCTTCGGCACGAGATGGATTGACTTGTAGCGCCTCGGGTAGGTCACGGGTAGCCATGCCCACCGCCTTCATGGTCTCGCTAGTGCCCGGCTTCGATCTGAGGAAGGGCTGTACGTTCTCCATGCCCGGTGTTTCAATCGGCGCCTTGGTGAAGCTGTTGCGGTTCATCGCCTGCTCGGCCAATGGGGCGAGTATCTGCGGCATGAGGTTCACATTGAACGTCGCGCCCAGGATGCGCGCGAAGTCCTTGCCCAGGCCAGTCGGATCGGCGGCCATGATCTTCTCGACTGAACGCTCAGCACCAGAGGCCAGCGCGCCAATTTCCCATATCTTCGGGTAGCGGAAGTGATTCTCACCGACAAAGAAATGCCAATTCGCGTCACGATCCCAATCCGGCAGGTCGGCATAGCGCGGATCGTTTTGGTTGAGCAGGTACAGCCCGGCGCTCAGCAGGGCGATGGTGCCCGCCTTGGCCGCAATCGCCCCTTTGTTCGGATCGTGGGCGAGGCCGCGATACAAGCGATCCCATGACACCAGCGCAGGCTTGAGGAACATAACAGTGTCATACATAAAGCCCAGCGCCTTGGAGTCTCCCCGCATGGCAAAGTCCGTGCTCACCTCGCGCCCCTGATAGGCCGCATGCCGGGGGTTTTCGCCACGCTCGATGGCTTTCTTGTACTCACCCAGTCGGGTGCTCATCTCGAAGGCGTCACCCAGCGTTTCGACAAAGTGCAGCATCTTGGACGGCGCATCCAGCACGGTGCGGTAATCGATACCCTGGCGACCGTAGAATTTTTCCAATTTGGTGCGCAGGGCTGCTTCGTCCAGATAAATTGAACTCAGGCCACCACCGTTGGCGATGTAGTCCTTGTAAATCGGATCGTTCGTCATCCGTAGTCGCATGCCTTGCAGACTGTCGATAATCGGCTTGAAGCCTGAACGCGACATGACGGAACCCATGAGGGTATCTCTGGCGATATTAGCCATCCAGAAGTCCGGCGTCATGGTTATCGTCGCCTGACCGATGCGCTTGGGCAGTCCGAGCCAGCGCACGACCTCGGATTGCACCGGCCGATCAATAGCAGAAAGTGCGCGATAAAGAATTGGATCGCCCACTTCAAACCAGACTGGCTTGCCCTGCTGTAATACCGCCACCACGTTCTTGCCCGCCGGTGGCTGACCTTTGATGAGGAAGTCGAAGAACGCGGGCGCATCACCGTCAAGGGCAATGCCGTAGCGCTTGAGCATGGCATCCAGTACCTGATCACCGCTGATTTTCACCGGGCGCGAATCGGTATCAATCTTGACCATGAACTTGCCGCCGCCTTCGCGCTGCGACAGCTTGGCAATCTTCAGCCGCGCCTCGTTCTTGACTGACTTGTCGAGCAGCATTGCCGCATTGCCGACCATGTTGCCGAGCACGTCCTTGATGTTGGTCGTTCCACCCGTCAGCGCCTGGATTCCCTGCCATTCACCGGGCTTGCCCTTGAGGCCGCCGGGCTGCTCCACACGATGGAAGGGCAGATATTGCGTGCGCTGCCACAAGCGCCGTGATTCCGGGTTGATAACATTCTGCGCTTCGGCAAAATCGAGGATGCCCCGGTTCCATGTCTGGTAATCCTGGAATGCCTTTTCCCGCTCAGGGGTTCTCAGCCGGAGCATGGCGTCAATTTCGCCGCTGGTGAACAGATGCTCTCTGCCTTGGCCATGCAGCTCACGGGAAGAGCGGCCAACGAAGTACAGCAACGCATCGTCAAGGCTTTTCGCCACCGGCTTGAGGATCTCTTCCAGCCCCTGGCCTTTCCATGAAAACGAGCCGTCGCGGTTCTTGACTGGGTAGCCGAAACGCACCGCGCCATCCGCAATCGAAGCCGAGGCACGTGAGAGCCGGGCAGACTCATAGGGGCCGTTCGGGTTGATCTTACCGGTAAGCGAACGCTCCATCTGCATGATGCCATGCAGGTCATCCACGGTACTTTGGCGGAACTTGTCCCAGAAGCGGTCGAAGTATTCCGCGAGTGGCTTGTCAGTGCCGATCTTCGAGCGCGCCCTATTTAATGAGTCCTGGCCAAACCATCCGGTCATTTGTTTCTGCGCCTTGCGCAGTGCCGGACCGTATTGGTGTTTATCTGCAAAATCATTCAGCCATGAATAAACCCTTGGCGCACGTGCTTCGAGCGTTTCCGGTTGCGTAAGGAAGAGCCTGACGCCTTCGGCAAATCCTTCCGGTACGGACTGCTGATCGTAGCTCACCGACTTCAATTCTTCACGCAGGGCTTTATCACTTCGCCAAGCGCTGGAGATTTCCTTTACCCGATGATCAATCAGGTGCGCAATCTCATGCGCGGCCACTTCGATGTCTGAGGCATTCTTAATGCGCACTTCATTCACCCCTGGGCGAAAGAAACCGAGCCGCTTCTTGCCTTTGACTCGACCTTCGTAAATGGTCGTGTCCATCGCTTTGGCTAGATCGCTGACAATCTGCTCGCGGCGGATCGGTTTGGGCAGGTCGGCAACCGTCGCGGCTTTGGCTACCGGCTCACGCATCTGATCAACCATCGGCGCATAGTTCGCGCCTGGAGCCCATGAATTCTGCACGGGGGCTGCCATGTCTTGCGCTGCGGCGCGCGGCTCATCCGGTATGCGTACTAGCACCGGCTTTTTCATTTGGTTAATGGTTGCTGGATCAAGGCCGAGGCTGTTCGCAGCCTCGCGCAAGTGGGCGCGGTAATCGGCTGCCTTCTGACCATCGGCTTGATACACCCGCTTGATCGCTTCCGCGCGTTTGTGCCCAGCCTCGACAGTGCCATCACGTCGGACGATGGGCGCGCCCTCGGCATCGTCAAGCGCCACAGCGAGCTTGCCCGGAGTGAACTCGCGGTTGATGTCCTGCACGATCATTTCCTGCTGATGTCGATCCGGCGCATCACTGTAGCTGCGCGGTTTTACGTTGTCGGCTTCGATAAGTCCCCACTTCGCTTGCCGTGGCGGCGGAAAAACTTCGGCGTTAATGCCATCTCTACCGGCCAGCCGCTCTTGATCCTGTACCAAAGGACGGGTGCCGGAATACCGATCCGCCTCGCCCACTCTGGAAGTGGTAGCGTCTGCCCGTTGTGCGTCAGCCATTTCGACGCCCGATACAGTTTCGCGGCGGGTGGGTTCTCCAGCGGCAATCCGTTCTTCGCCCGGCGCAGCACGGAATTCGCTACTGGTTGCCCTGGCAATCTCGCGGCTTGCGATATGGTCATTGCTTGGCCATCGATTACTACTATCCGGCAACATGTCCGCCGCCGCACTTGGGGAGGTTGCGTTGTCCACAGGCAGTTCCCCGGCGCGTAATTGCCGTTCACGTCCCAACGCCCCAGCCAATGCCGCTGCGTCGAGGCTGGCCCCATGTCCTTGAGGAACTGCTGAAAGCTCTGCATCCACGCCGGGCACACGGTTATCCCCTTCCCGCCGTAGTATTTCCAGTCCCGCCGACCCGCTTCTGTGCAGCGCCGGATCATCGCCCGCCAGGCGTTGCGCTCGCGTTGAAATGGCTGCATCGCTTACCCCTTCGAGCGGGATGAACCCACTGGGCGCATTGCCTTCACTACCGCCTTGATGGCTCGCTGAAGCTTCGGGTTGGCGGGCGGCTTCTGCTGCGGCAGGGGCTTCATGGGGGGCTTTTGTGGTTTGCTCATTTGGCGTATTCCTGGTTGAAAACTTTTCGTGGGCGGCCTTCGCACCATTGGCGCCGGGGGCAATCAACATGGGCAAGGCGTTGATGGTGGTGTCGACCGCAGTAGCCAGTGTCGGGCTATTGGTGGCCTCAAGCGTCTTGTCGCCAGCCGCTGCGCCTGCTTTGGCGAGCATCTCGAACGGGTACAGCGTGGCGTTGGTCAGGTGCTGGCCAAGCTCGGTCTTGGGTTGGTAGGTCAGCGCATTGCCCACGGCATGCACTACATCCGCCGGGTCGGCATCGGTGATTCCAAGGGCTTTGGATGCAGCCGCACCAAGGCCAGCAATACCCGCTATTGGGAGTGCTGCACCCATGGTGGCCAAATTGGCTGCCGTCTCTGCCACCGGATAGCCGGATGCTACGGCCTGCACGGTTTTTGCTGCCGATACAACATAAGGTTCAGTGGCCATTGCGATGCGCTGCATGGTGGATGGCGCATCTGTTTCGCTTGATTCGAGCGGAATAAAGCCGGTTTGACTGGAACTATCCCCCGTTCCATTGGGTGTGCTGGCCTCTTCATCCAGCGGCACAAAGCCGCGCCTTGCGGCAGGCGGCTCCTTGTTAAAGCGTTGCCGGTATTCGGTGTTTAGCGCTGCCTGAACCTCGGGGGGTTCAAGCGCTGAATCCGTAATTTCATTGGACACAATCTGTTCAGCCTCGGCGTCCCGGGCTGCCTGCTCGGCAGTGCTGATGCGCGGGAAGTCGTCAGGGCGGCGATTATTTGTAGAGAGCGGAATGATTGGCATGATTATCTGTAGTGCCCAGTTACGCGGCCGTTTTTGTCAAGAACCTCAACACCCTTTGGGGTGTCTTTGCCCAGCTTGAAATTCAGCATGGATTTATCTGATCGGAAACGGTTGGCCACGTCAGCACGGTCTAATCCTGCGGCAGGTTCCGTGGGCTTATCCCCACGACGATCAAAAACTTCATCATCCCCGACCTTTCGCCGACCTGCCAGTGCGACTTGGCGCGCGAGACCTGGGTCATAATCCGGGTTTTCTCTGCCAGTGTTGGTCGCTTTTGCTGTCCTGCGCATGATGTCCTGTTGCGTCATGCCACTAACTGCATCGCGGGCGGCGTCAATCTCAAAATTGCTTCTTTGCTGGGTAGCGGTTAATCCACCACGGGCGTCGAGTTGGCGGGTCAGGCGCGCATCACGTCGGTCTTCGCGCGTTTGGTCTCGTTCGGACCTGAGGCCTTCGAGTTGAATTGATCGATCCAGCGTTGCCGCCTCCGAGTCACGTTTGGCTTTTTGCTCTGCGATGAATTTCACGGCCTGCACCGGATTGAGCGCAAGTGCCGACTGCTCGGCCAAATCTGACACCTTTCCGGTTTTTGAACCAACGACCTTGCCTGAGGCGTCGACTTGATCAATCTGGAGCTGGTCGCCACCGAGGTATTTCAGGTTAACCTTGTAACCATCAGGGAATCCGTCGCGGTTGTAAAGATTTTCAAAGTTTTTTAGCGCGCCTTGATGGTCGCCTACAGAAAAGCGGCGCACGCCCGCCATATATTCTTTGGCGTAGCTCACGCCTTCGTTTGAATCGAGGAAGTCGGTGAGCTGTTTTGCTTCCGCCACCTTGCCCTGCCTGAGCAATGCCTGCACCTCCTTGGGTGCAATATCCTTGAGGTAAAAATCCAGCGGATCGCGGAGCTGATTTGCACCACCGGCTGCGACCGATGCGGGCGTAGGTGCGTTGGTGATAGCCCTGATTTCGTCTTGATCGGCAAGATCGCGGCGCTTGGACGCATTGCTCAGGGTTCTGAGCGCGTCATCGGGGCGTCCGGCGCGCTCATAAATTTGAGCCACCTCACTTGCTTTTGCAGAGTCAACCTCTTGCTTTGAAAATGGCTGATTTTCTCTTTGCTGAAAAGAGGAGCCCACGCCCATTGAATTCACGACACTTGCGGGTGATTGCCGACGGGCAGTTAAAGCCTCTATCGTGGGCTTGAAGTCAGCCTGTATTTGGGTGCGCTGCACATCGTCCGTAGCACCTGCCAGCCGTTGATCCATTGCCTGCTGTGCTGCTTTGAGTGCATCCTCACCAGAGGCGGCTTGCGTTTCGGTGGGCGCTACCTGGCTAGATACGTTGGCTAGATCACCTTTGATCCGGGCGTCTTCAATATCAGCGGAAATTTTTCTGCTGGTGGTGTAAGTACCATTGAACCCATCCAGAAAATCTTGAATACCATTTCGCTTGCGTCCCATGTTTTTCTCCCGGTAATATTGAGAGCGTGCCACGCATGGCGCGAGGCATCAGCAACATCAAGGCGAAATGTTGCTGATACGGTAGTACTGTTGCGAAAACGACCGTTGCTTGATTTCTCGCGTCCCGAATTTGCCAACGTCAGGGCGGTAGCTAATAATCCCACTGGAATAATCGAGCACCACATCATGCGCGCCGGTGGCTGCAATGGCCTGCATGTGCCGCCACGCGTCAGCAGCGGTGGCTTTGGGATGTCTGGATTTGTACGCTTGCGCAAGCTGGTAAAACGCATTCTTCTGCCTTGTAATCCGCTTGGTTGAGCGGTTTCGTTTTGTAATGCCTTTTTTAAGGCTGCTGACGGGTTTTTTATTGGTGGGAGTGGGTAGATATTCGGTGGTCATTGTTTTCGTCTCCGGCGTTTAATTAAGTAGCTTGCCTGTTCTGTTTCTATCCGCCTGTCCTTCGACTTCAACAACAGTAACAAGCTCTGCTTTGACTGTCGCGAGCATTTGATGCAGCTTGTCTGCACATTTACAGACCTCTTGCGCCAGCGCATACGCACGCTCAGCGGTCTCGCTCGACGGGTTGGCGTTGAAATCGGTTTCAAGCGTTTTCTGAAAAAGAACATGCGCAAATAATTGGTTGGCCGTGTGAGCTAAGGCGTCGGCGTTGCTTGCGGCATAACCGAGGTAGTCTGTTGCAACCTCAGCCAGCATGACAGCGGTGGTTGCGTGAACTTCTGCGAGGGTGTTACTCATGGTTTTCTCCTGGAACTGATTTATAACGAAGGTAAGACGGATGTCTTGCAGATCGGATTGAACGCACCATGCCGCGCTCTTGCAAATAGCGCATGCCCCAGGACACTGCGCCGCGTGACCTGCCAGTAATCTGCATTAGCTCCCAATGCTCTAGCCAGCGCGGGTGTGCTGCTTTGAGTGCTTGCAGAACTTTTTCTGTAGCTGATCCCGTGCGGATGCCTTTCGGGAATGGATTGGGTGGCCACGGTGGGCGTTCGACATCGGCTTTGGCCGTAGCAGCTGAAGCAGAAATACTCATCATTTGTTCGAGTATGCTGGGCAGCTTTGGTGGTGATGCGTTCATCCCGGAAACCCAGTCGCCTTTGGCTTGAATGAATTGCGCGGGCTAGGCCCTTGCCATGACGAAAATGTCATCAATCTGCCGTCATAGCGCAGGTTGATTTCACCTACTGGGCCGTTTCGGTTTTTTCGTAGGAGCAGCTCGGTAAACTTTTTCCAGTCTTGGGATTCTGAATAAAGTTCCTCCCGGTGGAGCATGGCGACAATATCCGCGTCCTGCTCGATTTCGCCGGAATCCCGCAGGTCGCTCATCATCGGGCGCTTGTCGTTACGGCCCTCTACACCACGGTTAAGCTGCGCCAGTACGATAATCGGTACGTTCAATTCTTTCGCCAGCGCCTTAAGGTCACGCGACAGGCTCCCGATCTGTTGCGTTCGGTTGTCCCCGTACCCAGTCATGAGGCCGAGATAGTCAATCACGATCAGATCAAGTCCTGACTTGCGCTTCGTCCTTTTGGCGCACGCACGGACATAGCTGACGGTGATCGCTGGCTTATCATCCACCCATAGCTTGTTGCTGGCGATATTCGGCACAGCATCGGACATGTGTTCCCATTCCGCCACGTCCTTCGTGCCTGAGCGCATCGCGTGCATGGAAACAGAAGAACGCGCAGACAATACCCGCATTCCAATTTCACGCTTGGTCATTTCCAGCGTGAAGAACAGCACTGACTTGCCCCGGCTGGCGACGTTATCCGCCACGTTGCAGGCAAAAAGCGTCTTACCAACCGAAGGCCGTGCGGCAACAATAACCAACTGCCCACCCTCTAATCCGCCAGTCAGGTGATCGAATTCCGCAAAGCCAGTCCGCAAGCCGGATGTTTCATCGCGGGCATCGATGTAGGACAGCACGTCATTCACTACGTCACCAATGAGGGCTGGCTCATCGCCCTGCTGGTCAATTTCCGCCGCAAGCTTTAGCTCAATCTCGGCCACGATGTCCGTTGATGTTTTTAATCCAGGCTTGAAGCATTGGGTTTGCAGGTCATTGCCCACACCAACCAAGCGGCGCAAAGTGGCCTTTTCGCGGATAATTTCGGCATGGCGCCTGATGTTAGCGATACTGACTGTGCTGTTGGCCACCTCGGCCAGATATGTCAACCCACCCGTCTGATCGACTTCGTTGGACCGTTCAATCGACTCGAACACAGTTACCACATCGGGCAGCTTTCCGGCGTTGGACAGCAGGGTGATATGCCGGAAAATCCGTCGGTGGTCGTCGCGGTAAAAATCGGTTTCGCGCACTACGTCCGCAACCCTGTCCCACGCGCGGCCATCCAGCAGCAGGCCGCCGATCAGGGATTGTTCCGCCTCGACGGAATGCGGCGGGAGTTTGATTTCGGCGCTGGCGTTCATGCGGCCTCCCGGTGGTACTTGTTTTCGAGGCACTTTGCAAAACCCGCTGGTGACATCAAGAAGTCAATGTCGGCAAGAAATGGCGGCTTACCAGGTTGTGGATTTGCTCTTCCCGTTAGGAAGGAGGATTCTGCACAGGTGGCGAAAAATGCTTTCCATGATTTGAGACCATCATCAACGGTTTGGTAGCCAAAGGGTTTGCATGTCAACTTCGCTGCCTCGTTCCAGCGGGCTTTGATAGCACCCCGCCGTGCTGTGTTAAGAATTTTGCACACTGGGTTGTCTGGCATCAACCCATGGTAAGCGTCAATGATTTTATTTACTGGACACAGCAGCAGGTCGGCGCTAGCCGACGTAGCAGTTGAAAGGTTAAGGGAATCAGGAATCAGGTTAAGGGAATCAGCCCGAGCGCTTCCGATTTTCTCGGAACGTGTACCGATTATTTCGGTAGTGCTTCCGATTTGCTCGGGGGCGGGTATCTCTGATTCGGTTTCGTTCTTGTGCGGGTTCTGATGTTTTCTGAAATTCAGCACTTGAATGTAACGCTTGTCGGCGACCGCATAACGCTGAATGAATTCTTCCGCCTGAAGCCAATCAAGCAAAGGATCCATGTCGACGTCGCGGTAGGGGAACGTTTCAGCCTTGATCCGCAGGGGACGGTCTTCAAGTCGGCCTTCTCTGTCCGCCAGCACCCACAAACCTTGGAAGGCCAGCGTGTATAACGGATCGGCAACACCGAGAAGTTCATTTTTGAACAAGCCAGGCTTTATGTTACGTGAGCGCGCCATGGCTACGGCCTATCAATCAGTTTAGGCATCGCCGCGCGACCAGCAATTCTTGCAAGCAAGTTAAGCCATTCATTGCACGTTGCGCAAGTATTGCAGGCGACAAGCGGCACGCCGCAATAGCAACAAGGTGCCGTCCTGCGCTTATGTGAAAATTTGATGACATTGCTCCGGCCATGCGGGGTAACCTGCGCACTGTTCAGATCCCCTTGAACTGCCGCTTCACCCTGCGCCCGGCTGCCACCGGGCGTTTTCACGTTAAGAGGCTGCATGATCTGCCTCCTTCCGCAAACTGGCTTTTCTTATTACAGCCATATTCGCTTTGCGCTTAAGCGGTGCGGAAAGCTCAGCCTCGCGCTGACTGGCTTTCTCAGCCTGTTCGTTCAACCAAGCAGCAATATCAGTTGATTTCCACCGCCGGGACTGTGCCCCGATGAGGTCACCAGGTGGAAAGTCGCCAGCTTTAATTAATACATAGATGCGGCTGGTTGAAAGGCCGACAGCGCCACATACGGCGCGGATCGGCATATAGGTAAACGGTAATGAGTGCACTTGGTTTCTCCTTGCGGAAACCCTGTGCAATTCTGGCCCTGGGCGAATGCGGGCCTTCTTAGCGCCTTGCTGGCATTACGCCAGGCCAATCATGTTGTCCTGCGCCACTGACTGTTAGCTGGCACCACCATGATCCCGCTACTGCCTCAACAGCATTTCTGCCTATGGGCGGTGTAGCGGTGATGCGCGATTACATTGCAGGAGTTACTTTATTCAGCTTGGCGCGGACTTGTCAATACCCTAGCAAAAAATAATTTACAACATACCCAAAGCCCGGCAACGAATGGTGGGCTCGTGTAAAGTTGAGGCCATATGGGCGCAATGTACGGAGTCCTGTTCAGCGGTGCACGTTTGATGGTTAATTTGTGGGTTGATTCGATGATCTTCCTGAAAGCCTCATGAACACATGTTTAGTGGCGGAGAGGGTGGGATTCGAACCCACGGTAGGCTCGCACCTACGCCTGATTTCGAGTCAGGTACATTCGACCACTCTGCCACCTCTCCGCGACGCGGGATTATAGCCGTGAAGCGACAAGCCTGAAAGAAAAAAGGGAGTGATCAGATTGCAAAAACTGCTCTGCCTGCTGTATTGCTTCATTTTTTGTACTCTTGCCAGCTGCACCAGAATTGAAATGCCGAAACCACTGCCCTCACCTGAAGCGATGGGTGAGCTGGTGATTGCCGTACGCGAAGCCCCAGGTTTTTATCAACAAGAGGGCGCAACGATTAGCGGGTTCGAATACGACTTATGCAATCTTTTCGCGGCCAGCCTTGGTGTTAAAGCACGCTTTGTCACCACCAAAGACTTCAATCAGATCAATCCCTTGCTAGCGATGCACAAGGTACACATGGCCGCTTCGTTGCCGGCAGGCCGTACAGACTTCCAGTTTTCCCAACCTATACGCAGCGTAGGACAATGGATTGTCAGTCATGATGATGTACTCGGGCCTGATGATATGGCCGAGTTATCTGGCCAAACAGTGGCGGTCGTTGCCGGGTCGCCGCTCGCACAAAATCTGCGCACGCTGGATGAAAAATTCAGACCTACCGTGATCGAAATACCCGGCATGGATGAAGTCACCTTGCTAGCGCAAGTCGCTGCGCAAAAAGTTCTGCTGGCAGCAGTGCATGATATTAATTTTGATTTGGCCAGCAACTTTTACCCTGAACTCAACGCCCGTGTGCGCTTGCCAGGAAAAACAGATCTGCGTTGGGCATTCTTCGATGACCAGATAACCCCTGTGGCAAACCCAACGCACAAACAACCAGACAACCAGGCACAAAATCCAAGCCTCCCTTCATTACGCGTTCGAGCCGATGCATTTATTCAGCGCGCCCGTGCAGACGGCACCATGGCTCGCCTCAATGATCGCTACTTTGGACATGTCAAGCGCATCAATTCCATTGGCATTACGCAGTTTATCGAAGATACCCATAGGTTGTTGCCCCCCTTGCGACGTCATTTTTACGCCGCTGAGAATTTAACCGGGATCGACTGGCGCCTGCTGGCTGCGCTGGCTTACCATGAATCCCACTGGGATCCGCTCGCAACCTCTGCCACCAATGTGCGCGGCATCATGATGCTGACCGAAGAGACCGCTGATCACCTGGGTGTGGACAACCGTCTTGACCCGGCAAGCAGCATTCGCGGCGGAGCACGTTACCTGGCCGAACTCAGCGACCAACTACCCGATAGCGTAAAGCCACCCGATCGACTTTGGCTCGCGTTAGCTGCCTACAACCTGGGCATGGGACATTTGCGCGGCGCGCTAGCGATTGCCAAAGACATGCATCGCGACCCCAACAGCTGGTATGAAATGAAAAAAGTATTACCCCTGCTGTCGCGGCCAGAGGTGTACGAGCACTTAAAGGCCGGCCCTGCGCGTGGCGGCGAAGCCGTGATTCTGGTGGAGAACATACGCACCTACTACAACATCCTGACACGCTTTGAGCCCATATATGCAATACCCTTCGCAGCCGCTACACCACAAGCCGCCGGGCAAGTCAGGCTGCGCTGATTTTCGTCAGCCCGCCCATCCACGGGCGTAATACTGCGGGCACGGTAATGCTGCCATCGGCATTTTGATAATTTTCCAGCATGGCGACCAAGGTGCGCCCCACCGCCAGGCCTGAACCGTTGATGGTGTGCAAGAGCTCTGTTTTATTTTTCTCATTGCGAAACCGCGCCTGCATGCGCCGCGCCTGGAACGCTTCGAAATTCGAGCAGGAAGAAATCTCCCGGTAGGCGTTTTGCGCGGGCAGCCACACTTCCAGATCATAAGTTTTCGCCGCAGAAAACCCCATGTCGCCACTACACAACGCCATCTTGCGATAGGGCAACTCAAGCGCTTGCAGCACCGCTTCGGCATGGCCGGTAAGCTCTTCCAGCGCCTGCCAGGATTGCTCCGGATGCACCATTTGCACCAATTCCACTTTATCGAATTGATGCTGACGAATCATGCCGCGCGTATCGCGTCCGTAGCTACCCGCCTCTGAGCGAAAACATGGCGTATGGGCGACAAATTTCAACGGCAGCGTGGCGGCATCCACAATTTCGCCACGCACGATGTTGGTCACCGGTACTTCGGCGGTGGGAATCAAGTACAAGTGACCGTCTTCACCATGCGGCACACGGAACAAATCTTCTTCAAATTTTGGCAACTGCCCCGTGCCAAACATGCTGTCTTTATTCACCAGATACGGCACATGCACTTCGGTGTAGCCATGCTTGTCTGTATGCATATCCAGCATGAACTGCGCTAACGCCCGATGCAACCGCGCAATCGGACCTTTCATTACGGCAAAGCGGCTGCCGGCAATCTTCACCGCTATTTCAAAATCCAGCCCGCCCAAGGCCACGCCTAAATCCACATGGTCTTGCGGATTTGCGATGGTTTTTGGCGTGCCCCAGCGTAGCACTTCCACATTGCCAGTCTCGTCCTTTCCCACCGGCACGCTCTCGTGCGGCAGGTTGGGAATTCCCGCCAGAAAAAAATCAAAGCGCGGCATGAGTTCAGTCAAAGCCGCCTCACCCGCTTTTAACGCATCGCCCAAACCGGCAACTTCGGTCAAAATCGCTGAAGCATCTTCGCCCTTGCCCTTCAATATGCCGACTTGTTTAGAGAGCGTATTGCGCCGCGCTTGCAGATCCTGCGTTTGGGTTTGCAGCTGCTTTCTTTCTGCTTCCAGCGCTTCAAATACGGCGGTATCCAACGTCACGCCACGGGTGGCCAGGCGTTCGGCGACAAAAGAGAGCTGAGTGCGAAGAAGCTGAATATCGAGCATGGGTTTACCTGTGGTTTCCTGTTTTTCCTACGATTCTCTATGATTTTTTTGCGGGCTCTACTACGGTGATCTTTGGTGCTTTTGCAGACTGTTTTACCTTTGCAGACTCTGCATCCAAGGCGCGAAAATGCGCGAGCTTGTCGGCAATTTTTTGTTCCAACCCTCGCGCCACTGGCTGATACCAGCTTACCTGCGGCATGCCGTCGGGAAAATAATTTTCCCCTGCGGCGTAACCCTCGGCTTCGTCATGCGCATAACGGTAATCGGCTCCGTAGCCTAGCTCTTTCATCAGCTTGGTTGGCGCGTTGCGCAAGTGTTCCGGCACGCCACGGCTTTTGTCTTTGGCCACAAACGCGCGCGCCGCATTATAGGCGAGGTAAGCCGCGTTCGACTTCGGCGCCACCGCCAGATACAGCACCGCATTGGCCAGCGCCAGCTCGCCTTCCGGGCTGCCCAGCCGCTCATACGTGATGCAGGCATTCAACGCCACTTCATGCGCGCGCGGGTCGGCCAGGCCGACATCTTCAATCGCCATGCGCACGATGCGCCGCCCCATGTACAACGGGTCAGCCCCGCCATCGAGCATGCGCACCAGCCAGTACAACGCCGCATCCGGGTTCGACCCGCGTACGGATTTATGCAGCGCCGAAATCTGATCATAAAACGCATCGCCCCCCTTATCGAAGCGACGCAGATCCGCCGCCAGAATCGAATCCAGAAAGTCGGCGCTGACGATACGGTGCGGGTCTGCCTGTTGGTCTGCCTGCGTCGCTGTTTTTACCTGTTCCAGCACATTCAACAGCCGCCGCGCATCGCCATCGGCATAACCCAGCAGCCGCTCACGCGCGTCGGATTCAAAATCCAGCTCGGGAAAAGCCTGCACCCGCGCCCGATCGAACAGCGCGCCCAGCTCATCCTCCGTCAAACTGTGCAGCACATACACTGCCGCGCGCGAGAGCAGTGCGGAATTCACCTCGAATGACGGATTCTCCGTCGTTGCGCCGATAAACGTCACCGTGCCATTTTCAACATACGGCAAAAACGCATCCTGCTGCGCCTTGTTGAAGCGATGCACTTCATCCACAAACAAAATCGTGCGCCGCCCGAGCGCACGCTGGCTCTCCGCCTGCTGCATCGCCTCGCGGATATCCTTGACCCCGGAAAACACGGCGGATAAGGCCACGAATTCGGCATCGAACGCATCCGCCATCAACCGCGCCAAGGTTGTCTTGCCCACCCCCGGCGGCCCCCACAGAATCATCGAATGCGGCACGCCGGAAGAAAAGGCCAGATGCAAAGGCTTGCCCGGCCCCACCAGATGCGACTGCCCGATCACCTCGTCCAGCGTCTGCGGCCGCAAGCGTTCCGCCAGCGGCGCAGCAGGCGGCATACCCGCGAAAAGATCAGCACTCACGCAAAACGATCCCAGCCGACTGCCGCTTGCCAAAATGACAGATAAATCGTTTAATCCAATCGGTATAAGACGGCTCGGTACGTAGGCTGTCGTGCTTGAGGCATCTCTTGCCACGCACCTGATCCAGCAATTTCGGTGCGGTGCCAGTTGGTTCAATTGATGGTAACCGCTCCATGCTCAGGCTCCACTACAAACAAATTCAGCTTTGATTTTAAATGAAATATGACTTCAACTAAATTTTTATCCGGCACATTGATGGAAAGTTTTCCATCTTTTAGGCAGCTGACTTTACGTTAGGCCGCACCGGAGCCCCTGCCATGCCCATCCGCTTTGACTGGAAGTTCATCCTTACGCTGTTGTTCACAATGGCAAGCACCGTCGTTCCAGTTTGGCTGTGGCAGGCCGACCTCTCGTCAAAGGCGCTAACACTCACGATCAAGTCAGCTGTCGACTTGCAGCCACAAGGTCTAGACCAGCTTGAAGGTATACAGGTGTCTATCGACGGAAACCCGCTACGTACACCGTTCGTATCCGTTCTTGAGCTAACGAACACCGGGTCTAGACCTATCCTCGCTGCAGACTTCGAAGGTCCGCTCAAGATAGCTGTCGCGAAACCCTCGGTAGTAGTTAAGGTACTACTCGGATCAGCGACACCAACGTCGCTAGAACCAAGAGCGGATCTCATCGAAAGCCTGGTTGCTGTGAAGCCGCTGCTGCTCAACCCAGGCGACGTGATCCGGCTTACTGTCGTAACCGCAGATGCACGGCCGGAGTACTCAATACGCGGCCGGATTGCTGGTGTCCAGAAAGTCACAGTCAACGACGCTCAGTCGGCCAGCATAACAAAGGTCCTTTGGCTGATGCAGGTCGTAGGTACTCTATTGCTCGTGATCTACTTCGTAAGCATGACGGAGTTCATGTACGCAGGAATCCGCAGACGCACCTTCCTGCCATTCCCGCTAGCAACTGGTCTGGTCACAGGCTCTGGAGCGGGATTACTCTTGATAATTCAGAGCGCTATCGAACAAACAAAAGAGTGGGCGTTCTGGCCCTATATAGCGATGGCAGTATTGGTGTCAGCGCCAATACTTGTCTTCCGAAACCGTCAGCGAAGTGCGGCCTACCCTGTTGGTGCAGCCGACGCGCATGAAGCCACGCGCGGCTGACCAAGAACGTTAACGCGATAGATTCAATTAACCGCCAGCTTTGTAATCAAAATAAGTAATCAAAAAAAGAGGGCTAGGCTCAGTTTTCTAAAAGTCGGCACCCCAAGGGTACTTCCTACGGGACGCGCTGATGACACGGTAAGATAACGAAAAATTCAGGCAATGACGCGATATTGATTGCCTTATGAAACTTACATGGGCAATCAGCAAGGCTGACAGCTTCCACCAGAACGGCCAGCCGATGGCCTTCTTTTTCTGATTTTTTAACGAGAGAAACTGACATGGCCTATACAGAAAAATTTCAGAAACTTGCTGATGCCGCACGTTCACGTGTCGAGGAAGTATTGCCTGAACAGGTGGACGCTTTGCTGGCTGCAGGGGCGATTGCGCTGGATATCCGCGATAAGGAAGAGCACGATGCTGACCATATCGCCGGTTCACTGCATGTCAGTCGCGGCAAGCTGGAGATGAATATCGAGGGCGTGATACCCGATCTTGACGCCACGATTCTCTGCTATTGCAATGCCATTAATCGGGGAGCGCTATCGGCGGATACCCATGCGCAGCATGGGCTATAAAAATGCCAAATTCATTGCTGGCGGCCTGAAAGCTTACCGCGCTCTGACGTAAATCAACTGATGATACTGGGCGACAGACCACGGTTTCTCTGTTTTGTCTGTCATGCCTGATTGGCGATTTCAAGCAGAATGTGGAAATACCAGCTCGCTTGATAGTTGGCCTGGTGCGCGATGCTCGCTTAACCTGAAGATTGACGCTAGCGCTTTCCGTTCGCCTTGGCGCGGCGAGAAGAGCGCACTTTGCTCGACCGTCCTGCTGCGCGGGGATTTATCAGCCCCGGTTTTTTGATCAGGTTTTTTGACGCCTTGCGCTCAGCGTGCTATTTTCTTTCACCATCACCATGATTTTCTCAGCCTGCCTTTATCTTCAGGGTGGGCTTTACACTTGAAACCAACAACATGACCCCTATCGTCACCCTGCCAAACACACTTTGGGATCAACCATGCTCAGCGATGGAGCAAGAAAACGCACTTCATGCGCTGGAGCAAGGCAGCGTCTTGTTCTTTCCGCAGCTGAGCTTTTCGTTAGACAAGGATGAGAGCCGGTTTCTGTCGCCAACCATCGCGGCGAAGAGCAAGAATGTCAGCCTGGATTGTTCCCGTGGAATACTCAAGGGAAGCAGCACTGACGAGGCGGAACAGCAGCTATTGCAAAGCATGATGCAGCGCTTTGCCACATCAACTGTCGCCCTGCTGCACAATTTATTGCCGCACTACACGGCGGGCTTAGTGCAAGGGCGCACGAGTTTTCGGCCGGTAGAAATTGCCCAGCGAGCGGCCTCGTGGCGGAAAGACGATACGCGGTTGCACGTTGATAGCTTTCCGTCGTCGCCCGTACAGGGCAAGCGAATTCTGCGTGTTTTCAGCAATGTGAATCTGCAGGGGAAAAGCCGTTCGTGGCGGCTGGGCGAGCCGTTCGAAAACATCGCTCGCCGCTACCTGCCTGTCTTGCCCCGCCCAGTGTGGGGTTCAAGCCAACTGCTCAAGTTAACCGGAATTACCAAGAGCCGGCGCAGCGCCTATGATCATTTCATGTTGCAACTGCATGATCGGATGAAGGCGGACATGGACTATCAGTCGCAAGTAGATCAAGTGGCTTTCGACTTTCCCGCCGGTAGCTCGTGGATGACATTCACCGACCAGGCATCGCACGCCGCCATGGCGGGGCAACACGCGTTTGAGCAAACCTTTTACTTGCCCGTTGCCTGCATGCAAAATCAATCTCTTTCACCGTTGCGCGTGTTGGAACGCTTGGCAAACCGGACGCTGGTTTAGCGTTCTTTCCACCTAGTTCTTTAGATTCAGTGGCTTCATCAGCGCCAGCGCGTTGCTTGCTCTGCGCTACCTGCAGGCCGCCTTCAGGAACTTTTCTTAAAAGCTTTCGTTCTCGCGCAAGTATCGCCACTGCCCTAGCGGCAAATCGCCCAGGCGCACGCGGCCAATGCGCACGCGCTTCAAGCCCGTGACACGCAAGCCGACTAACTCGCACATGCGGCGAATCTGTCGCTTGCGGCCTTCTTTGAGAACAAAACACAGTTGATCTTCATTGGCCCAGCGCACCTGTGCCGGACGCAGTTGTTTGCCGTCCAGTTCCAGTCCGTGGTTGAGCAGTGCCAGGTCATGGCTATCCAGCGGGCCTTCCACACGCACCAGATATTCTTTTTCCACGGTGGAATCATCGCCAATGAGTTGGCGCGCCACACGGCCATCCTGCGTGAGCACCAGCAACCCGGTGGAGTCAATATCCAGCCGACCGGCCGGAGCGAGGCCTTTCATGTGCGCTAGCTGAAAGCGCTGCGTGCCACCCGCCGCCTGCGTCTTGGCTGAAATCAGCGAGGAAGCCGGCTGATGGCCATCTTCGGCCTGCCCTGAAACATAGCTCATCGGCTTGTGCAGCAAAATCGTGACCTGTCGCGCTTGCGTGGCGCGCGCTTCCGGCGCCATCGAAATCACGGCGTCCGGCATGGCGCGCGTGCCGAGTTGCGTTATCCGCTCGCCATTCACAAACACCAGCCCGCGCTCAATGTAAGCGTCGGCCTCGCGACGCGAACACAAGCCGCGCTCGGCCATGAGTTTGGAAATGCGGCTACCTTGCGTATCATTCATGGTTGTTCATTCTATCCTGCCGCCATGCTCAGTTATCGCCACGCCTATCACGCCGGCAATCACGCCGATGTTTTAAAACATCTGGTACTCATGCTGTGCATGCAGCACATGAACAGTAAAGACAAGCCCTACACGGTGATCGACACGCATGCGGGTGCAGGGCTTTACGTGCTGGATAGCGAACAGGCCAAGCGCACGGGTGAATTCATCAACGGCATAGGTCGGTTATGGCCGCGCACCGATTTACCCGCGCCGCTGGCGCAATTCATGACAAGCATCAAAGCACTCAATCAAAGGGGCCAGCTGCGCCGTTACCCTGGCTCGCCCTGGCTGATTGATCACCTGGCACGGCCCGTTGATCGGCTGCGCTTTTGTGAATTGCACCCGACTGATTTTGCCTTGCTGCGCCGCCAATACAAAGAAGCAGGCCGCCGGGTGACCGTTGCGCAAGCCGATGGATTTGATGTGCTCAAGGCCAGCCTGCCCCCGCCTTCGCGGCGCGCTCTGGTGCTGATCGATCCCTCCTATGAAATCAAGAGTGACTACCTGAAAGTCGTCGCCGCCATCAAAGATGGATTAAAACGTTTTGCCACCGGCACCCTGCTGGTCTGGCACCCGTTGATCCCATCGATTGAAGCGAATCAACTACCCGATAAACTCAAAAAATCCGGCGCCACGCACTGGGTGCACGCCACATTGAGCGTATGCGCCACATCCACGCAGGGGCGGGGCATGCACGGCAGCGGCATGTTCATCATCAACCCGCCCTGGACACTCGCGGCAGAACTCAAGGCCACCCTGCCTTACCTTGCGCAAATCCTGGGCTTGGACAATCACGCATCCTGGAAAGTGGATGAACTTGAGCAAAAGGCCTTAAAGCCTGGCGGCGCATGAATGGCTTGATGTCGTAAAACGCAACAATGGGTACGGAGTGTTTGCCAAGTGCCCTCACACGTTGAAAATATCCATTTGCCGTGGAATCACGTCGTTGCACACGACGATATATTTTTCCCGAATACTCAACGCCTCACCCTTGCGCGCCAAGCGGTAACGATAATGGCCAAAAAACAGGTCCGTGCGTTTTTCCTCATGCTTGTAGGTGTTGACCTGAAAATTCGCGGTGACAATCACCTCGGCCGTGGCAACAGAGCGCACGCGCACATTCGTCACCAAATGGCGCGTGCGGGGCAACCGCAACAAAGACGACGATAATCTGGACTCGATACGCCATACACGGTCTTCCATGCGGGCGCGATTGCCGCAATAAATCAGCGAAATTTCACTCTGCGGATCATCAATCAATACATGATCATCGTCCCATGAAGGCGCCCAATAGACGGCATCTTCCTCATACAACGCCAGCCAGTCGCGCCAGCGCCGTTCATCCAGACAATCGGCTTCTTCCAGCAATAACTCGTTGATCGCTTCACTCAAACTGCGTTCCATCCGTTCAACCTGCATTTTTATCGCCCTCCTCGCGGCGCATTCCTTCAGTGAGCAACTTTAACCACTGGCGATATTCGCCGTGATACAGCGTCTCATCCGCCACATTCGGGGCGCTGACGTCGGGTGCAAACCCGAGCTCTTGCGCCAGTGCATCAGCACCTGCAACGCGCCGTTTCATGCCTCGATCAAAATCCTGCCATGGCGCACTGCGCGCTGCTGCATAGCCGTTTTGGCAGGCATCGAATTCAGTCAAATCATCCGGTGTCGCGATACCGCTGGCACCATAAAAATCTTCATATTGCCGCACGCGACGCTCACGCGCCTTAGCCGACTCACCCTTTGGTGCAACACAATAGGCATGCACTTCTGTTTGGTCGGTAGCAATCGGCCGCCAGGAACGCAGCTGGGTCGAAATACCATCGAACAAAATTACGTTGGGATAGATCAGCACCTGGCGCAAGCGCTTGGCCATCCAGGTCGCCTGCAGTGACCCGACACGCGCTTCCAATGCATCGTAATCCATGCCCAGTGCACGATCGCGAAAGTTGGGTATATCAATCCAGATCATGACATGGCCATTACCCAGGTCGTAATTGCCATTCCCGATGTCACCCAGGCTCACCTGAATCGCCTTGACCTTATCTTCACTACTGGTTCCCTTGGCAGCAGCGGCCTCAGCTGCCTGCTGAGCGCGTAACTTTGCCAGACGAAAATAGGACGCATGGACAATATCCACGTGATAGCCATCCACCCCGTTTTCTGCCTGCATTTTCCAGTTGCCGCGGTGGGTGTACACCGAATGCCCACGGAGCACCTCAAGGCCTTCCGCTGACTGATTCGCAAAAAGTTCCAGAAACGGCGCAGCACCGGCCAAGTGGGTTTTGATATCCGGCACATCCGGGTTAAGACTCGCAAAAATGAAACCGTGATAACTGGCCACATGCGGCACAGGCGTCAAGCTGTGATCCTGCTTTTGCCAGTGGTCAGGATAAGCCCCTGCAGCTTCATCCTTCACGTCCAGCAACTCGCCCTGGTTGTTGTAAACCCAGCCATGATAAGAACAAACCCACCGTTTGGCGTTGCCCTTGTCTTTGCGGCACACCATGGCACCACGATGCGAGCACGCGTTGATAAAGCCTCGCAATTGGCCATCTGCGCCACGGCTGATAATGACCGGCTGGCGCCCAATCACCGTTGTCACAAAATCATTCGGGTTGGGTATCTGGCTCTCATGGCCGATATAGATCCACGTTGCCTCCCACACATGTTCGAGTTCCAGTTCAAACAGTTCCGGATCGGTATAGACCGAGCGATGCACCTTGAAGGTCTCGCCCGGCACATCAACAATGCGCGCGGCAATATCCTGCATCGACAGGCCTGCGGATGATTTTGCTTGTGGCGGCGCGCCTGAAGTGCGGAATGCCGTATTCCTGTCGTGACGATCATTCATGCCTCTCTCCTCATTTTTTACAAATAATGTTTTTTTGACTTTAGCAGAGTCAAAGCCTCCATTGACTGCACTTTACTCAAAAAACGGGCGGGCCATATGAAAGCCCTGACCAACCCGCTAAAATAGGCTGCTTTCCCCGCATGAGAAAGTGCGGACGGGACTTGAAACATCATTATTCAGCCCCACGTAGCCAAAGTTTAGTCAGGAGACCCTCCATGCAAGACACGCCAAACTCACCAACAAACAACTCAAGCGAGCCTATCGAGAAAATTGATGCAAGCACCGTATCACCAGCACCAGCGCGCTGCGTCCCTTCGGGAACTTCTCACGATGAAGCGAACAACACCGAAACATCCTCAATGGACACTATGCCCAGCCTGGAAGAGCTTTTGCGCCAGGCCGAGCTTGCCTCCGCCGAGCACCATGACGCCTGGCTTCGCGCCAAGGCCGAAACTGAAAATGTACGCCGTCGCTCACTGGAAGACATTGCCCGCGCCGGCAAGTTTGCCGTAGAAAAATTCGCCACCGAGCTGCTCGCCGTCAAAGACAGCCTGGAAGCGGCGCTGGCCAATGAAAACCAAAATGCGGAAAACCTCAAGGCCGGGGTTGAGCTCACATTAAAACAACTCTCTGCTGCGTTTGAAAAATCCCGTCTGGTTGAAATTTCGCCACTCGGCGAAAAGTTCGATCCCCATAAACACCAGGCCATCAGCCAAACCGAGGCCGACGGCGAGCCCAATCACGTGCTCTCCGTCTTGCAAAAAGGTTATGCCTTGCATGATCGCGTGATTCGTCCGGCATTGGTCATTGTTTCCAAAACAAAGTAACTCAACGAAATACCCAAAAAAATCATGCAGCGGCTTGAATTCAAGCTGGATATCCCCATAACAAAACAAGAGCAAGTTTTTAAGATTTCACATTTTTAATAAAGGAAAAATCATGGGCAAAATTATCGGTATCGACCTTGGCACTACCAACTCTTGCGTTGCAATCATGGAAGGCGGCAAGCCTAAAGTGATCGAAAACGCCGAGGGCGCACGCACCACCCCATCCATCGTGGCTTACGCCGAAGATGGCGAGATTCTCTGCGGCGCCGCGGCCAAACGCCAGGCGGTAACCAATGCCAAGAACACGTTGTATGCGGTCAAGCGGCTGATCGGCCGTCGCTTCGACGAGAAGGAAGTGCAAAAGGACATCGACCTGATGCCCTTCAAAATCGTCAAGGCCGACAATGGCGACGCCTGGGTAGAAGTGCGCGGCAACAAGATGGCGGCACAACAGGTTTCCGCCGAAGTGCTGCGCAAGATGAAAAAAACCGCCGAAGATTACCTGGGTGAAGAAGTCACCGAGGCCGTCATCACCGTACCCGCTTATTTCAACGACAGCCAGCGCCAGGCCACCAAGGATGCCGGCCGCATTGCCGGTCTGGATGTCAAGCGCATCATCAACGAGCCTACCGCTGCGGCGCTGGCCTTCGGCATGGACAAGCAGGAAGGCGACCGCAAGATTGCCGTGTATGACCTGGGTGGCGGCACGTTCGATATTTCCATCATCGAGATTGCCGCGCTCGATGGCGAACATCAGTTTGAAGTGCTCTCCACCAATGGCGACACCTTCCTCGGCGGCGAAGACTTTGACCAGGTGCTGATCGACTATGTGGTCACCGAGTTCAAGAAAGAACAGGGCGTCGACCTGAAGAACGACGTGCTCGCCCTGCAACGACTGAAAGATGCCGCAGAAAAAGCCAAGATCGAACTCTCATCCAGCCAGCAGACCGAAATCAATCTGCCCTATATCACGGCGGATGCTTCCGGCCCGAAACACCTGGCGCTGAAAATCACCCGCGCCAAGTTTGAATCGCTGGTGGAAACCCTGATCGAGCGTACCATCGCCCCCTGCCGCCTGGCCGTCAAGGACGCCGGCGTCAGTCTCACTGACATCACCGACGTCATTCTTGTCGGCGGCATGACGCGCATGCCCAAGGTGCAGGATAAAGTGAAAGAATTCTTCGGCAAAGAGCCACGCCGCGATGTGAACCCTGACGAAGCCGTAGCCGTTGGCGCTGCCATTCAAGGCGGTGTACTGCAAGGCGAAGTCAAGGACGTGCTGCTGCTCGACGTAACGCCACTGTCGCTGGGTATCGAAACCATGGGCAGCGTGATGACCAAGCTGATCCAGAAAAACACCACCATCCCGACCAAGGCTGCCCAGGTATTTTCAACCGCCGATGACAACCAGAATGCCGTGACCATCCACGTGCTGCAAGGCGAGCGCGAAATGTCCGCCGGCAACAAGAGCCTGGGCCAGTTCAATTTGTCCGACATTCCGCCCGCACCACGCGGCATGCCACAGATCGAAGTCACTTTTGACATTGACGCCAACGGCATTTTGCATGTATCAGCCAAGGATAAAGGCACCGGCAAGGAAAACAAGATCACCATCAAGGCGAACTCGGGCTTGTCTGAAGAAGAAATTCAGCGCATGGTGAAAGACGCCGAAGCCCACGCCGAAGAAGATCACAAAGCCCGCGAAATGGTCGACGCCCGTAACCAGTGCGATGCCATGGTGCATTCCATCAAAAAGTCGCTTGCCGAGCATGGTGAAAAACTCAGTGCGGAAGAAAAATCCGCCATTGAAGCCGCCATTAGCGATGCCGAAGCTGCCCTGCAAGGTACCGACAAAGAAGCCATCGAAGCCAGGACGAAAGCCCTGACCGATGCATCAATGAAACTCGGCGAAAAAATTTACGCTGAATCCCAGGCGGCAGCCGGTGCGGGGGGACCTGGTGGTGCGCCAGACGCAGGTGGTGCTGGCCAGACCAAGGCCGACGAAGGCGACGTGGTCGATGCTGAATTCACCGAAGTAAAGGATAAGAAGTAAACATCAGCAGAAAATTGATATAACCCTCCTCGGGCCGCTTGCCATTTTGGCTGCGGCCCGTTCTGCTTGGCTCTGACAACTCTGAACAATCATGGCAAAACGCGACTTCTACGAAATTCTTGGCGTCAATCGCGACGCTTCCAATGAAGATATCAAAAAGGCCTACCGCAAGCTGGCCATGAAACACCATCCGGATCGCAATCCGGACAACCCCAAATCCGAAGGCCTCTTCAAGGAAGCCAAGGAAGCCTACGAGATTCTCTCGGATGAACAAAAACGCGCGGCTTACGACCAATACGGCCACGCGGGCGTCGATCCGCAAGCCCGTGGTGGTGGTAGTGGATTTGGCGATTCCTTTTCAGACATTTTTGGCGACATTTTCGGTGGCGGCGGCGGCAGCCGCTCGAATGTCTATCGCGGGGCCGATCTGCGCTATAACCTGGAAATCTCGCTGGAAGACGCCGCCCATGGAAGCGAGACCCGCATCCGCATTCCCACCATGGCCGAATGCGAAGCGTGCGAAGGCAGTGGCGCTAAAAAAGGCACGCAACCAAAAACCTGCCCCACCTGCGCGGGACACGGCCAGGTGCGCATGCAACAAGGATTTTTCTCGGTGCAGCAAACCTGCCCCAAGTGCCACGGCACCGGCCGCTATATCCCCGAACCGTGCACCACGTGCCATGGCGCTGGCCGCATCAAGCAGCACAAAACGCTCTCCGTCAAAATTCCCGCCGGTGTTGATGA
>SCUZ01000007.1 GCA_004322535.1 Rugosibacter sp.
TTGTCCGGTGCAAACCATCCGCTACTACGAACGCGAAGGTTTGCTGCCGGAACCGGCACGAACCGAAGGCAACTATCGGCTGTACGGTGATACGCATCTTGAGCGTCTGTCCATTATTCGGCGTTGTCGCTCGCTCGACATGACCCTTGATGAGATTCGTATCTTGCTCAGGTTCCGCGATGCCCCGGAAGAAAACTGCGCTGAGGTAAACATCTTGCTTGATTCGCATATCGGCCATGTTGCGGCGCGCATCGCCGAGTTGAAGGCACTTGAGAAGGAGCTGAAACAATTGCGCCAGACTTGCAATGAAGTAAATGCGGCCAAGGATTGTGGAATCTTGAACAATCTGGCAACCGAATCGACTACGCCGGCAAGATCAAAGAAAACCAAGACCGGCCATGTGCATGGGTCTCACGCACGGAGTGCCAATTGAACTTCATGGCTGGACTGCGGCAACCCGGCGTGCTGGCTGCACTTGGTGCGGCCTTGCTGTTTGGCGCGGGGACGCCACTGGCGAAAGTGTTGCTCAACACAGTAAGCCCGTGGTTGCTGGCAGGCCTGCTCTATCTCGGTTCCGGACTTGGTCTCACCGTGTATCGCTACCTCACCCGTGCGCCTGCGGTGAAACTGCCGCGTCATGAAGCACCGTGGTTTGCCGGGGCAATTTTGGCAGGGGGCATTGTTGGCCCCGTTCTGTTGATGTTGGGGCTGACGCGCATGCCAGCTTCCGGCGCCTCTCTCCTGCTCAATGCGGAAGGCGTGTTCACCGCGTTGCTCGCATGGTTCGTCTTCAAGGAAAACTTCGACCGGCGCATTGCATTCGGAATGCTTGCCATCGTGGCGGGAGCCGCTGTGCTTAGCTGGAATGGAGAAGCCCGCTTTGCAGAAATGTGGCCCACGGTTGCAGTTCTTGGCGCATGTCTCGCGTGGGGCATCGACAATAATCTAACCCGCAAGGTATCGCTGTCCGATGCAACATGGATTGCCGCGGTAAAAGGGCTGGTGGCAGGCACGGTCAATCTGACGATTGCCGTGCTGCTGGGGGCGACGTGGCCACCCATACCGAATATGCTCGAAGCAATGATCGTAGGTCTGTTGGCTTACGGCATCAGTCTGTCACTGTTCGTACTCGCCTTGCGTCATCTTGGTACAGCGCGGACGGGTGCCTACTTTTCCGTCGCGCCATTCTTCGGGGCAATGCTTGCCGTGCTGATGGGAGAAGCGGTCACGATGCCGTTACTCGCTGCCGGCGCGTTAATGGCGATTGGCACCTGGCTGCATCTGACCGAACGCCACAAACATGAACATGTGCACGAGCCAATGATGCACGACCATGAGCACGTCCACGACGCACACCATCAGCACCCGCACGATAGCCCGATAGCACCTAGAACAAAACATCGTCATGTTCACCGCCACGAACCTCTGACCCACGTGCATTTGCATTTCCCCGATGTCCACCACCGGCATCGCCATTGAATATCGCAAAAGAAAATAAGCAATTTTGGCTTAGGCGCTATCTAAGAACCAACGACATTGTTGTACCGGAAGCCCTCTTCATCTTCCATACGCTGCTTGATTTTTAGCAGCAGCGCACTTTGTCGATCATCGGGAATCATTCGCGGTATGCGTGCCGCCACGCTCACCAGTTTTTCCTGTTCGCCGGACAAGACCGCCTTCCTCTTTCCCCAAGTTCGGAGTGCTTCCCAGTAAGATGCTCCGAGTGCGACCACAGTCGATTGTGCGCTGATACCGGAGTCGACTTTTTGCAAGGTCTTTGCCTCACGCTGCACTGCACGGACTTCATCTTTGGATATCAGTTCCCGTACCAACTGTCCCGATAATGGAATATCCAGCATCTTCACGCGTTCCCAGCAGAGTTCCTTCTTGCACCACTCGGTCACGTTCTGGAATCGGATGTCCGGATTGGTAATGATCTCAAATACCTCTTTCGCGATCACAGCTAGTTGCGCATCAAGCGACGGGGAAATCGACTGCCTTGTCCAGATAGACCGCATATCGAGTGTTTTTCCGCGGCCATTGGTTTCAACAAGTTGTGAGAGTTTAGAAATTGAATACGCAACGATATTGGCGCGATAACCATTCTGATACCACGGTTGCCCCGAAACCAGCCGCTCCGTGTGCCGGAAAATAATCGCCTTTGCGACAGCTTCCCTAAAATATTCCTCATTGAATTCCGTATCCGCCTGTTTCCATCTTTCACCAACCCATTGTGCAAAGGCCATGAAGTTTTTCTGGGCCCCCAGGCTGACGGTATGTGGAATCCCTCGCCAGGCATTCTCGTACTTGGCCAAGTCTGTCTTCGTGAGAACCTGCTCACGTGGGTGCTGGTGGAGGAACCGCCGCTTTTCCGCCTCAGTCAATCTCGCCTGCTCGTTAAGGTACTGCCCGCGTGCACGTTCGTAAAACCAGCGTGTTTCGTGCTGGGCGCCACCAGTGGTTGGCGCCCAGATACGTCGGGAGTGTCCCTCTATACGAACATGGAATGGATGGTTTGAGAAGAAATCCGCGTCACTAACCTTGTTCTGGCTGTTCGCGCAATATGAAATACGCGGGATAACTTGTTCGGCATTGGAAGGTGTTACGACCGACAGTTTCATCTGAACGTAAATATCGGCCAACGGAGCACCGTCTTTGCGTCGCGTTGTTGCCAGAGATGCTGTAGTTTGCCCACCATTCACTATCTGAAAATAAGTCGCACTCTTGAGTCGGAGTCCATCCCCAACGCGATCCACAACAGCATCTGTCGCAGTAGCCGCAATTCCGTTGTTGTAGGCAAAAAACATTTCAGGTTCGTTAATGATGCTGTTCCTGATGTTCTTGTTAACCTTTACTTTGGTACTCAGGAAAGCGCGTACATTTCCTTCAAGCAGGCGACTGCCATAGCGATCGTAAATCTCGGCCAGGATGTTGCCTGGTATTACACAAAGGTAGGCCTTGTATTCCTCACCAGCCTGGCTTGCTTCCAGACAGGGAATCCCGTCTGGGGCTAACTCTGTGAAGTCCACCTCCAGATCATCGCGTCCAACTGCTGACTCAAAGACGCGATGAAATCTGGCAATATCCCAGATGTGATATTCGACTGGGCACTCACCAATGGTTGCTTCAGCCCAGTCCTTGACCCTGCTGCTTAGTGACGAATCACTAAGCAGGTAAAGGCGAAACCGCGTAATCGACTCTCGGTGATGATGAAGCTCCCACGCGAGCCCATACCCAGGCGAGCTGTCCTCAATGGCTGCATGCAGTGTTCCCGACAGAGAGTCTTCAACGAAGGACTGCAGATTTCCGAAAGAGCGCAGCCCTTCTGTCTGTGTAAGAGTTTCCATGACATCACCACCATGATAATCGGCGATGAGCAATCTCATTGATCCATCAACATCATCAAACGAATACCCATCCACACGCAGCCGCAGTCGGCGATCTCTGGAGCCAGCCCCTTCGAAATGACGCGGCTCAAAATCCGCAAGCTCTTCTGCTTCGATCATTCGCCGCGCAGCTTCCTTTACAAAGGCAGACTCCTCAAAGTCACCCTCTGCAGCGGCCATCGCCCTAACAGTCTCCAGGAAATCCTTGCGAAATTCTTCCAATTCCACGATGTGCCTCTGGTGAATTAGTTCAACTCAAATGCATCGCAGGACGCAAGCTCGACTTCGTAGCTGACCTTGCCAATCCCTGTGGGCAAACGGGATCTGACTATTGCTGGGAATTCGGGGGTAATGGAAAATTCACGGATGCCCCTGTGTACATAGTGTCTGTTGCCGTATTCCTCCCGCCTGACGAATCCGGCTTCAATCAGTCTCGACTCAAACAGGTCAGCAGCATCAGGAAACGGTTCAAGCATATCTGTCAGGCTTTTCACCAGGGTAAGCGGCGTGATTGTTCCCTGTGCACTCGCATCCGCATCGTCCAGCGTCACTACTGCGAGATCAATGGGTATCGAAGTAACATCCATCTGCTCGGCAGAGGAAATCTGGATTGTTGAAGCCCCGGTTCGCATCGTCTTGACCTCATGAAGATGGTCAGAAAAGGAAAAATCCTGATCACCACCCATGGGGCCAGTCCACGCAGTAATTGCAGTGAGCGGATCACGCAGCGGCAATATCCGATGCAGCATGAATAGCAATTCACCCATCAATCCTCTTAATGCCGGCTCTGGCAAGAGGCCGTCATGTCCCCGATCAAGAAGACGTTGCCAGCGAGTAAAGCGCGACATAAGCCTTGCCACTGGATCTTCACCGGCAATGACTTTCCTGCATGACTCGACAAGGTCATCACAAAGCAGAAAGAAGACCTTCACGAGTTCTGGTTTCACCAATTTGAACACAACAGCCCATCGGTGATCGCTTCGGGTACGGCTCAGAAAATGAATTGCCTGATATTCATGCGATGGCGGTGGCTTTTTGTCGGTTACAAGGAGCAGCGCCGGTTCTCCCGAAGCCTCCTTACCGATGTAGATGTCCAGCGGATGGGTCTCATCTACCCTCTGGAAAAACTGCCCTGCATTTGTGCCCAGTAGTTGATTCCAGCGGACATCAAGAGACATCATCTTCCTCCTCGGCCTCGTCATCCTTTTCAAACTCGAACATGTTGCGCAGTTCGATCAGGTTGATCCGATAACGAATACGGCGTGCCACGTTTGAGTCATCGAATTCGGGGAAACTCAGACCAAGTGCAGAGATGGGAAAGCCACCCGTATTTACACCATCATTTTCCGGCAATAAAAGGTGAAGCAGCAGTAGCGGACGCTGTCGATGTTTTCTGAATTCGGTATCGGGAACATTCTTCCCAGTTGCTGCTTTGTATTTATCTTCGATGTCTTTGGCAACTTCAAACGGCATCCCCTCACGTTCGATTCCTCTTGACCCGACACGTGCACTTTTTCCAGAAACCAGATACGCACGCGTTGCTTTGTTTTCACCAATATTCCGTTTTTGCGGCCGGTAGAAAATACCTGCAAAAGACGTTTCCAAGCCCCGCCCGTTGGGAATGACCACATCCCAAAAGCTCAATGAGGGTTCATCAGTCGAGTCGATGAAATCGGAGATGAAGTCGTGCTGAAAAGCAAAGTCAAGCGGGTGGCTGGAGAATCGCCGCAGCAGTGAGGCAACCAGAGATTTCGGCACCTGCCTCCAGATCGTGTTGCCCCACTCCGACTTTTCAAACGTGATGCCTGCTGCCGAAATGTCGCCGATAAACCCCTGGATAGCCTCGGCATTCACCCTGATTGACTCGATATCGGAACGCAGTTTTGGAGTTTCCAGTCCCTGCCCGCTGACCGAAATTACCCTTTCGATTTCAGTGGCAGTACGCATTTTGTTTCGGGCAGTCACGATTAACGAATCTGGGTGTGATCGGACTTTTAGACCGAAATCCTTTGGGGTCAAATCTGCGGCACGCATGCGACGAATTTCTTCCCTCAGCTCGTCAGTCGCTGAAGCTATGTGTGCATACCACTGAATGGCTTCATCCGACAACCATATCCTGCAAAGATCGGCATATCCATCCCGATACCCGAACCAGCGGCCCATCTGCAGCAGCGTGTCGTACATCTGGGAATTGCGATAGAAATAACTGACACACAAACCTTCAAGCGTTAGACCACGCGACAGGCTGTTTCCACCAACGGCAACCACTCTCAGACCGTTTTCACGATGGGCGGCAAAGTCGAGGCTCGCCGCACCGGTTCTCTGGTTAATCGACTTTACAACAATGGGTAACGCTGCCCGCTGAAGGGCGCGCTGAACCGATTCCCAATCTTCTCCATTATCCGAAAACTGCCGACCCCATGTATCCCTGAGACTCGCGATTGTCTGGTTGCGACAGGCTTCATCGGGTGGCAACTGACTGAAGTTGCGGATATCTTGATGTATTTGGTGAATTTCATGATCCAGAAATTCGCTTACCTGATCCTGTACTGCTGTAAATCGACTCACGTTCACCAGCATTGAGCGATGTGTCCCCATTTCACCACGCAAATCACGCAATGCATTGGCGATCACGAATGCGCGAAGAGCTTCGTGGAGGCTATTCGGTAATTCGACCACCTCAAACGATGACCGGTGTTTTGGTGGCAGAGCTATTTCGGCATCGGTGATTTCACGAAGACAGTCGAACTCTGAATCTTCACTGAATATGACGCGGGCACCCACGTAATTTGTCGGGGACTCCAGGGCGTAAATGAAATCATTGGGGAATAGATCATTGCCACGCATATCATCGTCGGTATCCGGATCAATGAAAATATTGGCAAATGGTGTAGCGGTGAACCCGACATAACTGGTTCGGGTGAATAACTGCAGAAGCGAACGTATCCTGCTGTTTATCGCAGTAGGATCTTGGGATGACGTATTGGTATTTACCGATGCATTGTCGGCCTCATCATCGATCAACAACATTGGCGTATCAATACGCCCGCCACCTTCGGCGTTATATGCTCGAAGCCAGTTTTCAAGATTTTCAAGAATGCGCTTGTTTTTCTTGACGACCAGCAGAACGGGTTCCCTGAAATCCTTCAGACGGAAACCTAATTGATTCATCAGTGCACTTCTAAAGTCGTTGTTGCGCGACGTGAAAACACCGGCAAACCGGCGGCGATCAATCAGGCCGACGCCCACTTCACGGTTTGTTCTCTCTTTTGACAGCAACCCAGAGCTATCTCGTCCCACAAAGCCGGCATCCAGACGTTCCTGAGTTTGACGGCGCAGACTCTCCAGTGTCCCGGTTAGAAGAATTATCAGCCCGTAGCCGGCATCTGCTGCCTTGCAGCCAAGGGCCGTATAAGTTGCCGTTTTCCCGGACTGGACATCACCCATTACCAGCCCTCGCCGTGCCCACAGTTCCTCCTGCGATGGGTCACCCAACAAATCCAATATTTCGTCGGTCACGAGATCAAGCTTGCGAACCACTCTCGGTCCCCAACCGCTTTTTTTAAGATAGTCACCATACCTCGACCAGTAATATGGATCTATGTCCGGTTTTCTGCCAGGCAGCCACGACTGGTATTCCTCAAAAACTGCGGTACCGGTGTCCATGTCGATCTGAAGACGGGCATGGAGCCGACGAATTAACGTCTGAAATTCGTCATCTGATACGTCAAAGGACGGGATTGAACGCATGGACGTAGCAAGAGCTAGGACTTCAGCCTCTGACGGAATGCGCTCTCGGGTCAACGCCGCAATGACGGCACTTTCAAGAGCTAGTGCGGCATCAGTCGACATGATTGAGTTCCTTGACAATGTGTGCAGTGAAATCTGGTTGCGTGGAAAATGGCTCAATGAGGTGAAGATTTTGAAGAAGCCCCGTAACGTCACCATTAGATGTGCGGATCGCATCGACCATGAGGATTGCAAGTTCCCTTAACGATTCCATGGAAGGATCATCTGGATGTTGTGGCCGGTCCGAGGCCATATCCGCGTAGAGTGCATCAGCAGGATAAGTGGCTTCCAGTGTTCTCAATACAGTTTCCAGCAAAGCCCGTTTGCCTGTATCCAGTGTATCCAGCAAGCTGCCTATGGCGGGGTGATCGCGGTTGATCTGGTAGAAGACTCCATCTCTTCCCTGAATCCGGCTCCATGTGTGCAGGATGCCATTGCTGTTCGTTCTGCGCCCCCTGTACGTATAGGTTCTGCGGCTGCGCTCCGCAATCCGGTCGACTGTCCGGCGAAGATTGATGCGTACAACCTCCGGAGGGTAGGCTCCCGATTTTTTGATATCCAGTGTCCAGAGATGGTCCAAAGCGTTTGGTATATCGACTCGAACTCTGGCAAGTTTTGTCAGTTCTTCCTGGCGTGCGAGACGAAACCATGTACCCCAAATAATTAGTCGACGATTTCGGTACACATAGAAACCCTGATTGCGCCTCAAACCCTCCTCACCACCTGCCAGCACAATTTCATCGGGCGATAGTTTGCTGATGTGCGGCAGAATGTAGGGGCGTACAGTGATTGTGTGGTTCTCGACCAAGAAGTCTTCTTCCGGCAGAAGTTGTGTGGCCCGATGAAATGTCAGAAATGGGTCTACTGGCTCAACCGGATTGTTGTTGATTGTGATGGAAAACTTCTGACGCCCAGGTTCCCTGGAAAGGTATCGATGAAAAACAAGAGCCAAGTGTTCTCTCACCTGATCCATTTTTTCGCCAAGAGCGCTTTCAATGGATCGTTCGCCTGCGGCAAGGCGATCCATTTCCTGCCAGAGGACTAGCGTCCCACTTGATTGCGCTTCAAGTTCATTGACTTGTGGCAAGCGGCGGATTTCCTCTATCGAGTCCGGCACCCGAAGTAGCCATTGTTCAGTTTCGGCGACGAAATCGAGATCCCAGCAGCGGGCCGAGAGTACCCCGCTCTTCATGCTGACCACTGTAAGCTTGCGACATTGAGAGAGAGAGGCGGTTTTTAGTCCAAGTCCAAATCGGCCGAGGTCGCTCTCGGATCGCACCTCCAGCGGATTGCGGCTGCCGTGCCGCATCGCTTCAGTAATTTCATCCGGGGCCATTCCATCCCCATCGTCAAGAATTGCGAGATAGGGATCTCCGAATGGCCGGAATTGAATGGCGACGCACGAGGCATTGGCAGAAATACTGTTGTCGATCAAATCCGCAATCGCGGATTCGAGAGAATATCCTACCGACCTCATCGATTCTATGAGAGCGGGAGCGTAGGGAATCGCAGGTAAGTCTGCCACTAGAGTATCGTGATCATTTCAAATGCATACATCGTAACTGAGAACGCAATTGAAGTTGTTCGAGTCAATGTTTTTTATGCTTTTGCCTGGCAATTCATTTCCTGCGAATTTTGGAGGTTCGCCAGCCTTTGGTAACGGTTGCTCCGTCCTCGCAACTTTCCACTTTGTAGGCATCCAAGTAGCGTTTCATCAAACCCACAGGATGGCGACCCAAGCATCTTTCCATTTCCCGTACACTTCGATGGCTAAAATACAAGAGGATACATCCATGGCCGTCGTATTCTTCGTCGCCAAATTCTTCCAGCAAGCGGTCAACAAGTGGTGGGATAGCCCTCTGTTGAGCGCGGGCGGTAGCATGCTTAGTTTGTAGCATGGCCAACCTCCATGTCCGAGATCATGCCGAGCTCTGCGAGCAAGTCATCGGCACTGATATTCATCATCTCCCAGTCCTGATCGCTGACAGCGGTATTTAACGCAAACAGGTTTGGGAGGCTCTGGCTTAACGGACAGTCCGGGAAATGGGCCAGCGTATAAAACCGGTCATCATTCAAACTGCGGATATGAAAGAAAGGATCGCGCAGATATCCCCAGGCGTCTTCAAGTGGTTTTGCTGACGCCTGCGACCTTCTTTCGTATTCAATCCCCAACGCATCCAAGTGAGGCTTTTTGGCAATAAGAAAGAACAGCACGCGATTCACGAATGAATCGCGTGGAATATTCCTTTCTTGAAGCACTTCATCAATGCGTGAGACCAAGTCCGCATCCAACTCCAAGGTAAGTTTCACCCTGTTCGGTAGCTTTCGGGATTGAATGCGCTCCCGGACGGCGTCGGAGTTACGAAACGTCACTTCGCCGGCTAGGTTTTCGATCTCTGATTTGAACAATGCGTTAAGGTACGAATCACGCTTGATGTGAAGGGCCTTGAAGTCCCGATCAATGGCCTTGGCAATAACACCCCAAAGCTGCACCATGATTCTTTTTTTGCCTGGTTTCCCCATGATTGGCACCTCGTTCGTTGCGATGCCCATACTTTATTCTGCTGATTTGCATAAAACTATATGTTTTTTTGCATACAAAACGGCGGCATCAAATAGCCTAGCCTCGTCAGACAACCTGCACAAATGGAATTGACCAATTCATTCGTGCATTGACATAGTTCAGACAACTGAATCTTGGTTAGTGCCATTCCTGTGCATTACTACCGGCCCTGTGAACAACTAAACAGGCTCTTGGATCATGGATTTGCAATTTGTAACCATTGAGTATCTAAATACGAACACTTTTCAACATGATTATTGCGAACCTTTACCACCAAGAAGATTTGATACAGCTCTTGCAATAAACGTTGCAAGCAGTGGCGGAACAGCATTTCCGACCTGATGGAATTGCTGTGTTCTGTTTCCCATAAAAAAATAGTTATCAGGAAAAGTTTGGAGTCGTGCGGCCTCGCGGACGGTCAGGCTACGACATTGACTGACATCCGGATGTATAAAGTAATGACCATCCTTGGAGATATGGCTGGTTACTGTAGTTGAAGGTGCGTTTGCTATCTGTACTCGAAACCTGTCCGCAAACTTTCCGGACTCCCAGTTCTCGTGATTTGGGCGCAAACCGCTCAGACAAAACTTTTCATGACCCTTTGGTGATACTTTGTTAACTGCACCATACGCCGCCGCAAATGCGTAGCGACGGAGATCCGACGACATATGACCACGGGATTCGTGATTCAGGACAACTGCCAGATTTGAGTCGTGATACCAAGTTCGCAACGGTTTCGGCTGGTTAAATGAAACCGTCTGCTCCGTACATCTTAGAGAACCATAGGAGCTATCGGGATTGATCCATCCGGCTGCCTCATCCAGCTTTGAAGCAATATCGTCAAGACCATGCTTGCGAGCATCAGCAGTGAGTTCGAGAAAGTGAGTTTTAACTGCTTTAGCCCAGTTTGTTGGAGAATCCAGGCCTCGGCTAAGCCGACTTCGAATTCTGGGCATGTCGCCAATGGCATCCAGCACGGTAAAACTACCTGACGGTTTGAGCTTGGCCGGCGAACCAATAATATCTTCGCGAACACCCAGAAGAATAACGCGGTGCCGTGCCTGCGGAATCCCATAGTCTTCCGTTTTAATGACAAAAGATTTTGGGTCAATTGACTCAGGGTCAACTCCCTTTGCATAGACCGTGTCAGAAGTCAGCGAAAGAATTCGGTAACCAAGTTCTTTACCCTTTTTTTTGCCCGATAACGCAGCGTTGGGATCAGCAAGGTCTTTAAGAATCTCGTGAAAAATCTGATTGTCACCCACGCGAGATGACAGAATTCCCTTGACGTTTTCCATAACGAAGACTGCTGGCCGTACCTGCTGAATCACTCGCAAGTACTCGCGATAGAGAAAATGTCTGTCATCATCTTCTGGTCGATAGTTCTCTTTCCCAATATTTCGTGAGCGACCAGCGAGTGAGTATGCTTGGCATGGCGGACCACCGATAAGAACACAATCCTTTTTGTTGTTCAGTCTCGCAGAAAACAGCCCATCCATGACTTTGTTGTCCGACTGAGTGCCAAGTGTCAGTAGTCGCACTTCATCCTCGGCTGCTTTCCATGCCTTTTTGGTTTGAGCATTCCAAGGCACTTGCGTTTTCCCGTTGCAGAAATCGTAGTACACGCGGAGGTCGTGCTCATGATTTTTTATATGCCTGAAATAGCTTCTGAGTTGAAGCGTTTCATGAGCGGCAGGGTCTTTTTCCGCAGACACGACAATTCGGAAAGTGGTCCCATCGTCAAGTGAGGCGAATCCCTCGCCGAGACCACCTGGTCCAGAAAACAAGTCAACTACTGGTATGGTCATGCGTAATTACGCGCAAGCGACGACAATATGATTCTCAAGACCGGCGAAGGAGTCGTTTTGGTTGACGTGGTTACACCAGAAGTTAGGTCGAAAATGATGTCCGGGATTCGGGGACGAGATACAAAACCAGAGATGATCGTTCGGCGTTATCTGCACCGTGCCGGTCTTCGTTTTCGCTTGCACGATAGATCGTTGCCAAGCGTGCCTGACCTTGTCTTTTCTCAATTTCGTGTTGTTGTTTTCGTCCATGGGTGTTATTGGCATCGACACAAAGCTTGCAAGTATGCGACAACACCTGTGAGCAATCGCGAATTCTGGTTGAAAAAAATTTGTGGAAACGTTGAACGTGACAAACGAAACATCGAGCGTCTAACTGCATGCGGCTGGAGGGTTATCATTATCTGGGAATGCGGACTTAGAGGAAATGAGGCAACCGCCAAACTTAAATGGTTGCCGGATTCCATAAGATTGGGTAACAAACCCGTGATCGAATGGCCAAAAAACGGCGCCACTTGATTCATCAAGTGGCCTACACCACGACATCCTGAGTTTTGAACCCTTTCAAACGATGCAGAACTCGACAGCTTTGGTCATGTTTCTTTGTGTCATCCAAACAATTCGTGAGCAGGGATTTCTATAACGGCACCCGCGAAAGCACCACCTCAGTCATTGTTCTAGCATGTCGATATTGACAATCTGGTTCGGCTGAATTGATAGGCCAGTGCCTAATGGTGCTATCCGTATTCGTCCCCCATCTTCGTCTTCGAGCGCTATCCAGGTGAAGTCCTCATCGCCTTCGTCTCGCCACACCGGTTTGAATTTTACAGTGTCACCTTTTTTAATCATGGATTCCTCCATTTCTCTAAAAATACCAGACCAATTAGAGAGAGTTCGTGCAAAATAATAATTGAGTCAATGATCCGCCGCCGGTGTTGAGAATCATAAGCCGCAGACGGTAATAATCGATGGGCATAACATGTTGTGTTCTTCTTAACTTGTCCAAAACTCGGCAGATTTGGCCTTGTTCCATGCGCCATCCCACAATTGACCCCAGCGGTCCAGTCCGCCTTCCTCCGCAATATCCATACCGTGTTTCAAGAACACTTCACGCAAGACCACATTCGTATCGCAGAAATCATGAGTGTGACAAATGCGGGGGGCAGTTTCGGCCCTATTCCTGCGAACGATCTCATTCATTTCGTCTTCCGAAAGTTGTGACTTGAGTGCTTCGCTAAATTCTTTAGCAAGCAATTCGACAGATATGTTCATTTTGCGGCGCTCCTATGCAGTGCGTGTTTCTCGTCTGGTCGAAAGCATCAGTCAAATCACGATTGCCTCCGAGTTAAACCAAAGCATTAAGGCATAGACCAGCACTTGATTTGTGGCATTTTATGAACTGCCAGGATACATCATTTTTCGGATTCCGAGCAAGTGACGCAAAATCATTCTCGGATTTTGTCCTAGATGATTACCGCAATATATTTTCTCGACACTAGCTTTTCAATGTCGCTGATTGACGACATTGAAATGTGTTGAGAAAACCGCATTCTCCCTCATCAATAACAATTGGCTGTCGGTGTATTGCGACGACTACCCTGTTCATTTTGCATAATTCAATTGAGATAGCATGCGTATCTCTATAAGAAGTAAGCAAATGTAAACACTGGAATAATTGTTGCTAATTATGATTCTTGCAAGGCGTGGCACGGATCAAATAGTGGATAAAACGTTCTCGACGTAGCTTACAAAGCGCCTGGCAGTCGTGAGTGAACAGCATTTTTACGTGGAAAGTTTTACGCGAAACAAGTGGCAACTCCTACCGAGTTGGCATCCTTGATGTGTGAACACTGCGGTGCCTCGCTCGATGAAACGAACGGATATACCGAAGCCCAGGAAATTGCTCAGTGAATTCAGTAGCCCTTTGGGCAACGAAACACTGAACGTTCGCATTTATCGTGATCGCGAAACATTTCTCTGTGAGCGTCGCCTCGTGGAACGCGACGGCACGTCGTTCACGATGGTTTTACCCTTCACGGAACCACAGGCTGCGCGTGTATTTTTATCTGCCGACCCCTACTACAGTCAGGTGCAGCGAGAAGTTAAACAGGTCTTGGTGAGGCTGGACCGCGCGTGGTATCGCGTCAATGGAAAAGCGCTTACCTGAAATCATTACTTCCGTTGAGCACGCCAACGATTACATTTCATGGATCGGTGGCTGTAAAACGGAATTCGATGTAAATGCCGCTGCACGACTAATCGTACAGTTCTTCAACCTCCAATATTTTGTCTTTGGTGCTCTGTACAGAAACGGCGAACAAGAACATTACCGATACTTCTTCGGGTGTGCTCCGGAATGGTGTTACCTCTATATCCAAAACAAGTGGTACGCAATTGACCCGTTTATCGGCTACGCGCTGAAAAATTCCAGTCCCATCCTTGCATCGGACATTCCTTTGACCAGCCCCGGCCAACAACGAATGATGGCTTCGGCGAGTGAGTACGGGTTTCGTTCCGGCATTGTTGTTCCCGCGCACAGCGCCTCATCAAGCTGGGTAGGCTTGCTTTACCTTGGAACCGATGACGAACAGGATCGTGCACAACAAAGTTTAGACGCGCATCGAAATCTCATGCGCGCATTTGGGCTTGAACTGCTGGAGTGGTTCGTTTGCAGACAGCATGACAACAGCGTGTCTGACCTCGACCTGGACAAACTGGACCTGAAATTGCTATGCAAGGCGCAGGAGCATGCAACCGCTGCAGAAGCTGCGCGTGAATTGGGCATTACCCTGGCGCTTGCCGAGTCCCGCTACCGGCGGCTATATAGGAAACTCGACGTACCAGCCAAGCGGCATGCTGTCGATAAAGCCGTCGAATTGGGCCTCATCAGGTCTTTGCTATGACGGAAAGTTCGGTTCTACGTCAATCCAGCTTTTCTGCATTTAGCGACAGTTCATTTTCCCGAGATACGGTTGTTGTTCAGCGAAGCTGAATGAACCTGGAATATTTTTAGTTATCACAATATTTCAACGAGTGCAATATCGAAACCGGGCGCGTTTCGATATTTTCAATCTGATTGCCCGCGCCTATGCTTTCTCTAACGGTCGCTGCCTCCAATTGCGAATTGTCACTGGTACGGCCATCGAAGAAAGGAAACAGCATGGCAATGACTCAAATCAAGCCGCCGAAATGCGATCCGAATCGCGTTCTTCAAGTGCTCAAGCGCGTATGGGCTTCGCTAATGCTTACGCTCCTTGCCATGCCCGCCTATGCCGACGATCCCATATCGCGTCTGCTTAACAAGGCCGTTGATCTGATGACCAACCAATGGGCAGTCGCTTCTGCCGTGGTCACTATCGCCGCTATCGGCTACCGAATGAAATACGGCATGATGGACAAGCGCAAAGCACTGGCCTCGGTCATCGGCATCGTTGTGGTATTCGGTGCTGTCTTGATCGTGGATCAAATTCGCACCTGAGTCGTTCCTGATCATGGATCGCGAAGACCCTCTCTATCAAGGCATGACCCGAGACGCCATGGTGCTCGGCGTCACGCTTGACTGCTTCATCCTCGAAGTCATTGTCTGGTCGATTGCCTTTTTGGTTACCCGCTCCATGTGGGTGTTGCCAACTACGGCGCTGTTTCATTTGCTGTGCTTCTGGAAGTGTCTCGACGATGCCGATTATTTCAGCATCTGGTGGGCCGGCTTCGCTTTGACAGGTAAGGGTGCTAACAAACGCCAATGGGGAGGCGCCAGCTATGACCCTGACTAGCCTTGGCTTGAGTTTTCGTGACCTGTTCGATAGCACTGCACCGGCAGGCAGCGAAGCCAAGAAGAAGGAATGCCGGCTGCGGCAATTCATTCCCTACGTCGCCCATTACGACGAAAGCACACTGCTCACCGAAGATGACCAGTTGATTCAAATCATCAAGCTGGAAGGACTCGCTTTCCAGACCCGCGATGAAGAAGACCTCAAGCGCCAGAAACGCTTTCGCAATCGCTTGATCCGTTCCATCGCCAAAAGCGACTTCGGCGTCACCGTGCATGTCGTGCGGCGCCGCCACTTTGAATATCCAGACGGTACATTCCCGAATCGTTTCTGCGCGGAGCTTGATGCCGCCTGGCAGCGCAAGCACGAGCAGAACGAACAATACGTGAACGAGATTTACCTCTCGATCATCAAGTTTCCCTACAAGTCCGGCGTCGTGGTTGGTGCAAAGGATCGTTTCGCCTATCTGAGCCACAAGCGCCAGCGCGACAAGCTCGACTACTGGCGCCGTCGCTGCGCGCAGGAACTGCATGATGTCACGCGTCGCGTATTGCAGTCGCTGTCTGCCTATGAGCCTCGACTACTCGGCACGTATCAGAAAAATGATGGCTGGCACTCGGATGCACTGCGGTTCCTCTCTTACCTCATCAACTGGCAGGACGCCGAAGTACGGGTACCACGCATGCCGATCCGTGACTACCTCGGCAAGAACCGGCCGATATTCGGCAACGAAGCGATGGAAGTGCGTGGCTGGACCCAAAGCCAGCTCGGCGCATTTCTCAGCGTCAAGGAATATCCCGACCTAACCGACTACGACATGCTCGACAAGTTTCTCAATTTGCCGGTCGAGATGGTCATCGCACAGTCATACCATTTCGAGGATCGGCCGACATCGACCAAGGAAATCGAAGTACAGCAGAAACGGCTCGACCAGTCCGAAGACAAGGCGGCGGATCAAATCGATGACCTGACCGATGCCATGAGCGATGTCGCCTCCGGCCGCGTCGCGATGGGCTGGCACCATCTATCAGTGCTGGTCAAAGCAGCGGACAACCAGCTCGCATCCCTCGACCGCGCGCTAGTGTCCGTTGAGGACTGCTTTATCGATCTCAATATACAGGCCACACGCGAAACCCTGAATCTCGAAGTCTGCTTCTGGGCGCAATTACCGGGGAATTTTCAGTATGTGGCGAGGAAGCGCCGCATCTCCACCGCGAACCTGGCCGGCTTCGCCAGCCTGCACAACTTCGCTCGCGGCCGTCCCGATGGCAACTGGTGGGGCAAGGCCATCACCGTACTGGAAACGGAAAGCAAGACGCCGTACTACCTGAACTTTCACGTCGGGCAGGGGCCGTATTCCCCAGGGCATGTCCATGTCGCCGCCCCGACCGGCACCGGCAAGTCGACGTTGATCAACCTGCTGTTGGCACAGGTGCAGAAAATCAATCCGCGCATTTTCTATTTCGACGACAAGAACGGTGGCGAAATCTTTGCGCGGGCCTGTGGTGCAGCGGTGACCGATGTTGCCATTGGTGAACCAAGCGGCTTCAATCCACTTGCACTGCCCGATACGCCGGTCAATCGCGCTTTCCTCTCACAGTGGCTTGAGAACCGTGTTGCTGCCAGTGGTGCCTCACTTGACGCCGATGAGAGGCAAGTCATTCAGGCCGCCATCGAGGGTAGTTATCGCCATCCCTCATCCGAGCGCAACCTGGTCGAAATCGCGAGCTATTTTGGTCTTGCACGCGGCGGCAGCTTGCGCAGCCGACTGGCAACGTGGCTACCAGGCGGCAAATACGCTGGCCTGTTCGACAACGATCACGACCGCTTCAAGCTTGACGCACGATTCTGCTACTTCAATACAACCCGCATTATTCAGGACGAAGCAGCTTTGCTGGCCGTACTGGAATACCTGTTTCACCGCATCGATCTCGTGATGGACAGTGAGCCCTTCATCATCGTGCTGGAAGAAGGCTGGAAGCTTCGCCGTAGTGCCTATTTCCGTGCGCGAATCGACGACTGGTTGATGACCATCCGCAAGAAAAACGGCGTCGTGATCTTCATCACGCCCGACCTCAAGCTATCCCATGACGAGAAGTCAGACAGCCTGGTCAAGCAGCCGGTGACCTTCCTGTATTTCGCCTGTGATCGCGCCGATGAGCACGATTACCGAAAAGTATTCGGCCTATCGCAGCGCGAGTTCGAACTTGTGCGCGAATGGGAGCCTGAAGAACGTCTGGCGCTGGTCAAGCATGGCAATGACAGCGTTGTCGTGCGTACCGGACTCGATACGCCGGAACTACGGCGCTTTCTGCCCGTGCTCTCGGGCAATGAAGGCAACCTGCGCTTGATGCACAACATCATGCGCGATCTGAACAGCGAAGACCCCGATGTCTGGTTACCTGTTTTTATGGAGAAAGCAAAATGAAAATTCCACGATTCCGTTTGATGTGGCTGGCTGCAAGTCTCTGGCTTGTAGGGGTGGGCAATACCTACGCCCAATGGGCCGTGATTGACGGTGCCAACCTTCAGCAAAGCATTGCACAGTACGCGCAAATGGTCGAACAAGTCGCCCAACTCAAAGCGCAATTGGAGCAACTGAAAAACCAGTATCAGGCAGTCACCGGCAGCTATGGCCTCGGCGGGTTGATGCAGGGCGAAACACTTTCTGCCGCCAACATCGTACCCGGCTCATGGCAGGAGGTCGTGAGCTTGCAACAAGCAGGAAAATTCAAAAGCAAGGTGGATTACTACGAGAAACTGATGCGCACCGTCGATCCCGCATTGTTCGACAAGGACGCCAGCCGCAGTACCAGCGCCTACAAGCTCAGTTACGACAACACGCGCGCTGCCTTCGCCGTGACCGATGCCACCTACGACTCAGTGGAAACGCATCGCAAGAACATCGAGCAGTTGATTCAGCGGATCGACAGTACGCAAAACGTCAAGGAAGCCACCGACCTCAACAACCGGCTGGTGTCCGAAAACGCGATGCTGCAAATCTCGGTAGCGCGGCTTGCCGCCGTGCAGAACAATCTCAACGCCAGTGCAGCAAACGACCGGGTACAGGCCCAGGCGACGAATGCCGAGATGCTGCGCTATGACGCCAACTACCAATACAGGACACGCCAGCCATGAAGCCCTTCACGATTATCGTTCTGCTGGCCGCGCTATCCGTGGCGAGCTGCGCCTCAAACTCTACGTTGAAGTCTCCCTGCGTCGGTGCGGCAGGTTCCCCGTGCAGCCCAACCCCGCTTTCCCATGAACCCATTGTGAGGACGACATGAAAAATCGACACTTATTAATCGTGGTAGCAACCATCGTGTTGACCGCTTGCGGCAAGCTGGGCAATCCGCTCCTGAGCGCGAGCGATGGACAGTTCCTGCGATGGATTGCGCCGCGCAACGGTCTGGCTCCTTCCTGTGCAGCCGCGCTCTACAAACCGGAAATATTCATCGGGCAATACAACGGACTCAAATTTTCGGCGAGAGACAAAATATCTGCCGTAACTGAGCGACAAAAGAGCGAGTGCATTGCGGATTTGCAACAGCGCGCGAGTGAAGTCGGCATCGAAGGCAATGTCACACGCGAGCATCTATTGGATGATCGTGTGAAGCAACGCTTTCTTGCTCTTCAGAGAGGTTGACTGTGGGGCTGCCTGCAACCGTGCTGACGGTGACCGACCAGGTCACTGCCGACTTCGTGACCCGCGTCTTCGGGCCGGTTGCCAATGCGGTGAGCACGCCGTTGTGGGCCGCTGTCACCTTGTTTGTTGCCCTGTACGGCTACATGGTGATGACCGGGCAAATCCAGCACCTGTACCAGACGGCTTTCCGCAACATCCTCTTGGTCGGTTTCGTGACCTACACGGCATTGAACTGGGACTGGTTTGCGTATTTCTACGATGTCTTCACCAAGAGTCCCGATATGTTCAGTTCGACAATTTCCCTTGGGCACACTGCGCCATCGGCACTGGATGAACTCTATGACCGGGGAATGGTTACGGCATTTTCGATTTGGTCGCGTTCGGGCTGGGATTTGGTGATGTGGAGCTTGGGTGCGGCAGTCTTTATCGTCACCCTCTGCCTGATTGCGTTTGCCATATTCCTGTTGCTATTGGTCAAGTTGTTGGTGGCGATAACGCTCGGGCTGGGACCTATCTTCGTCGCGTTCTGTCTGTTCGATTCGACCCGGCAATGGTTCAAGAACTGGATTGCGTCGCTCGTAACGTTGGTTATCTTCCAACTGCTCATCTACGCCACACTCGGGCTGGGATACGGCATTTATCAAGCAGTCGTCCCGGAAGGCGATCTCTATAGTGCCAGTACGATGAACGCGGCTCAGCTCCAAGGCCGTGTCCTCCCACTGTTGATGATTTTTCTGGCCCTGTTGTTTGTCCTGCGCAAAGCAGACGGCCATGCGCAGGCTCTGATCGGCTCCATGAGCTACGTCGGTGACGCCACCGGTCATGTCGTTCGCTCCGCGTCGCGGGCACTTGCCGCCGCTGGTCGGCGCGGACCACGCCTGTCAATGGGTGGACGCACAAAAACCTGAGAGGAACGCGAATGGACATGTCACCGATCCCCACCATACCGCCAACCATCGTCGCCGACCCTGGCGCGAAGGAATGGGAATACCTCAGTCACGGCGCCGTCGTCGTCGAACGCAACCGCTGGTTCGTTGCAACCTTGGTCGCCGGCCTGATTGCAGCTGGCGCAGTGACCGCCGTTGCCATGATGCTCCCCCTGGAAAAATTGGTGCCGCTAGCCGTGACTGTGGACTCACACACCGGCCTGGTGACTTCAGTTGAATACGGTAAAAGCGTCAGCGATCTGACCCAGAAGGAAGCCATCCAGCGCAGCGATGTGGCCCGCTATGTCACGGCGCGCGAAACCTACGATCCGCAGGATTACGCGACACATATCAAGATGGTTCGCGTGATGTCGGACGGCAACGTCTGGCAGCAGTACGAAGATGATAATTCCCAATACAACGATGCCAGTGCGGTGAAACGCTATGGCTACAAGGTGCGCCGTCGCATCGAAGTGAATACGGCTCTGCCCCTGCCAAACGCCAGCAATACCTATCAGGTGCGCTTCGTCGCCATTGAAGAGTATCCCGGCTCACAAATGCTGCCGGTGGAAAAACCCTACGTCGCCACAGTGAGCTTCCGCTATAGCGAACGCGCCTTGAGCAACGAAGATCGCATCATCAATCCGCTCAACTTCCGCGCGATTGCCTACCGCACCGATCAGGAGATCGCCAATCCGACTCCGGCCTTAAACAAGGGAGATTCCCGGTGAACAAAATCCTAGTCCTTCTGGCTGCAGTAATCATCAGTCACACCGTACATGCCGAGCGCATTCCGCAGCCCATGGCGACCGACCAACGCATACGTCAGGTGGTCTACAACGCTGCCGAAGTTTACGAAGTCACTGGCAATTATCGATTCACGACGACCATCGAGTTTGAATCTGGCGAGACAGTGCAGTACCTGACACTGGGCGATACGATTGCTTGGCAGGCGCATCCGATGGGCAATCGGGTACACCTGAAACCGGTTGAGCCTCATGCCATCACTAACCTCACTGTGGTAACGGATCGCCGTACTTATTACTTTCGACTCACCGGCACAACCTCTAAGTCCAAGCTGGATGCTACCTATCTATTGCGCTTTAGTTACGGCCCGGAAGGCGATATCGCTGTAAATCCTGCCGCCATTCGCAAGTCCAGCAGTAAGCAAACCAAAGACGACCTCGCCACCAAGGTCAAGATTCGCAACTGCAATTACTCGGTCTCCGGCAGCACCAACGTCAAGCTGCTGCGCGCCTGCGATGACGGCTTGTTCACCTATCTCGAATTCGCAGAACACACCAACCTGCCGGCATTCTTTGCCGTTGATCCGAAGGGTAATGAGTCCGTGGTGAATTACCGGATGGAAGGCAAGTATGTCGTGATCGAACGCGTCGGCAGTCTCTATACGCTACGCGATGGCGGCGAATCACTCTGCCTGTTCAATGAAGACAGGCCATTCCAGACCGCCAATACGACAGCTCGCAAGTCGATCAAGTTTGGGGGTAAGACATGAAACCTCCGTCAAACACAAATGATCCGAAAACCCCGAACGCTTCCGCCAGCCGTGAACAGGCCATCAATGAGTGGGAGCAACAAACGGACAATGCCGCCCAAGAAGGCCGAAAGTTCTCCGGCGAGCGTGTCAAACGCATCATCAAAGGCGACTGGCTGTCCAAGGTCGGATTCGTGCTGGCGACGCTGGTAATACTCTTCTTCGTACTGACGCACGACAGCAAGCAGGCCAAGGCGCTGCGTAATGAAGCCCGCGCAGCGGAACTGACGGACGAACCCTCGGTACGCGACTTTCGTCCTCCCGTGATGCCGGCAAGACCCGCTGAACCCTTACAGTCCGCCAATTCGAACCAACAGGACAAGTCATCCGGTAAACCGACCGACGATACCGAGGCCATTGCCTTGCGTCGCAAGGCAGACCAGCTCGATGACGCCCGTACCAAG
>SCUZ01000057.1 GCA_004322535.1 Rugosibacter sp.
AATATCCTTTACAGTCCAAGAGACTTGGCAGAATTTTGAAGCCAGATTCGGATGTTTCAGTTTCATGTGTGATCTCCATTCATTGCGGTATTTGAAGGCGGTACCGCATACGCCTAACGTTTGAGTTGAGGGGCCGCCGGAGCAGCGAAGCTGCAGAGGGAACCAAACAGCGCAGCTGTTTGGCGGTCCCTCTCGAACGATGGGTTAGCCACGTTCAATGGACAAGCTCCAGAACAAGATTGGCGACAGTTTCTGGTTGGTGCAAATTTTCATAGGCGCGTAAGTCGTGTGAGAGCGCCTCGCTACCAGAGAACTTTTGGTTCTTTGCGTAGATTAGAAAGTCTGCGGAGCGGCCGAGTTGCGACAGCAGTGACAAAAGTCCTACTCCCTCTACGATCACAGGGCGTGGCTTAGATAGGCGAATGCCAATGATGTGGTTAATTTCTTCCAATCGGTAACTAAACCCTTCGCCATCGAACAGGAAAAGATCCGTCTCGATTAAGGAGACGTTGAAATACCAAGCAAGAAAGCGTCCTAGCGTCGTTTTACCGGAGCCGTCGCGCCCATCGATTGCGACAACCTTCCCCGGTAGGTTTTGGAGAATCGGGGTCAGTGCTTCAACTACCTGTTCATATTCCAGTGGGCGAATCGGCATAGTGGCTAACGTAAAGTAGACACCCGAAAACGAGCCAGAGAAAGCGTCGCCGAGGTGCATAAAACTGGCTGATGTTTGTAATTCATTGAAATCTTTGGGTAGCTATATTCAGTGACACCCTGAAATTATCGACAAATACACGTTGCCTGTTTTTCCAAAATTACTTGATCAAGTGCGTGACAGGCTGCGGGGGAAACATTACAGCATTCGCGCGGAACGCGCTTATGTTGATTGAATCAGACAATATATTCTGAATAATGCCGCACTGGCCGACTGGTGTTCTGGTTGTGCGCAGCCCTCTGCCCGTCGTAGTGGTCTTGACGATCCGTCGCTTTTTTCGCCGTATTACCAGCACCGACTTTCTGATCCTTCGCGCTATCCTCGTGCCGCTTGCAGCAACACGATCACCGCACCGGCGCCGCCATCGCTCGGGCGCGCCTGGCAAAAGGCAAGGACTTCGCGGCGCCGGCTGAGCCAGCCCAGCACCAGGTGTTTCAGCACCGGCTCGCGGCCGGGCGAGTGTTGGCCCTTGCCATGCACGATGCGGATGCAGCGTTGTGCGCCGGCTTGGCATTCGGCGAGAAAAACGGCGAGGGCGGCGCGTGCCTCGTCGCGGGTGTGGCCGTGCAGATCGAGCGAGGCTTGCACCACCCAGCGGCCGCGCCGCAGGTCGCGCAGCATGCGCAGCGAGATGCCATCACGCCGCCAGGCGGCTTCATCACCTCCTTCGAGAAACAGATCAGAAAGTAGCGGACCATGCAGCGATTCATCGAGCGCCGCGGCTTCGTCCAGCTCGCGCTGATGTGGAATCGCAGGCGGCGGAGGCGGTTCGTGGTAAACACGATCCGATACCAAAGGTTCAGCATCGGCAACGGCAATGCGGAATAGCGCTTTTTCTTCAGCAGTGAGCGCGGAGCGTTGTTTCGGTTTTTTACTTGCGGCACCGGGGGCAAGATGCCGCTTGCCGCCACGCCCGCCGCTCATGCCTTACGCCAGATCGTCCAGATAGCGCTCGGCATCCAGCGCGGCCATGCAACCCGTGCCCGCACTGGTAACAGCCTGGCGGTAGATGTGATCCTGCACATCACCAGCAGCGAAAACGCCGGGAATTGAGGTGGCCGTGGCATTCCCTTTGCGGCCGCATTGGGTGACGATGTAGCCGTTTTCCATCTCTAGCTGGTCAACGAACAGATCGGTATTCGGTTTGTGGCCGATAGCGATGAACACGCCATGCAGCGCCAAGTCTTCTGCCGCGCCGCTCGCCACGTTTTTGATGCGCACGCCGGTAACACCGGTTTTATCACCGAGCACTTCATCCAGTGTCGAGTTCCACTTGATAACCACCTTGCCGGCTTTTTCTTTCTCGAACAATTTGTCCTGCAATATTTTTTCACCACGGAACTTGTTGCGGCGGTGCACGACGGTGACTTTGCTGGCGATGTTGGACAGATACAGCGCTTCCTCCACCGCCGTGTTGCCGCCGCCGACGACAGCGACTTCCTGGTTCTTGTAGAAAAAGCCATCGCACGTGGCGCAGGCGGAAACACCTTTGCCAGCGAAGGTTTCTTCAGACGGCAAGCCAAGATATTGGGCGGAAGCGCCGGTGGCGATAATCAGCGCATCACAGGTGTATTCGCCCGCATCGCCAATCAGCCGCATGGGTTTTTCGGTGAGCTTGGCGGTGTGGATGTGGTCGAAAATCATTTCCGTATTAAAGCGCACGGCATGCTTCTCGAACCGCGCCATGAGTTCCGGCCCTTGCACGCCATCGGCATCCGCCGGCCAGTTATCCACGTCGGTGGTGGTCATGAGCTGCCCACCCTGCGCCATGCCGGTGATCAGCACCGGGTTCAGGTTGGCGCGGGCGGCATATACGGCGGCGCTGTAACCCGCCGGGCCGGAACCGAGAATCAAAAGACGAATGTGACGGGTGCTCATGGCGAGAATATCCTGTAGTTGAAGGCGAATCAATTATATAAGACATATAAGACGCGCTTGCGGCATAATCGATTGTCGATTTTCAAAATGCGGTTCTCCCCAAACAATTTAATTCCATCACACCATGAATCCTTTGCTTGATTTCACCGGCTTGCCCCGTTTTGACACCATTACGCCGGAACACGTCGCCCCCGCTGTCCATCAGTTGCTGGAAGAAAACCGTGCGCTGATTACACGCCTGATCGCACCCAGTACGCCCGCCACCTGGGCTGATTTTGTACAGCCTGTGCTGGATGCGGGTGAACGTCTATCGCGCGCATGGGGCATTGTCGGCCACCTGCATTCAGTCAATGACATTCCGCCCTGGCGCGAAGCCTACAACGCGCTGCTGCCCGAGGTTTCCAGCTTTTATGCTGACCTGGGCCAGAATCTGGTGCTGTATTCGAAGTACAAGGCGCTGGCGGAAAGTGCGGCATTTGGCTCACTCACTGCAGCACGCAAAAAAATTATCGACAATGAGTTGCGCGACTTTCGGTTGTCTGGCGCAGAATTGCCGGAAGACAAGAAGCCCCGCTTCAAGGCCATCCAGGAAGAGCTCTCGGCACTCGCCGCCAAGTTTTCCGAAAATGTGCTCGATGCCACCAATGCGCATGCTGAATGGATTACCGGTGCAGCAGATCTCGCCGGTCTGCCGGACGATGCCATCGCGGCGGCGCGTGCAGCGGCGGAGAAAGAAGGCAAGCCGGGCTGGAAGTTCACGCTGCATGCGCCCTCGTATATGCCCGTGATGCAATATGCCGACAACCGCGATTTGCGTGCGCGGATGTATCGCGCCTCGGCCACGCGTGCGGCGGAATTCGGCCCGACCAAATGGGATAACGGCCCGCTGATCGATCAAATTCTCGCGCTGCGCAACGAAGAAGCAAAGCTGTTGGGCTACGCCAATTTTGCCGAAGTATCGCTGGCCACAAAGATGGCTGAAAACCCCGCGCAAGTCATCGCTTTTTTGCGTGATCTGGCCCACAAGGCGCGTCCTTTCGCCGAGCGCGATTTGGCTGAACTACGCGCTTTTGCACAAGCAGAATGCGGTCTTGCCACGCTGGAAAGCTGGGATATGGCCTGGGTTTCTGAAAAACTGCGCCAGTCGCGCTACAGTTTTTCTGACGACGAGGTAAAGCAGTATTTTCCTGAACACAAGGTGCTGGCTGGTTTATTCCGTGTCGTTGAATCGCTCTATAACGTGCAACTGTTGCCGGACACCGCGCCGGTATGGCACCCGACGGTGCATTTTTTCCGTATCGAACGTGCGGGGCAGTTGGTTGGTCAGTTTTACGTTGATCTGTATGCCCGTGAAACCAAGCGTGGCGGCGCCTGGATGGATGAAGTGATCACGCGTCGCCGCATCGCCAGCGCCGACTTTTCGAGCGCTGGCTCTACTGAAATTCAAACCCCAGTCGCCTATCTGAATTGCAATTTCCCGGCGCCTCTCGGCGAGGGTGAACAACAGCGCCCCGCCACATTCACCCACGATGATGTCATCACGTTGTTCCACGAGTGCGGTCATGGCTTGCATCACCTGCTCACGCAAGTGGATGAACTGCCGATTTCCGGTATTCGGGGCGTGGAATGGGATGCGGTTGAGTTGCCCAGCCAGTTCATGGAAAACTTCTGCTGGGAGTGGGATGTGCTCAGCGGCATGACCGCGCACGTGGATACCGGTGCGAGGCTGCCCCGTGCGCTGTATGACAAGATGCTCGCCGCGAAGAACTTTCAGAGCGGCATGCAGATGTTGCGCCAGATCGAACTCAGCCTGTTCGATTTTCAGCTGCACTACGACTATCAGCCGGGCAGCACACGAACGGTACGGCAATTGCTTGATGACGTGCGCCGTGAAGTGGCGGTGATTGTGCCGCCGGAATGGAATCGCTTTCCTAACAGCTTTTCGCACATTTTCGGTGGTGGTTATGCGGCGGGATACTACAGCTACAAATGGGCTGAAGTGCTTTCCGCCGATGCGTATTCCGCTTTTGAAGAAGCCTGCCAAAAAACCGGCAGCACCTTGGATGCAGAAACAGGCGAGCGTTTCTGGCGCGAGATTCTGGCCGTTGGCGGCGCACGACCAGCGCTTGAATCCTTCACCGCTTTTCGTGGTCGTGCGCCGCAACCGGATGCGCTACTCAGGCATAACGGCATGACCATGGCATCCTGACCATCGACAAATCACCAGCAATGTCGCTCGATGTGATAGCGACAAGGCAGTCATGCAGCAAGACCCACCACGCCCAGCGTAGCAAGGGTTGCAATTTCCTCTAGGGTGTATCCACATTCGGCGAGCAAAGCAGCAGTGTGTTCCCCGATGCGCGGTGGCGGCGGCATCTGCGCCACGGAGCACATTCCCTGCGCGAGCTGTGCCGGGAAAGGAATCAACGGCAGGCCGGGCATTTCAGGATGCGCCTGAAAGCGGGTCGCCAATACAGGGTCGGCCATCGCCTGCGGCACCGTATTTACCGGCCCGCACGGAATGTCGGCAGCTTCAAATCGCTTGACCCAATCGGCTGCGGGTCGGGTGGCAAAAATTTCTTCCAGCACCAGCAAAAGCTCATGTCGATTTTCAATCCGTGCCGAGTTTTTTGCAAACCGCCGATCCTCTATCCACTGGGGCCGATCGATGATCTGGCAGAACCGGCGAAAGGCCGATTCATTAACAATGGAGACACTGAAATAATCCCCATCGCTACCTTGAAAATGTCGGCTGGGCACGGCAATCGGCAGGTTTACTTCGCGCACTGGCGCACGGCCTTCGATGACAAATTCGCCCACCTTGGATGCCATAAAATTGAACATGGTATCGATTAACGACAACTCAACCCGCTGGCCATGCCCGGTTTGCCGCCAGTGCATTATCGCGGCCAGCATGCCCACGGCACCACACATGCCGGAAGCGACATCAACGATAGGCAAGCCGATGCGTATGGGCGGGTCGCTTTCTTCACCGCTGGCAAAAAATCCCCCGGCGAGGCCTTGAATCACGCTATCAACGGCGGGCTTCAAGCGCGCAGGGCCGTCTTCGCCAAAAGCGGAGACAACGTAATAAATGATTTCGGGGTTAATGCGCTGCACGTCTTCATAGCGCAAACCGTAGCGCTCGGTGAAATCCGGACGAAAGTTATGCACCAGCACCTGCGCCTGGCGCATGAGCCGCTCGAGTACCGCCTTGCCTTCAGGTTTGCGTAAATCCAGGGCAATGGATTCTTTGCCACGATTACATGCCATGAAGGTCACGCTCGATTCGTTATAAAAAGGCGGGCCAAAGTGCCGCCCATCTTCACCCGCGAGCGCTTCTACCTTGATCACGCGCGCACCTAAATCAGCTAATACCATGGCGCTATAGGGCCCTGCGATCAGGCGCGATAAATCCAGCACGGTGATGCCACTCAGCACCCCGTCAAGTACGCCTGATTTTGTCTCTGTATCCTTGATCAACACTCACCCCGCTGTTTTATTATTTTGCGCTATCGTGACCGGCATTAAAGCCACCCAGGATTTACTCACCATGAACCAGATGATGCTCGCCACCTGCAAAACCAGCAAACCGCCCCACGCGATCTGGAGCGCTTCTGCACGCGCAAATCCGTGGGCCTGCGCCAGATCGACCACGCCGCCAAAACCCCACTGCAAGCCAAAACCGCCAAGAAATACGGTCAAGTTAAGACAGGTGTTTGCGCGGCCTGAAAGCTGCGCCGGGTAGTAGCTGGCATGCGCGGCATAAATCAAATTGAAACTGGCACAGAAAAACCCGAAGAGCACCCACATCAGATGACTCTCCCCCACGCCCAGGATCAGCAACAAAGAAACCCCTAATGCGGCCGAAGCGCCCCAGGAAAAAAGCCCTTCAATGGTTAAACCGCGACGGATCAGCGAGGCTATCTGGGTCGCCAGCAAAAAATAGCCTATCGTTAATGTGAGGCTTAGCAGCAGCATGTGAAATGAAGAATTTTGCTGAGAGTAAGCATTAACACCCAACAGCCAGGGCATGGCCCACAAGCCCTGGATGGAAACAAAGCCGCCAATGAGAAAACCCGTTTGCGGTGCAAATCTCCAGAAAGCACGAGAACCGAATATGCCGCCAATACCGCGGATAAGATCAGCCAACGGTACCGTTTGTGCAGGCTGATCTTGCTCCGGGGTTTTGCGTATGGCATACGCTGCGATTAATGTCAGCGCCGCCAAACACAGAAAGATATTGCGCCAGCCGGCATAAGGCAACAACAAGTTAAACGGTGCACTCGCGGTGATGCCACCCATGCCGCCAGCTACCATGATGGATGAATTCAGCGAAGCCTGGCGTGTCGCTGAAAATGATTGCGAAAAGGCCTTGAACGAGGCCATCAAGCACGCCGAAACACCCAGACCAATCAACCCGCGCGCCAAGGCAAGCTGGGTGAGCGTGTGGCCCAATCCAAAGCCGACGCATCCTATGGCCGCCAGCACCAGCAAGGCTGATTCAACTCGTCGTGGACCCCAGCGGTCGAGTGCGATGCCCAGTGGCAGTTGCGCCAGCGCAAAGCCAATTAGATACGCACTGGTGAGAAACCCCAGATCCGCCGCACCCAGCCCAAGCTCATGGGTTAAATCAGGCGCAATGACGGCATTCACATTGCGTAGCAGATAAGACAGAAAATAGCCGAAGGCGTAAGGCAGAAGAATCGGCAAAATGTATGCAGCGTTTTTTTTGTTCATGCGCAGTAACTGCTGTGATGGTAATGATTACGGCTGCACCGCGCTATAAAGATGTCGGATAAGCTTGATTTCATCTGGATAGAACACATGTAATAGCTCTTATCATACAACCCGCGGAGTCCTTCATGACTGCCTCTCGCCTTGTTGCCTGCCCACACTGTCACACGCTGAACCGCCTGCCTGCTGAACGCATCAGCGCAGGAGATACGAGTGGTGTCTGTGGCAAATGTAAACGCCCGCTGTTTGCGGGCACGCCCGTCACGCTGGATGCAGCCAGCTTCGCTGCCCATGCAGAACGCAGTGACTTGCCCCTGCTGGTCGACTTTTGGGCGCCGTGGTGTGGGCCGTGTCGCACCATGGCACCGGCATTTGCCACTGCTGCACACAAGCTGGAGCCAGAAATACGGTTAGGCAAAGTGGATACCGAAGCGCAACAAAATCTGGCGGCGGGATTCGGTATTCGCAGCATTCCCACCCTGATTCTCTTCAAACAGGGCCGTGAAGCAGCACGACAAGCTGGCGCGATGACGGCGGATGCGATTGAACATTGGGTACGTACGCACGTTTAAGAGTTGAAAACTGCCGTCCCTGTCTGAAGCTGCCAGCCTAGCCAACGTTTTTTACCGTGTCACCAGCAACGACTTTTCAGGCTTGAAAGAGTTTCACGGTTTTAATTGGCTTGCGCGAGAGATCTAGCCAGGGCACGCAAGAGTGATGCGCCATCGCCTTGCCAGGCGCTGCCGTGCATGCAGGCAAGCGTTTGCGGCTGCGCTGCGGCAAGCCGGCCGAGGATTTCCGAGCTATTTGGCGCATGGGAAAAATAATCCATCGCGCGACGAAAGGCTTCGCTAGGCGCGAGGATATCGCTTTCAATGACGGCGGCTTCACCTTTGCCAGGCTGGGTAAATAGATCGCCACACAGCAGAGTGCGCGTTTTTTCTTCCAGCAGATAGCCGCATTCCCAGCCGTGGGGCAAATGCGGCGCATTAAACCAGCGCACGCTATGCTGCCCTAGCAACAGCAATTCACCATCGGCCAGCGGACGGGCGGGCCGATCGGCCATATCATCGATGGAAGTCATGGCAGCAATCTGGCTACACACGGGAGAAGCCTGTGGTGCGACAGCCAGCCATTCGTTCAATGCGCCGCATTCATCGCCTTCGACATGAGAAAAGCCGATGTAACGCAACTGGTGTAGAGGCAGAATGCTGGCGACGGCTTCTTGCACTAAGGAAAACATCTTGCGATGTCCCGTGTGGAACAGCATGGGTTCGTCATCCACAATAAGATATTGGTTGTACGAAAAATCGCCCCCGTCGGGAAAAGCCACCGGGGTGTTGATGCGATAAATCCCCTCGGCAATTTCGTGCACATTCGTGCCGGATGTTGTGTCGGAAATGGTCATGAGTTTTTTTGTTATCGTGATTTTTAACCGTAATTTACAAATACATCGTCATTCTGTACCTCAACCTTGAAGCATTCAAGGGGAATCGTACACGGCGCATCGACTGGTTCGCCGGTACGAAAATTGAATGATCCCCCATGAAAAGGGCACTCGATAACATCCCCGTTGAGCTCTCCCTCGCTCAACGAAGCGATGCCGTGCGTACAGTAGTCAGACGTAGCAAAAAACTCATCGCCAATACGGTAAATTGTTATCGGCGTCCTATCGTCAATCATGACGCGGCGCATGCCTCCACTAGGGATCTCGTCACGTTGACATACTTTGATAAAGCTCATGATGAAACATTTCTCCGTATCGATTCATTTGGATGCTTTGGGTAAATCAGCATTGCCGCCACGGACAATAATGTCAGCATTACCCGCTTGGGCGAGTGCTGCCTGTCTCTCTTGCTCGGTCAGCCCATATCCATCAAAGACAACCTGGGATTCCGAAGTCAATCGATCCAGCAGACCAGGCACCTTTGCAAGATTTTGAATCAGTTGGTGCACTTCGTAGCGAGCCATAACAAATCCTTCCAACGAAAATGATGGAAAACATGCGCACAAGCTTTGTGGCGCATGTTAATGCCAAAAAACCAATTAATGTGACTTGATAAACGAAGTCACAGCGGCGGAAAAATCCTCCGGGTGTTCTATCATCGTCCAATGGCCGCAATGCGGAACGATGTAACCCCATGGGTTTTCGATCAGTTCGAGAAAACGATACGCCATGGCAAGCGGCACCACCAGGCCATCTTTGCCATTGACGACCAGGGTTTTGTGTTTAACGCGCGCAATGTACTCTTCGGAATAAAACAAACCGCCCTGCTTTCTTACCCAGCCCATGGTGTTGCCATGGGCTTCACGGGTACCCGGTTTGACTGAGTTGCCCCAGCGATAGTCAACCATCTCCTGGGTGATTTCGAATTTATCGTTAGCCAGCGTTTTGATTAGCTTGATCATGCCTTCCTTGGTGAAATCGTAGTTAAGCACAGGCATCAAGGCAGGGGTTATTTCACCATTCAAACCGGCGCTGCCCATGAGGATGAGCTTATCGACCAGCTCAGGATATTCGTTAGCCACGCCCAGGGCAGTAGCGCCGGGTTGTCAAAGGGGCGTCATGGTTCCTCCTTAAAGGAAATCAGGCTTTGACATGTTCCTGGGTTTGCACGCCACGGTTGTGTTTTGAGCAAAGCTTGCGCCAGTCGACAATCGCGCTATCCGCCTCAAAAAGAATTTCTTTCAACCAGCCTTCATCGTCAGCATAAAACCCCACCATCGCTTCTCTTGCCCAGACATCATCGTCATTAAAACCGTCGAGTGCCAAGGCACACCATTTGTTATTGAATTCTTCGATATAGGCGCTCTCTTCAGCGTGTGATGCGCAACGTTTACCGATGGTTTGAAAGTAGTAATGGCTGTTTTCATCCACTGGCACATACCATTCAAACTGCGTCGTCGAAGGATCAGGGAAGGGTTGCACACGCAACACACCCGGCAGCCAGATAGAGATATTGTTGGCAACACGGTTATGGCCCATGTTGCCCATGCGTACAGTTTTACCGCCGACCTTTCCTTCAAATACCGGGACAGATGCTTCCGCTAACAAGTCAAACACACCTTTGGCACCTTGTTCTTCATCGCCTTCAACAATGCGGGTGCGCATTTTTGGATCCCCTTTAGGCATAAAGCCCAGCGGCAGCGCCAGATCGTTGCCCTTGATCAACACAGAGTCTTTGTGAATGAAAATGTGCGCTGGATCAAAGCCGTTTTCAGCGGCGAGTCGCCAATTCGAGTGGACAATTTTATTCTGGCCACAAATCACCATGTCGTCATCAAGAAACGTAGGCGGCACATCGGTGATCAATGCGGGGGGGTCAATATCGCCGAGGAAAATAAAGACGCATCCCTTGGCCTCTTGCACCGGATAGGTTTTTAACCGCTGCTTGCCAATCTGCATGCTTTCCGGATTGGTAATGATGTCACTCAGCAAACCGTCTTCCCAGCGGTAGGTCCAACCGTGATACCAGCAGCTGATGGTGTCACGGGTATAGGATTCAATTTTCGCCGAGAAAGGCACGCCTCGGTGCAAGCAGCGATCCTTGATGCAAAAAAGTTTGCCATTCACGCGATTGATCAGTAAATCTTCGCCCAGCAGCCTGATTTTTTGTGGCTGACCTTCGGCAACATCTTTACCGAAGGCGACTGGATACCAGTGATTGCGAAAGCCTAATCTGGCATCCACATAACCCGCCCAACCTTTTACTTTTTTCAGAATTTCTTCTTTGACATTTGCCATCACCTGTTATTCCTTAAAGTGAAAATTGAAACTGACTGCACTGACTTAAACCGGAATCGCCATCAAGGTAGGAACACGCAAGGTGTCATAAATCGCGCGCTTTGAGCGATAGCGCCAACCCTCCGCAGTATTGATCACCTGGTCTTCATACCGTCCCGCCTGATAGATGATGGAATCCCCTTCTTGATTCGTGCGAATGACGACATAGTTCGCGCTCATCTTGACCATCCCTTGGTCTGCCGGAGTGATGATCAAGCCTGATACCAGGTGCCGATAGGTCTGCGGCTCGTACAGATTGGCCTCGCGGGTGGACAGAATGCGGTCACGCATCATGCCTTGGTTGTTGCAATAAATGATTCCCATGGGCAAACCGGCATCGGCATTTTCCTTGGGTACGATTTCATAATGGCCATCGGCGGTAAATAGCTCAGGCCAGGCTTCCAGCTGGTCGTTATCCAGCACGCTGATATAGCGCTCCTGCAAACTGTAGAGTTCGAACCAGAGCAACATTTGATCAAGTGGAGTCATAAGGATTCCTTCACAGTGCCATCAGGGCCTGGTAACCGGTCCAGAAGCGACGGATCAGGCTCTCGGTAATCAGCGTGTCTTGCTGGTCGGGTTGGCTCAGCCCCATGTCAAGTACCGAGCTGCTTTTGCCTTCGCGCAAGCTGCCGCGCTGTACCAGCTCGGTGGCATAGCCATCTTCCATGGAAATATATCCCGCAGGCCCGACCAGGTTGGCTTGCTTGATGCGCAGCTCGCGCAATTCAGGTGTGTCGTCAGCATAGCCAAAAAAGTGGAACACCAGTTCAAACTGGTCCGGCGCCTTGGGCAGCAACTGGCGCGCTACCAGCGAATTGTGAATCTGCTGCAACACCAATTGCGGAAAAATCGACTGAATATGATTGGTGGTGGCTTCTTCGTATTCATGCACATAACCAAGAACCGACTCGTCTTCGAGATGAAAGCCCTCGTTCATGGAGCGAATATCCTGCGCCGTGTATGCAGCACTTGAATTATCGTCTTCAATACGCGTGGCCGTGATGATGCTGTGCAAACCATGCCCTGCATCCGGTAACGAGCGCGCTTTCATGCCCACCCGCAGGATGTTGAAGGTGGTGTGAAACAAGTGCAGCAAGCTGGCGTGATAGGGATCTTTGACGTTTTCGAAATACAGTTTCCAGTTCGCGTTCACAAACTGCCGGGTGCACCCAAGATAGACAATCGGTTTGTGCATGATGCGATCAATCCATGGCCGCATTTCGTTGCCGATATAGTCTGGCAAAGCAGCTACGGTGTCACTGAAGCTGGCAAAGATCAGCCCGCCATAGCTATCCACCCGCAGCTTTTGCAGGCCATGCGCTTTCATGTCGAAATCAGGCGGCATACCGGCCATTTGCTTTTGCCCGCGCCGGAAAGGAATACCGGTCAAGTTGCCACGGCTATCGAAATTCCACTGATGGTAAAGGCAGGCATGGGATGTGGCATTGCCGCGAGGAAGCGTACATAGTTTTGCCCCACGATGGGCGCAACGGTTGACCCAGGCGGCGAGGCTACCGTCGGGGGTACGGGTGACCACCACCGGCGTGTCGCCCACGTAAGTACTTTTGAAATCGCCCGGTTGAGATATTTCAACGTCCAGCGCGACGAAGTTCCACGTCGGGCCGCGATAAATGCGCTCTTGTTCGCGCTCGTAGATGGCGGGCGAACTGAATACTTCATAAGGAACGCGCGAGCCATCGCTTCGCGGAAACTGAATGGCTAACGGCGGCAACTCCGCCTGATGAAGATCGTGGTGTCCCATGGTACCTTCTCCTTTCCATTGTCCACAGCATCGAGGGTATTGCTTAGCCTCTGCTGCATATCCGTCAGCCCATGCCAAAACAAACTTTGCGAGGCAGGGCCAACCTCCTGATGCCTTTGGGGATTAATGCTTCTGTTCTTATGAAGAACATTATGATGGAATCAGGCACAGCACGGTATCCGAAATCGGAAAAAAACACCTTGGATAGCAAGCCTTCCCAACTGGTTTATCATGCACTCATGGTTACCGTTACCTACCCCTTCACAGATTTATCCCGCGGCCGACGGTCATCGCTAAAACCTGCCGGATCCAGCCTTGTCAGAAGCCGCTTAACGCAACCCACGTCACCAGAGAATGAAGGAGCATCCCCTTTTCTCTATGAGCAAAAAACGACCTGTGATGCCGATGAACACGCCAACGCCATGTTTGGATGGAATCAGGCTTGTGACCAGATGACGCCTGGCGCTTTTACTGGCAAGGTCGTTGAGATGTGGATTGAAGAAATGCAAATCTTTCGGGCGACAGCCAATCGCGCAGTGTGTCAGAGCGGACACTTCTGGAAGAACTATCGCGTGATCGGCGTACCTCTGGAGATGAGCAGTACAGGTCTGCTTTCCAGGCAGGCAATCACACTTGATTCGCTCTTCACCTTTCAGAGCGAGACAGGGTTTTCTTTATCCACACCTGAAGAATTTGATGCCATCGCCATTGCCATTCCAGATTCCCTGCTAGAAAATTTAATGGTCGAGCGCGATTTAGGCAACTTCCGACGACTCATGGCGAATACACCCAATGCGCTCAACGTCCTGCGTCCTGATCCGGATAAACTCGTCGAACTTCGTCATTATCTGGCCTCCATCCTTGATCCTCGCGATGACCACCAGATATTGCGGCACAATCCGCAGAAGCAACAAGCCATCCGTTCAATGACCCTGGAACATCTCCTGGAAACACTGCGCTCAGCGCAACCTGCGCCGATGCGTACACGCTCGTTCAAGGCGCACAGCCATTTGGTCAATGAGGCGATCGAACTTGTGCTCAGCGACCCCAGTGCACCACCGACGATCAAGGCACTCTGCGATCGACTCAAGGTCAGCCAACGCATGCTGCACTATAGTTTCCTGGACACCGTTGGCGTGGCGCCGCTCCAATACTTGCGCAACCGTCGTCTTAACGGCGTGCGTCGGGACCTGAACCGCACACCATCGCAGGCGATAAAAATCCATGAGACTGCGGCACGTTGGGGTTTCACCCATTTGCCACGCTTTGCAGCCGAATACCGGGCCTTGTTCGACGAGTTACCTTCCTCGTCGCTGAAAAAACAGTCACCTTCCATCCACGGCAGCTTATCCTGACACATCACACGCGAGAAAAGGCACGCAAACAGGTAAAATCGCGGCTCTTGCGCCGTATCACCAGCGCCGACTTTTTGGAGAATTTGCGTGCAACTTGTCTGTCTCGACCTCGAAGGGGTTTTGATACCTGAAATCTGGATCGAATTCGCCCAGCGCACCGGCATTCGCGAACTACGTCGCACCACGCGCGATGAGCCTGATTACGACAAGCTGATGGCCTATCGGTTGAACTTGCTCAAAACCCACCAGCTGGGGCTGCCGGATATTCAAAAAGTGATTGCTGACATGGGGCCGATGACAGGTGCAAAAGATTTTCTCGATGCCTTGCGGCGTGACTTTCAAGTCGTCATCCTGTCTGACACCTTTTACGAATTCGCCATGCCGCTCATGGGGCAACTGGGTATGCCTACCTTGTTCTGCCACAAGCTGGAAACCGATGCCACGGGGTTTCTGGTGAATTACCATCTACGCATGCCGAACCAGAAAAAAGAAGCCGTGCAACGCTTTAAGGAACTGCGCTTTCAAGTGATTGCCGCAGGCGACTCATACAATGACACCGCGATGCTGATGGAAGCCCACGCCGGCATTTTGTTTCATCCACCACAAAATGTGATCGATGAATTTCCGCAATTTCCGGTCGCCATGAACTATGCCGCCTTGCGGGCTGAAATTGATTCGGCTGCAACCAGAATTGCTTCGCTCACCTGATGCACAGCCAGCGCTTTTACACGCTCAGCGCCTCATGCCCGGACCAGGTCGGCATCATCGCCCGCGTTACTGGTTTTATTGCTGAACACCAAGGCTGGATTCTTGAATCCAGCTTTCATGCCGATGCGATTGATGGCCGTTATTTCATTCGCATTGAAGTCAAAGCCGACTCGCTCCCTTTTCCACTCGACGCATTTCGCCAGCGCTTCAGCCCGATCGCGACTGATCTGCGCATGGACTGGCGCATCAACGATTCTGCCGTCAAAAAGCGCGTAGTGATCATGGTCAGCAAACAAGAACACTGCTTGTACGATCTGCTCGCCCGCTGGCAAGCGAATGAATTAAATATCGATATTGCTTGTGTGATTTCAAACCACGACACCTTCAAAGGCTTCGTTGAATGGCATGGCATTCCTTTTCATCATGTGCCGGTCACGCCAGACAATAAAGCCGCGGCGTATGCCGAAGTGCATCGCTTGTTTGAAGCAGCCCAAGGCGACACCATGGTGCTCGCACGCTACATGCAGATTTTGTCGCCCAAACTCTGCGCTGCTTATGCCGGACGCATCATCAATATCCACCACAGTTTTTTGCCTTCCTTCGTTGGCGCCAAGCCTTACCATCAAGCCTATACGCGCGGCGTGAAACTCATTGGCGCCACCTGCCACTACGTCACCGAAGCGCTGGATCAAGGGCCGATCATTGAGCAGGATGTCATCCGCATCGACCATTCTGATTCCGTTGAAGACATGGTGCGCTATGGCAAGGACATCGAAAAAACCGTGCTCGCGCGCGGCCTGCGCTATCACCTGGAAGATCGCGTGCTGGTGCATGGCAACAAGACGGTAGTTTTTCGCTAAGTTGTCCTTGGCTTTTTGCCAAGGCAACAGGCAGCTCCACATTCTCTCAATTCTTTTTTGACCACGGCAGGGCGCTCGCACACGTCCTTCTACAGCCCAAAACGATCAGGCACTGTGGCCACAGCGGTAGCTAATAAATCCGCGCTGCAAATTTCCTGCGGGCACAGTGATACCGATATCACTCCCGTGGTTCACCCTGATCGTTAACGGTAACGGTAGGCCCCGGTGGCGCAGTCATCTGTATGCGATGCTCCTGGCCACGGAAGTTGTAGGTGACATCCCAGAACTCCGGCTTTGCCTGGCTGGGGACACTGTTGCAATGCTGGACATCTCTCGTTGTTGCTGCTTGTCCGTTGGTGCGACCGACATTGGCACCCACCGCAGCGCCGGCGACTGCGCCGCCCACTGTCGCGACATCCTTGCCACGCCCGCCGCCAACCTGGTGACCCAGAATACCGCCAATCAACGCCCCGGCAATCGCGCCGGGAACATTGGCTTTGCTGCGCTCCTCTGCCACCTGCTCTCGCTCGACCCAGCAACGCTGCTCAGGTGGCCCAACGACTGCGCGCACCGAAGTGACATCGGCTTCGTACAACCGCTCGTTGCTGCGCCGATGGTAGTTGTTATCAACAGGAGTGGGTGCATAACGATTACTATCAATATTTGCATCCCTGCTGACGGTACGCACTGATGAAATGCGGTTGTTCAATCCCATCGCGTTCAATGACGGATAATTGCCTTCGCGCAACACAACACAGCGGCCACTAAACCGTGCATCCTCGCAAACCTCCCAACGGTTACCGATAACCACGACTGACGAAGCGCGATCATTGAAGCCATAGCGCTCGAAGTTGCTGATCCGTTTCTCCGTGGTGAAAGACTCGCCGGAAAAACCTTCACGCTCATAAAAGGTAACCTGTGCGACGGCTTGTGTGGCGATCGCCATACCCGCCACTGTCAGGACATTTCTCAATAAATTATTCATTTTTTCACCTATAAAAATAGCGCGCAGTCAAAACCAAACCAGAGGCTGAAAATGTCGCATGAGTGCTCATCACAGCACAAGTACAACCCATTACAAGCGTCCGATCAACAGCAATACAATGAGGATGATTACCACCAAGCCCAAACCACCGCTGGGGCCGTAACCCCAATTCCGGCTGTGCGGCCAGGCTGGAACAACACCGATCAGCATCAAGATCAGCAAGATTAAAATGATGGTTCCCAAGCTCATGATTTTCTACCCCGCTTTGTAAGTGAATTGATCATTTTTCTGGCACCGCAGGTGCCACGATTACCGTGGTGCTGTTGCCTGATTTTCCGCTAGCACCGGTGTCGCCCGTAGAACCTGTTGCCCCGGTATAGCCCGTTGCACCCGTATTGCCGGTGGATCCGGTCGCTCCTGAGGCACCAGTGGGGCCTGCAGGTCCCGGGACAGGAACATTAACCACTGTCGCAGGCGTCACGACTGTCGGTCTATCGCAAGCGCTTAGTGCCAACGCCATTAATGCTGCCGAAAAAAAGATTGAATACTTCATGACAATTTCCTCCCGATTGTTGAATGGAGCCGTACATCTGAAATGAAATGTCTTGCGGCCATGTGGAATTACAATCCCAAAGTACTCATTATTCGATTGGAGTTCTGTTCGCCATCGCACACAGCACGGACTTTTCTTGGACGGTATGGTTTATGGATGGTTAGCTTTCAACAGCTCCACGGGCCACATTGAACATGAGGCGATGGCGTATTTCGTCGCGTTGCGCCTGATAATGACAAAAACCCTGCCCCTGTCACGAGCATGATGTGATGATCTATGGTGGTTTTTTGGCAAGCAAACCGTGTCATCTAGCGACAGATGGCTGTCAGCGCATATCAAGCGAAATATGCAAGGGCAAAGGAAGGTAACTGGCTTTTGCTTCGCGTCTTCTCGAGGTATGCCGAAAATTTATCGGACGTCGAACAGCAAGCGACCCAATTCTTTTTTGACCACGGCATAGCACTCACACGTATTCTTTTCCAACCCCAGGCGGTCAAGCACTGTAATGTGTCCGCGACGGTAGCTGATAAAACCCGTGCGCTGCAAGTTCCCTGCGGCCTCTGTAATGCCTTCTCGGCGAACGCCGAGCATGTTGGCAATCAGCTCCTGCGTCATGGTCAGCTCATTCGTGGGTGTGCGATCAAGCGTCAACAACAACCAGCGGCACAACTGCTGCTCTACCGTATGGTGCCGGTTGCAGGCCGCTGTCTGTGCCATCTGCGTTAGCAGCGCCTGGGTATAGCGCAGCAACAAACGTTGCATCAACCCGGCGCGATTAAATTCCTGCATCAGCAAGTGACGATCCATCCGGTAAGCGTGACCGGCCGTTTGCACCACGGCCGAGCTTGGCGTGGTCGTTCCGCCAAGGAACAGCGAAGTTCCAACAATGCCTTCATTGCCCACGCCTGCCGATTCCGACGCTGCCCCAGAGGCCATGACATAGTGCAGCGACACAATAGCGGTGGTGGGAAAATAAGCGTGCTGTAACTGTCCGCCGGGCTCGTAAAGCATCTTCCCGAGCGGTAGCGCGACCAGCTCCAGATGCGCCATCACATGCGCTAAATCCACTGCAGGCAAGGCAGCGAGAAGATGGTTTTGTTTCGGGTTATGGGGTGAAGACATCGCTAATCACAAAGGCATACAACCTATTTTTTTGTCGTTTGTTCAATGCCGATTCCACGGTAACCAATGAAATGACTGGATCGATTGAACATCGGCTCTCCGCTCACTCGAAATGTTTGTTGCGAACCATCAGCATTAGCACGGGTAAAGAGAAAATCCAGGAAAGGCTGTCGGGCGGCAATAGTTGCCTGAAGTAGCTTGCGCTCCTCCTCATTCCAACCGGCCACTGAATTTGACAACCGAGTATTGCCTGCATCCTCTGCAAAGGAATCCACTCGGATTCCAAGCATCTCCAGAACCGGACCCGAAACCTTGGTGAAGTTCATGTTTTCATCTTGCTCCCAATACCAGTCTGAGGCAAGCTCGGTCAGACTGCGATAACGTGCTTCGCTTTCGCGCAGTTCTGCAGTCCGTTCCTCGACTACCTGTTCCAGCATCCTGTTGTGATTCTCGAGTTTTTTATACAGCAGCCGCACTTCCAGCATGTTGTGGATGCGCGTTCTGACCTCGATCAAATCAAATGGCTTGCTGATGAAATCCTTTGCGCCCGCTTGTAACGCGCGCAACTTGTGGCCAGGTTGCGCGGTGATCACGAGCACCGGAAGATAGCTGTCTGTAATGTTGGTCTTGAGACCTTCCATCACCTGGAATCCGTCCATGCCAGGCATTTGCAGATCGAGCAGGATCAAATCGTAACCGTTCTTGCGATGCAACGCGCAAACCTCGCGCGGATTCATGGTTGAGGTAACGCAGGTATAACCGGCTCCACTCAGCATTTGCTCAAGCAGACTGACATTGGACTCCTGATCGTCAACAATCAAAATGCTGGCGTTAAGAATCTCGGATTCTGTAATCATCATGCTTGATCCTTTTGAGCTGCGACGGTCGCTTCGGTTTTCGCAAACTTTAGCGCCCTATCCAGGGTTTCCATGAACTCGGGTACCTTGATGGGTTTGGTGAGATATTGAAAAAATCCTGCCTCCAGACCTTTCTCGATATCGCGGGGCATGGCGTTGGCGCTGAGCGCCACCACCGGGATGTGTGCTGTTGCGGGGTCTTTCGCCAGGATTTTCAGCACATGGATACCGCTGATGCCAGGCAGATTGATGTCCATCAGGATGACATCCGGCCGGGAAGCGCGCGCAATCTCGACACCGCGATTGCCGTCCCGCGCACTCAGCAAGCGGATATTGGGTCGACGTGCAATGAGATCCTCGACCAGCATCAGATTGGCCGGGTTATCCTCGACATAGAGCAGGGTGTGCAACTGCGCGTCAGCTGGGAATTGCACCTCGTCGATAGCCAGGGGTTTGGCGGCGCCAATAGCAGTGTATGGTTCAGTCGTCAGGGTCAATTCGATCCAGAACACACTGCCTTTGCCAACGGTGCTTTCCACACCTATGACACCCCCCATCAGTTCGACCAGCCGCTTGGTCACCACCAGTCCGATACCTGTACCTTCCTCCGTGCTGGCCTCCTTGCCGAGACGATTGAATGGCTGGAAAAGCTGCGCAAGCTGTTCTGGAACCAATCCCTCGCCGGTGTCCTCGACACAAATCCGAATGTGTCCCGGGGTGCTTGCGATGCAATACACAACGACTGTTCCATTCACCGTGTTGTATTTAATCGCATTGGAAAGAAGATTGATGAGAGACTGCTTCAACCGTGTCTGATCAGCGCTGACAAAGTAGGGAGTTTCGAACTCGGTAAAGGCCATGCTGATGCCTCGCATTTGCGCTTGCGGTTCTATCATGGTCCGACATTCGTGCATGACTTCGGCCAGCGATACCGGTTCCAGTGACAGCGACAGCTTGCCGGATTCGATCGCCGCGAGATCGAGGATTTCGTTGATCAGCTCCAGCAGATACCACCCAGCCTTGAGAATCTGATCGATGCTGCGCTTCTGGGAGGGCGTCGGCGGCGGCGAGCCGGATTCCATGACTTGGGCAAACCCGAGAATCGCACTGAGCGGCGTGCGCAACTCATGGCTCATGCTGGAAAGGAAATCCGATTTCGCGAGATTGGCTCTTTCCGCCACGAACTTGGCATTTTCCAGCTCGGCGTTCTTGTCCAGCAGTATCTGATCGAGCCGAGCCCGCTCTGCTTCGACCTGCTTGCGCACGGTGTTGTCGGTACCGATCAGCAGGTAGCCGATGATGATATTTTGCGCGTCACGCAACGCCGTAACTGACACCACCGCCGGGAAGCGGCTGCCATCCTTGCGGATATAGGTCAGCTCGTAGATGTCCTCGATGCCGCGTGAGGCCTTGAACACCAAGGCTTCGAAGCCTGGCGTAATCGGGGTGCCGAGCTCGAGGCTGAGCGCTTCGGCGCGCGTTATCACTTCCTGCGGATCGGAAATGTCGGCCGGGGTGATCTTGTTCATCACGTCGGCAGCCGCATAGCCCAGCATGCGCTCGGCGCCAACGTTGAATATCTGAATCACCCCATTCTCGTCGGTGGCAATACTCGAGAAGTTGGCGCTGTTGAGAATCGCGTTCTGCAAGGCGCCTGTTTTAAGCAAGGCTTTTTGGCGCCGCAATTCGGTGGAACTGTTTTCTGTTTCGGACATGGTCGATTCCCGTGAAAACTGTATAAAAATCCAAAGGGGGGATGGGCTTGTCGGGCCGGCAACAGAAGATCACAAACTTCCACAGCCAAATAAAAACCGTGTTTCTCTCGAGGAGAATGTGAATAATCACGGGCTTTCCGGCGGACATCTGTGTACTAACGCACGCAAACCAATTGATAGTACTCCCATTCACCTAACCCAGCAGATTTGTTGGGCCAAGCAAGCAGGAAAACGCTGATGCCGCACATACCAATATCTCCAAACGGAATTCAGTATTGGGAAGATGGAACGGTTATTACAGTATCACCACCCGTTTTGCCACGTTCACCAGTAGCTCCGATATCCCCGGAGATACCAGTCGCACCGGTCGATCCCGTGGCGTCTGGCAGACTCGCGGGATCCGGAATCGCAACCCCTGTCGCAGGAGCCACGACAGTCGGTCTATTGCATGCACTCAACACCATAGCCATCAGTACCGCTGAAAATCTATCGAGTATTTCACAAGGATTCCTGTTTTGATTGTTTGTTTGAAGAAAACTGCTCACTCGTATAGATTGACGGTCATCAAGAATCCCGATCTCGAACATACGCCCTATGTACATGTGGTTCTGTGCGCCAGCGCACAGTGTTGCCGGAAAGAATAGACAATAATTTTATTGTGTCCGCTAGTTCTTTTTCTTCCCCTTAAGGCAATTAGCGGGTCAAGGCCCTCGGTTACGATTATTTCCGAGGGCCTGTTTTTTGTTCACTGAATGTGCCACAGCCCTTGCATCCCGAACCATTTGCCCGCAATTGCTGTCTTGTCCCGGACCGGCGTCGATCAACGGCATCAGCGTAAGCAATGGGTTGGCCATACCCAGCGCGATCGCACCGAACGCGCGCGCGGCTACACGCCCCTTGTCAACCCCGACATTGGGCTTGGCAAAGCTGCCACGAAGGGTGATTGGGCTGCGCAACGCCAGGGGACTGGTGTTCTTGGTTTTTTGATTGAGTGTCAGATCCAGCTTTTCCTGTCCTAGATCGATACTACCCGTACCAATGATTGTGGTGATCTCCGTATCGACGATTAGCGCGTCGGCGGCCATCACGCCCTCTTTGACACCAAAATCCGCGACTGCACAACGCAAATTGACAAGCCTGTCGCCGGCGATTTTCAGTTCAAGTATTTCCCAGAGGTGCAGACCGACTTTTTCCATCATCAACTTGCTGATCTTGCCACCAGCGATGACGAGTGTCACCTTGCCGTACGAGTTCGAGAGCATGTGCTCTACCGAGTTGCCTTTACCAGCCAGGTCGAAGTCGCCGTTGATCTGGCCGATGCTGGTCTTGGTCAGCTCGGCAGTCGGGAACAGTTTAGATAGCAGAATTTTTCTCGCCTGTACCCTGGCGTGCGCTTGAATTGGATCTTTCCGTCCATCCAGTGAAATCACGGCATTGAGCTGGCCGCCGGCCAACCCGAAATTGAGCGGATCGAGTGTCAGTACTGAATCGCGCAAACTCAAATGCGCAACGAGGTCTTCAAGCGGCAGTTCTCTGGCATGCCGAATGGTTTTTGCCTGCAGTGTCACCTCCGCGTCGACGCTGTCCCAGCGATCGGTCTTGAACGGCATGTCCGGCAGCACACGCGCTTGCACAGGCATGGGGACGGTCCGGGAAGCCGGCAGCGCGGCCCGTTTGGCGGCTTGTACACTGCCCGGCCGTGCGCCTATCAACGGGCCGAGATCCGCGATATCAAGGACATTGGAAACCAGATTCGCTTTCATTACCGGACGCTTGCCGCCAATGTCAATCTGAACCGTGCCTGCAATATCACTGCCCCCGACTCGACCCGAGAATTTTTCGTAGCGCCATGTATCCGCGCTATGCAGCAGATGTCCCTCGGTCGCGTAAGCACGCGTCTCTGGCAAGACGATGCCAAACAGTGGAAAAAGCTGTGCCAGACTCTCGCCGCGAAGGGCGACGCGCATGTCAACGGCGGAAAACTTGAGCAGGCTGGTAATGGTGCCTGCGGCCTTCACGCCGGTGTGGCCCACGGTGAACTCGGCTTGCAGTGGATAGGGTGTGCTTTGGTCGCGCAATCCAAGCACCGGCCCGCCGCTGCCCTGTGCCTTGAAGGGCAGGCCCTTGTAGCGCCCTAGCGCGGTAAAGCTGACCCCGGCAACAACTGGTCCGGTGTTCGAAGTCGAGAATTCCGACCGGATGCTGATCTTCTGCGCCGCATCGTCATAGCCGATTATTCCATGGTCGAGTATCAGGCGGTCAACTTGGATACGCGCGCCTTCATCCTGCTGGCTACGATCCAGCAGCCAGTTTTTTCGACCGCCGATACCTTGCTCCAGAAAGACTACAGGCCGCTCAAGCCGCATCTCAGGAAAAACGATGTTCTGGCGGAACAATTGTGGCAAATCGATTGTAATTTCCACCACATCGGCAGCGATCATCTGTTTTTCCGTGGCCCAATCCGGATTCGCGAATGTCACTGCGTTGGCGTGAATCCGAGGCAAAGGCCAGCCGAATTTCACCTTGAGTTCGCCGTTGATAGCGAGTACGCGACCGGTTTTTTCTGCCGTCATGCGCTCTATCGGGCCACGCAGCCAGTTCCAGCCGAAAATGAGGACGAAAAAAACCGCCACCACGATAGGCGCAAGAAAAACTCCGGCAACCCATTTGAGCACACGAGGCAATGTCACGGCGGCATGCTCAAACCACCTCCGGCAAGACCGGAAGCTGCTCTGCTCAAGTTACTGTTTTGCTTGCCGGTTGCGTCAACAAATACAATTTGATCAATGCACATAAAACCGTCCACGGCGTTAAGCTTTCCATTCGCGCCAAAACTCCGTCGTGCGTAGTCAAGCACAGCATCACGCCTTGGGGTTCGCATGAATCTGTTGCAGAGATACTTGTACTCCCTTGCCCAACGCATGCACTCAGGTTTATCGATCAATGGCAACATGATTTCGGTACCCGCGTTGCATGCACCGAGTATGCGATATAGCCAACTCAAAGCCCGCTGACGATTGGTTGTCTGCGAGAGATTCCGCCTCGGGAGTTGTAAATTCTGTCATGCGGAAGTACTCACCATTAGGAATGAAATTGGTCTGTGCGGCTACCTTGCCCTTTGCCGCATGGGCGGCACCTGATCATGGGATTACGGCATCGATGTGTTCAGCGCAATTATCGGGAATATCCAGTAGCGGTATTGCTGAAAAATGGTGAAAAATGAAAAATCCCCGCAGGTCATCCGGACCTGACGCCGAGAATGACCTGCGGGTAACCATCGTTTACTTGACCCGCATATCGTTCTTGACTGAACTCACACCGCGAACGCCGCGTGCTACTTCGACTGCCTTGTTGATATCGGCTTGAGAATTGACGAAGCCACTCAGCTGCACCACACCCTTGAAGGTTTCAACATTGATCTCGGCAACTTTGAGCGTCGGTTCATCGAGTATTGCTGCCTTCACCTTGGTGGTGATAACGCTGTCATCAATGTATTCGCCGGTTCCCTCATGTTTCGAGGTGGAAGCACAACCCACGACAGTTATCAAGGTAAGCGCGAGAAAAAATGCAGAAAAGTATTTGGTGATTTGTTTCATGATGTATGTCTCCAGGCTAGATAAAAAAAGACCAGCGTTACAATTACAAAAAATGCAGAAAAATACTCAGTCATTTTTTTCATAATAAATATCCATACCAAGTGAACTGAATCTAAAAGATTCAATCCTTGTTCATTTCTTCAAAACTCTTGATTTGCTTTTCAGCTTCGTCTTTCGTGATGCCATAGGCTTCTTGAATCTTGCCGGCCAACTCAACGCGCTTGCCGGCAATCACATCAAGGTGGTCATCCGTCAGTTTTCCCCACTGCGCTTTGACCTTGCCTTTAAATTGCTTCCAGTTTCCTTCAACGGTATCCCAGTTCATATCAAACTCCTTTGTATAAAAAAACCCGATTGGTGAAATTACCAAGTCGGCCCTCTTGCCACAGTCGCTCCCGATCATTTGTGCATCCCGCGCAATGAGAAATCACGAAGAAAAATTTGTGGTAACAACCGGAACCGATTGATGCATGAAAATCCAAGGCCTGAAGATAAGATAGCAATGTTTCCAAATGCATTCTGTGCGGCGCCGTACAGAGACTGAGTCCATCTGGCTTGCTTTGGCACTGTACTAATCACACTCCGTTGTGCTTAAAAATACCAACAGGCGTAGCTTCAGATAAGACAACGCCTAGCTCACCGATCATCAGAAAAAGTGTGCCTGGTGCTAGGCTATTGGATCTATTCGCCAACTTCTGGAAAAAGCATGCAACCTAAGAAATCAAGGCCGTGGTTTACTCGATTTGCAAATTGGACAGCCCAAGCAACTGGGAGGCCCTCTGCTTTTGGCTTGGCGACCGCAACCATTATTGTATGGATAGTCACAGGCCCCCTCTTTGATTTTGATAATACATGGCAGCTGGTAATCAACACGGGGACGACGATTGTTACTTTTCTTATGGTATTTCTGATCCAGAACACACAAAACGTCGATTCTCAGGCCATGCAAATCAAGCTGGATGAATTAATCCGGGCAACGCAAGGCGCGCACAACGGGCTGCTGGACTTGGAGCAATTAGAAGAAGAAGCGCTCGAGGCTATCCGCTTCAAATACCAGAAACTGGCGGAATATGCCCGCGCGGATTTATTAAAAGGGGATATGGATACAGGCATCCCCAAGGTAGACGAAGAAAGACTACCTTGAAAATTATGCGTTTAGGCAACGCTGATTAAGTTTTTCGACAAGCGCAGGACGAACGGTAAGTCTTTGCTGCCGTTCATGGTGAGCTTGTCGAACCATGAGTAAAACTCACTTGTTCAGCGTTTCCTTTACATATTCTTAAAAACCGGTGTGCGCTTAATCAGAATTTAACCCACGGCTACCCCTCGGGTAACCGTGAAAGCTACACTGCCTTATTAAGCAAATGCCTTAGTGATCACGACCATGATTGCCACGGCCTTCGTTTCTGTTGTGACCTTCATCTCGACGCTGATCCCCGTCACCACCCCGATGGTCACCTCTACCATCCCGATGATTGCCATGGCTTTTCTGGTAGCGTGGTACATACTCACGGTTGTACCAGCTGTCCCGCACAAAATAGACCTGCTCGCCACAGGCGTTGTACTCGCGACAATGCTTGCGCCAGTTTCTGGCATGACCTGGTGGTACACGTAAATAGACCGGTTGTCGGTTCATCGAATTGCGCTCGATTATCATCGGTCGGCTATAGATTACTTGTGGCTGCGGATAGTCGCCAATATCAAGTCGACCATAGAAACCAGGCTCACCGATATTGATTGAGACGCCAACATCGGCAGCAAGTACCGGGGTGCTGATAGTGGCCGCCACCGCTATAGCTGCCACCACTGTAATAAAAAAATATTTCATATTAAATCTCCAGATTAAATAGTATTACCTCTTATCATCCTTCGCTGCATCCTGAATTTTGTCACCGGCTTTTTCAATCTGCTGTCCGGCCTGATCTATCGCCTTATCGACTTCCTTACCCGCGCGTTCTGCCGGTCCTTCCTGTTTCTGGCAGGCGGATAACACAATAAGCAATGCACCCATACCCAAGACTGCGCTAGCCGTTTTTCCGAAATTCATCATCTTTATCTCCTGGTACTTGTTTAATCCCCAGCGAGGGTGATCAAAATGATTACACTCGCTGTGAAACGAGAGCCTTCAGCAGAGTCAATACACTGACCGGACAGTCCATGCGCATCGACTCCTGATCATGATTATTTGTTGACTTCATGGCCGATGATGCCGCCAACAGCTGCACCACCAATAGTTCCAGCGGTGCTACCACCCGTCAGAACAGACCCGCCAATGGCGCCGACGCCGGCGCCAATGGCCGTATTTTTTTCCTGCGTCGACATGCCGGAACAAGCACTCAAGCCAAAAAACAGGGTTGCTGCAACCGCACTAAACATCATTCTTTGTATCATTTTCATGGCATCACCTCTTTATAAAAATGTGGGATCTCGTACCGACCATTTCATGCCTACTAATGCACCACTGATTACTTGCCAAAGTCTTTTTTCGCCTGATTCAAGCAACTATCCTTGGCGGTTCCTGCAAAGGTGTCGCATTTTTCCTTGGCTACCGCATACTCTGCATCAATTTTGTTTGCCGTGGCATCTTTACGCGCATCAGCAGACTCGGTTTTTGCTTCGTTATGAGCTGCGGTAGACTTCTTGTCAGCTTTAACATTTGCATCGACGGTTTTCTTTTGCGTTTTAGCATCCGACATGGCGGTAATTTTTGCCGCTTTCGCTTCCTTCACGCAAACATCTTTCGCATTGCCAGCCAAATCGTCGCAGCGTTCATTCGCTACCGCATAGTCAGCTTCTGCTTTAGCGACCCTTACCTGATAACGATTCTTTACGGTAGGCTTGTAATTGGCTTCGAGTTCAGCCTTTGCAACCTTTTCCTTGCCTTTGGCCTCAGCGATGCAGATATCATTTGCATTGCCGGATAATGAAACACACCCTGACTTGGCCGACTTGTATTCAGCTGCTATCTTTTCCTTGTCAGCCTTGTACTCGTTTTTCGACAGGCCTTCTGCCATCGCGCCCGCGCTGAATGCAAGACTGATTGCGAGTGCGATCACGCTAATGTTAAGTTTGTTCATTTTGATTCCTTTATGTAAAGTTTGAAATCGAAGTTGAAACCGAAGTTGAAACTAATGTCTCGAAAAATCATGCTGGATATTTATTCATCTTTGCCGAGACCGAACTGCAAAGATTGCACTTTGATAGATCCAACAAATCCAAGTTAGGCTGATTGGTTTTCTGTATCTGTCTGCTAACGCACATAGTGCACAAACAACTGAAAAAATACCCTGCCACGACAGGGTATTTTTCGAACACGCAAGTGACCGTTAATCGAGTTACTTTGCAGACTGACTACCTATCACTTCGATATTGACTCGGCGATCAGGTTGCAGACAAGCAATCACCTTGATACTCTTTGCACCACGGCATTCGTCGCTCTTGGTTACTGGCTGCATCTCACCTTTTCCTTCAGTTTGTATGCGATCAGATTCAATGCCCCGGCTGACCAGATAAGTCTTGACTGCTGCTGCACGTTGCTCAGATAAGCGCTGGTTGTAAGCTTCAGAACCAAAGCGGTCGGCATGACCGACCGCTGTGATCACTTCCAGATTCATTCCTTTCAGCTTGCCAGCAAAATCATCCAGCGTCGCCCGACCGGCTGGACGCAAAACGGCTTTATCAAAATCAAACAAAGCGTCAGCATCTAGCATTACTCGCTCCACTACGGGCTTTGTTGCTGCGGCAGCGGGGGTCGGTTCAACGACCGCGGCCAGCGGTGTTGGTGCCGTCGTCCCATCACACTCAGGTGTGGGCACTGCAGGGCCGAAGCCCGTGTGCCAGCACAAACCAAAGCCACTGCGCGCAACCGTGCCGCGCTGGTCAGTAAGATACCCTCTATCCGCCGGATTAGTTTCGGCTTTTGCCATGCCCGACACAACGCCCAGTGCCAAAATGCACAACAGAGTCACCTTTTTTTGTTTTTTGGTTAATGCATAGGTCATTATTATTACTCCCAATTGTTAAGTTGCATGATTTTCGCCTTTCATTGCCGTCTTTCTACCAACTGTCTGTAAAAGCGATGGGATACTGACAGCCTCTGCGAAACGATCTGAGCCAGTCACGACCTCGGGGAGTACATGACGAGTGTTGATTTGTGGTGTGTTTCATGTCGTCCAACGCTAGTTGGGCTGTACAACCATTCATTATGGTCATCATCCCCCGAATCCAGCATATTCTCTGTACGCTGGCGTACGGAGCGCATTGGAATTCACGCCTGCCACCGCCAGCGGCTCATCCGCCCGGACCAATGGCGTCGGTTTCAATTGTTCAACTGGCTTGCGCCTTGAATGAAAATTATCCTTTCCCCCGGTCGCCAATTCACGGGGTGCGCATCCAGAAACACACGGCTCGAGCCATCCTTCATGCGGATAGTGACTTCGTGGCTCTTGGGATGCTTCCCCGATATCTCGTTTTGACCGCCTCTTAGCACTTCGCCCGACCTGCCGAGTTGCTCAATCTCCCGCGTGGACACGACAACGCCGCATTCCGCACACTTCACCCTGACGCGCGAACCGACTGTCTTGGTCGGCAACGTCAGGAGCTTGTCGACACTTTCTTCGGTCGAGGCTGGCACCCACGCCATCACGGCTACAATTTCAAAGAGACCAAGCAGAACCGCCGCAATACCCCCGATTAGTAATCGCAGGTAGGGAACTTCATGGACATGCGTTTTCATGTTTCCTCCTGCGGGTTGTACCGCCCCTCATGCCGTGATCAGCGCTACTGCAAGACGCCGTTATGTCATTTGAAGAGAGCTGCATACCGGTGAGTCTGGCATCGCAGCTGATACGAGGCGCTCCACCTGCGGCCTGATGCTCATCCTATTTCCGGCCTTCTGTACCCTTTCCACGCCGCACGGGATTTCAACTGCGTAGTCGCTCTGGGTCAACTCTCGATCGTCACGCCTATGGTCTCTCTCACACGAGGGGGCTGCTCTGTGCGCTGGCGAACCTAGGTAAAGCGGGAAATGTAAAATGAGTAAAATATTTCAAGTATTTCAATATCCCTGCTTCATCCACGTTGCCGGGATCAGGTGATCGCGGTTGATAATCAAAATTAGGAGGTTGTGCATGCTTCCTTCACATAATCCGCACCAGAATTGCCTTCTCGCCGCCCTGCCAGCGGACGAATATGCGCGTCTGTTCCCATATCTGGAACTGGTTTTTTTGCCACTTGGCGATGTACTTTACGAGTCCGGTATTCAGCTCCGCCACGCCTATTTCCCCACCACCGCCATCGTGTCCTTGCTCTATGTCATGAAGGATGGCGCATCCGCCGAAATTGCCGTGGTCGGCAATGAAGGGGTCGTCGGCATCTCCCTCTTCATGGGCGGCGACACCACAACCAACCGGGCTGTCGTGCAAAGCGCCGGTCACGCCTATCGGCTGAAGAGGCGGCTCCTGAAGGACGAGTTCGAGAGCGTCGTCCCGCTGCAACACTTATTACTGCGCTACACCCAGGCGCTGATCACACAGATGGCGCAGACGGCGGTGTGCAACCGCCATCATTCATTGGAACAGCAGCTCTGCCGCTGGCTGCTGTTAAGCCTTGACCGCCTGCCCTTCAACGAACTGGTCATGACGCAGGAGTTGATCGCCAACATGCTTGGCGTGCGCCGCGAAGGGGTCACGGAGGCTGCCGGCAATCTGCAAAGAGCCGGCTTGATCGAGTACCACCGTGGCCACATCACCGTGCTCGACCGGGCGGGACTGGAAGCACGAACCTGTGAGTGCTATTCGGTAGTCAAGAAGGAGTACGATCGTCTGCTCCCGGACGCAACCGCTTCCTAATCCACTTGCCCGGGTGCTGCCGCCGTCCCGCCAGCGCCGACTTTTCAAAATTGTAGCGTCACATCTTCGGGTACCTCTTGCCGAGGCACTAGCTGGGGCTGGCGAGGAATTCGTTTATTTCACCTGCATTCTCACCTCGACCATGTGTTCCTGCCGATCATCAACAAGGTGAATTACCTTGTCATGTTGTTCGACGCCATCAACTGTCACATCCGTCACAGCACTCAGCGCATCCTCACCGACACGCGCTTGTGAAACAGCGATGTGGTACACCGTCTCCCGATACCGGTAGCGGATCTTGAACGCCTGCCAGTCGCTGGGCAGGCAAGGAGTGAAGTGCAACTTGTCCCCCGCAAGTTTGAGTCCCAGAAGTGACTCTACGATAAGCCGGTACATCCAGCCGGCCGATCCGGTGTACCAAGTCCATCCACCGCGACCGATGTGCGGCGAGAGCGCATAAACGTCGGCCGCCATGACGTAGGGTTCCACTTTGTAGGCCGCGACTCCCTCCGCTGACAGCGCATGGTTCACCGGGTTGATCATGGTTAGTAACTCCCAAGCGCGCTCACACTCACCCAACGCGGCAAACGCCATTGCCGCCCAGACCGCCCCATGAGTGTATTGTCCGCCGTTCTCCCGCACACCCGGTACATAGCCTCTGATGTAACCGGGATTCAGGCTCGACTTGTCGAAGGGCGGGTCAAGAAGTTGAATAAGTGCATGGTCACGGCGCACGAGTCGGTCATCCACCGCCTGCATGGCCAGGCGCGAGTGCGCAAGGTTGCCAACTCCGGGGCGGGCGCCGGAGAGTACAGACCAGCTCTGCGAGATCGAATCGATCTGGCATTCCGTGTTGCCTGCCGAACCGAGCGGTGTACCGTCATCGAAGTAGCCGCGCCGGTACCATTCACCATCCCAGCCATGGCGCTCGAGATCCTGGCGCAGCCGAATGCCTTCCGCTTCGCAACGCTCGGCAAAGGTTGTGTCGTCGTGCGCATGCGCCACCTTGGTGAACTGCCGGAGCACTTCGCACAGGAAGAAACCCAGCCAGACGCTCTCCCCCTTACCGTGTATCCCTACCAGGTTCATACCGTCGTTCCAGTCGCCAGAGCCGATCAGCGGCAGGCCGTGCTCGCCAAATCGCAAACCGTGCCGGATGGCTCGCACGCAGTGGTCGTACAGGCTGGCCACCTCGGCCGAGCGGGCGGGCAGATCATAGTAGGAATCATCCTCCGGGTTGACCAGGCGACCTTCCAGAAAGTGTATGGGTTCATTCAGCACTCCGGTATCCCCGCTGCTTGCCACATAGCGGCATACCGCCAATGGCAACCAGAGGTAGTCGTCTGAGCAATGCGTGCGCACGCCCCGGCCCGACACCGGATGCCACCAGTGCTGGACATCGCCTTCCTGGAACTGACGGCTCGCGCACAGCAGCAGGTGTTCGCGCACCAGACCGGACTCGGCGTGGATGAGCGCCATCACGTCCTGCAACTGGTCGCGGAAGCCGAAGGCGCCGCCCGATTGGTAGTAACCGCTGCGTGCCCAGACACGGCACGCCAGGGTCTGGTACACCAGCCAACCGTTGGTCAGCACATCGAGCGATGGATCAGGCGTTTCCACCTGTACCGCACCGAGCGTGCGGTCCCAATACTGCGCCACCGCTGCGAGCGCATTGCGAGCAGCCAGGACGCCGCGGAAACGCTGTACGAGCTTGTCGGCGTCATCGGCGCTGCGTCCGACACCGAGCCGAAAGACGATGTCGCGCTCTTCCCCGTTGGCCAGATCGAAGCTCACCTGGATCGCGGCGCAGGGATCCAAGCCAGCACCTACCTTGCCGGAAAGCTGCGACCGATGCATGGCGGCCGGATTTCGCAGCGTGCCGTTGCGTCCGAGGAATTCGGTGCGGTCGCCGCTCAGATTACGCGTCGGGCCATCGACGTCGAAGAAGGCAACCCGATCGGCGAACTCTGCGTTGTATGAATTGCGCGCATAGAGGGCACCGCTCTTGGGGGCGATTTCAGTAGTTACATGCATAGCTGATTTCGCACGAAGATCTCCCAGCACCCATTCGGCGTAGCCAGTCGCGGAGAGCTTGCGCCATCGGCCCGATTCATTGCGCACTTTCAGCATCGAGAACTTGACTGCCGCGTCCAGCGCCACGTAAATCCACAGCTCGGAGCGAATGCCACCGCAGCTGTGCTCGAAGACGCTGTAGCCGAATCCGTGCCGACTGACATAGGGCGTGGCGCTGCGAGTTGGCAGCGGTGTGGGCGACCAGAACTGACCGCTCTGTTCGTCGCGCAAGTACAGAGCTTCTCCGCTCGCATCGCTCACCGAGTCGTTGTGCCAGGGCGTGAGACGGAATTCGTGCGCATTCTCGCTCCAGGTATACGCAGCACCATTCTCCGAAACGATAGTGCCGAAGTGCGGATTCGCCAACACATTTACCCACGGCGCCGGGGTCATCTGATCGGACGCTGTCGTGATGACATACTCGCGCCCATCGGGGGTGAACCCGCCTAGTCCGTTGAAGAAAATCAGTTCACGTGATGGTAGCGTGGCCTCGACCGCGGGATCAGGATTCAGCGGTCGCGTCGGTGCGAATTGCGGCATTTGCTTGTCTATCACAGCACGACGATTGAGTTGCTCCGTCAGCGTGCCCCTGCCGTCCGTAACAATAACGCGGGCGACCGACTGGAACAGGATCCGGTCCTCAAGGGAGATATGCTCCGCCGACCGCACGAAGATACCACCCGGCCGATCCACCACGCGGGCTTCGATACCTGCGGCGACCAGCCCCATGATCTGCTCCTGGAGCAGTTGCCGATAGCCGCCCCGGTCTTCGTTCCAGATCACCAGATCCACTACCAGGCCCTTTAGTCGCCAGTAGGCATGGGCCTGAATGAGCTGGCGTACCAACTCGATGTTGGCCGAGTCTGCGATTTGCAGCAACACAATCGGCAGATCACCGGAAATGGCATAGCCCCACAGCCCGGATTGCCTGCGGCGGTTCTGGGCGAGAACGGCCGCATCGGCGCGCAACGAGGAATGGGCGTAAATGATGGAGCTTGCCATCCGCCCATACAGTTGTGCATCGGCTTCGGTGGCATTGATCTGGCGCAACACAACCTGGCTGTGCGTCCACGTCAGATCGAAGACACGATCAGCCAGACGCCGGTCATGGTACTTCTCGACCAGGCTCAAGGCCGCATCGCGGGTTTCGCCGACGCCGAACACCAGATCGATCGTCACCGTCTCATCCGGCTCCAGCGTGATCGGGCAACGGATCGCGACGATTGGATCCAGCACCGAGCCCTCGCTGCCGAAGAGCGCCGCAGACTCCTTTAGCGCACGGGGAGTGGCGGCGGTGTTGCCGCGGCCGATGAAGCGCATGCGGTCTGTCTCGTAAGAGGTCTTGCCAATGCTGGCGCCGTGCACCGCTATCAGATGAAACATCCACGGTGCTGGTTCGTCGATGGAGCGCGGGCGGCGGGTGCACAGGATCGCGCACCGCTCACGCATGATCTCGGTTTGCACGAAGAGATTGCTGAAGGCCGGATGAAGCACGTCTGAGGCTGGCGATGCAATCACCACTTCTGCGTAACTCGTGATCTCGATCAGTCTGCGGGTACGAGAGCGGTTGGTGATACGCACACGGCGCAGCTCGATGTCATCCTCCGGCGAAACAACGATCTCGGTATGGGTATCAAGATGGCCATCATCAACCGTATCGCTACGCCGAAACTCCGCCCGTCCCTCCGAAAATATCGCCTCGTAACTTGCCGGACGCTCGAGCGTCGGCTGATAAGCCGTTGACCACAACTTTCCCCTATCCACATCACGGATGTAGCAAAACGAACCCCAGTTGTCACTGGTACCATCTTCGCGCCAGCGAGTGACGGCGAGATCCTTCCAGCGACTGTAGCCGCCTCCCGCGTTGGTGACCATCACATGATAGCGGCCATTCGATAACAACTGCACCTGAGGTACCGGCGTGTCGGGACTGCTGAAAACGCGGATCGGCGCCTCCGGCGCGACCGATGCCGCGTGCACATCGGAGAGTTGAGCCGTGTGCGAAAACAGTGTCCTGGCCTTGGGGACACGCTCCTGGAGCAGCAGCAGGATTGCCTGGAACAGTGGCTCCGACTCGAAACGCCGCTGCATGGGTCGATCAAGAATCAGGTAGGCTAAAGCGAGCAGGCTCATACCCTGATGATGGGACATGTAGGAGCGGACCACGACATGCGATTCCCCGCGGCGCTGCCGCGACAGGGTGTAGTCGATGGCCTCAAAGCAGCCGAATTTTCCGGCGAACCCCTCGGCAGCGAGTCGCTGCAGATTCAGGCATGCCTCCTCAGGCGCCACCATCAGCGCGAGCGCCGAGGCATACGGCGCAATGACCAGATCCTCGGCCAATCCGCGCTTGAGTCCCAGCCCGGGCACACCGAACGCACGATACTGGTAATTGAGATGCACATCGACCGTGTTGTAGCCGGATTCTGACATGCCCCACGGGACGCCGCGCTGCCGCCCGTATCCGATCTGCTTGGCCACCGCCGCCTTGTAAGTCTGGTCGAGCAAGGTGTTCTCGTAGGTCGGCATCACCAGGAGTGGCATCAGGTACTCGAACATCGAACCGCTCCACGACAGGAGAACCGGTTCGCCGCTGGTGCCAGTGAGCAGGCGTCCTAGGGCGAACCAGCTTTCCTGCGGCAGCTTCCCCTGTGCAATCGCCACAAAACTGCACAACCTCGCCTCGGAAGCCAGCAGATCGTAGTAACCCGAGTCGAGCCGGCGCTCGCCGACATCGTACCCGATCGCCAACAGATGGCACGCCCGGTCGTACAGGAAGTCGTACTCCATGTCCGAGAGTTCGCTCGCTTGCCATGCCAGGCGTTCGATTTCCGCGATCCTTTGCGCGGCGCGGTGGCTGCCCTGGGCGACGAGCCGCCCGAATTCGGTGAGCCAGGTGCGCTCTTCGAGCGTGGCGCTGCCGTCAAGGCAACGCGCGATGGTCAGCGAAAGCTCCGCATCAAGTCCTGCCAGTTCGCGCAGCGTCGGGATCCCGATATTGCCAACGCGACCGAAGAACTCGTCAAACCCTGCGGGCGGGTTCTGCAACTCGATCCACGGGGCGAGGAAGCTAAGTTCGTCAAGGGCATCACGACATTGCCAGGCGAGCGCCTGCGCCCAGCTGGTCGCCTCGCTCTCGGCAGAGTCTCCGATACTACCTCCTGCGACGTGCGTGATCAGGTCAGCGGCACCCGAAGCCAAGCGATCGAGGCAGGCCCGGGCCGCCACAAGGGTGAGCGGCCGAGCATCACAAATCGACTCGAGAACGTTCTGAAACTCGCTCAGCGGAGTGGGGGAAACTGCACCCGCGGCATCTGCGAGTAGTCTTAGTGTGTCACTCAAGCCCTCGAACAGTCGCCTTCCCACCATCGGGTCATCGGCAAGCGCGAGCAGGCCCGGTCGCAAGACCAGCAAATGGCCGGCGAGGTTGCCGCTGTCCACCGTCGAGATGTATAGCGGTGGCAATGGCTGCAGAGTCTGTGTGTCGTACCAGTTGTAGAAGTGCCCTCGATACCGTTCCAGCCCGTCCATCGTGCGCAGCGTGTTTGCTGTGCGCACGATGAGTTGCCCGGCCGGGATGTAGCCAAAATCGTAGGCGGACAGATTCGCCAGCAGCGCCAGCCCTATGTTAGTCGGCGACGTACGATGCGCAACCGCGGTAACGCGATACTCCTGAGCATTGTCGGGCGGTAACCAGTGGTCTTCCGAACCGACGAAATTATCGAAGAAGGCCCAAGTCCGGCGCGAAAGCATGCGCAAGAAGAGCATCTGCTCGACTGTCAGGATCGCCTTGCGGCGAGCGAGCGGGCGGCTGATCCACCAAGCGATGACGGGTGAGGCAAACCACAGGAGCAATATCGGTCCCGCCACCATCAGCACCGCTGGGTTTACTATCGTCAGATAGATCGCCAACGTAGTGGCGATGGCAGGAGCGGCCCACATCGACTGGAAAGAATTGACGAGGCGGCTGCGACCACACCGGATCGACTCACCATCCACTTCGCTTGATGGATTCCATTCGAGCAGTCGTCTGTGCGTGACCCGCATTCGCCAAGTCGTACGCGCGATGGCATCCAGACTGAAGAATGCCTCATACGGGAGACAGGCGAACTCGAATGCCAACTGCATTAAGTGGCGTGAAGCTGACCTTGCCACGGCGGCAAGGTGCTGTCTCAGCAACACCTCACTCGGCTTGCGGAACATGTCAAGAATCGAGGCACACAAGGAGGGAAGCAGCAATATGCCGATCACCGACAAGGTCCAAAACCAGGCCGATGGCAAGACTGTCCATCCCAGAAGCAAGAGCAGTGTCAGTGCTGAGGGGACTAGGCTGCGCCGCAGGTTGTCGAACAGTTTCCACTGCGAAAGCATCGAGAGCGAATTCTTCTGGCGAGCGTTATCCACCCCGACGCCATCGCCTGTACAGTTGCCGGGGACACACCGGCACAGCCACCCCGTAAGCTGCCAATCGCCGCGAATCCAGCGGTAGCGTCGACTCACATCCGCGCTGTAGCTTGCCGGGTAGTCCTCATACAACTGCACATCGCTCAGCAGTCCCGCCCGCGTGTAGCAACCCTCCAGCAGATCGTGACTGAGAATGTGATTGTCGGGAAAGCATCCGTTCAGCGCCTGCTCGAAAGCATCGACGTCGTAGATACCCTTGCCGGTGAACGAGCCTTCACCGAACACGTCCTGGTAGACATCCGAGACGGCACGTGTGTACGGGTCGATACCCGGCTCACCTCCGTACAGGCGCGCATAGCGCGAGCGGTTCGTCCCTGGCAGGCTCACCGCCACGCGCGGCTGCAGAATGCCATAGCCCTCGACAACACGCCTCTTCATTTCGTCGTACCAAGGACGATTCAGCGGATGTGCCATGGCGCCGACGAACTGCCGCGCCGCATCTCGCGGTAGCTGCGTATCCGTGTCTAGAGTGATGACGTACTTCACATTGGACAGGGCTGCGGTATTACCGACGACAAGCGAAAAGGCGTCTTTAGCGCCACCATGCTCGCCACCGCGCAGCAGCGCGTTCAAGTCCGCCAGCTTGCCGCGCTTGCGTTCATAACCCATCCATACCCTTTCCTGCGGGTTCCAGCGGCGCGGACGATGGAAAAGAAAGAACTTGTCATTTCCAGCCTGTCCATCCTCGCTGCGGTACTTGCCGTTTAGCTCCTCAATCCGTATTTGAACCAATCGCAGCAGTGGATCGTCCTCGGACAGTGATTCCTCGTGCGCATCCAGGAAGTCGGTCAGTAACCCGAAGTGCAGACTCTCGTCGCGATTCGCCAGAAACCTGACTTCCAGCGACTCGACGAGATCCTCGATGTTCTGAGCGCTAGTGAGCATGGTCGGAACTACCACCAGCGTACGCCATTGCGCTGGGATTCCTGCGGAGAAATCCATTTTTGGGAGTGGATGGGGCGTCACCAGCAGGGTTGTCAGCCAGTTCACCAGCCCCATCGCTAACTGACTGGCGGCCAGCAAAGAGACACTGCCGACTAACGCGAGCACCCAATCTGGCGCACCGTCGGCATAGGCTGTCGCCACCAGGCCACCGCTTACGATCACAGCAATCAGCCCGATGGCACCCGTATATATGGGCAATGGAAATCGCCCACCCGCTCTGCGTACAGTCTCAGGGATGGAAAGTCGCGCCTGCGTCGTTCGCTCAAGCTCGTCCAAGCCACTACCGATCAGGTAGAAACCCACGTGTGCCGATCGATCACTGCTGCCGTGCGTCAAGGCCGCCTCGTGCGCCAGCTGGATCGCCTTGCGCGCTATCTCTCTTTCGGTCAGCGGGCTGAATTTAGCTACCCTTTCCACGACGTGCCGGTAGTGGTCACGCGTAGCGAAATCCATCTGGCCATAGACCCCGCTCGGGTCCTCCTGAAGTTTCTGCTCGACGACACTCATCGTCTCGACAAACTCGCGCCAGTTCATTGCACCCAGGAAGCGGAGACTGCCAATACTGTTGCTGATGGAGACTTGGTCTGCTGCCTGCTGCTGGTTTTCCGACTGCACCAGCTGTTCAATCTTCAGGCCCGACTCGAACAATCGCTGTTCTATCCAGGTCAGCGGCAAAGCCAGAGCAGGACCCTGCCCCTGCAAACGGCGCGCGAGTTCTGCAACAAACGAGCCCGCCATCGGCGGACTCGACCGCGCCATGTCCGCGATTACCAGAATCAGACTCTTCGGATCCTTTTCGGCGATCTCGGTCATCTGATCCGCCCAGGAATCCGCCAGATCTCGCTCGGCCAAGCCGGCAGCGATCAACATGGCAACGCGACGGAGATTCTCGATGACGGCCAACCGCAGCATGATGGGGATCGCCCACAATTCGCCAAGCTTAAGAGCGGTGACCGACTGGTAAGCCGCCACGAAACGACCGAGATTTTCCGCGTCTACCCGTCCATCGCCGTGGGAAATCGTTTCCAGCGCAATGTCATACACTCGCGGTAGTCCGGCCGACGGTCCGTGTGCCAGGCGAGGCAGTTCCTGGCTGTAACCCTTCGGCAGGTGTCTCTTGGTCGTGCGGATATGCTCTTCAATGAGATAGAAGTTATCGAGCAGCCATTCCCCGGCCGGCATGATCCGACGCCGTGCGGTAACTGCCGCTTTCAATAGGTTGCACACTCCAACCAGCACGCTTTCGTTCGCTGCCAGCCGCGCCAGGAGCGGGTCCGGCGTGTATCCCGGCGCTAGCTTGTGCAAGACCGCGAGAGATCTGCCATGCTGTTCCATCTGGTCAGCGCTGAACAATTCGGCTCGCAGAGGGGGCTCTTCTCCGGGTGAAATGCGTGGCCACGCACTGCCGAAAAACTGCGTCTTCAACTGTCGAAAAAATCCGGTGCGCTTTGTGCCAGCGTCCAATTCAAGGATTCCTTTCCAGGAAACAAAAGCTCAACGCTGTACATCGCATTGAGCAAGACACTACCTAGTCCCCTAACAACTCAGCCACCGACTCAAGTTGTTCCACATGCTGAGCGACCACTTTGACGATGACAATAATCGGGATGCTCAACAACATGCCCCAGATACCCCACAGCCATGCCCCAAACAGCAGGGATACAAACACCGCTGCTGTGTTCATCTTGGCAATCCTGCCTGTCATCCAGGTGGTAACAAAATAGCCGATGACTATTGCAATCACTAGCGAAGTTCCAGCCGCCAGCAACGCCATCGATAAAGTGCCGAACTGCATAAAGGCGGCCATGCCAATGCCAGCGGCGGTAACGGTTGGCCCGAAATATGGAATAACATGGAGCAATCCTGCGGCGACGGCCCAGACACCCGCGCTCTCCACGCCGATCCAGCGCAACCCAATCCAGGTGAGCAGACCTACCAGTACGTTGGTTACCAAAAGCATGAACATGTAACGCTGGATGGATTCATTGATCTCGTCAAGAATCCGTACCGTGATCTTTTTTTTCGACAACGAAGGCCCCGTGATCCGTACCAGCTTTCTCTTGTAAGTATCACCAGACAGCAAAAGAAAGAACGTCAGGAAAAGCACCATGACTGCCTGGCCGATCAGCACTACGGCCCTCACCGAATTCGCCCAAAGGAAGGCGCCGAGTTTGAAACCCGATTGATCGATGACAACGCGCGTTGCCGACTGTTTTGACATCGACGCTCCGTTTGTTGCTTTCTCGATCTGGTTCGCAGCGATCTGCATTTTTTGCATGGCACTGGTTTGGCCTTTGCGCATGCTGGCAAGACCTGCCGACAACTTGTCTGCGGCTGCGGGCACTTGATCGAGTAGTGTTTCTACTTGCCCGCGCAACGAGCAAGCACCCAGGACGAGCGCGCACACGACGCCCACCATGACAATGCTGGTGCCCAGGACGCGCGGAATCTTCATCCGCTCAAGCCGTACGACCAGCGGATTCAGGGTATAAGCGAAGAGCACGCCAAGCAGAAGAGAAATGACAAAACTCTGCGCCCACTCCAACGCGAAGACCACTCCGATCGTAGCCAGTATCACAAGTGCCATGCGGCGCTCAGTTGGCGGCGCAGGGTGACCTGTGAGAGATACCACTTCAGGCGTCAGGATGACTTCCATCGATACGGATACCAGTGCGTTTGCTCAAATATCCAACGCATGCCTCGGTCTGCTAAATAATTACAAGGGGCGCCGCCCGCTGATGACTCGTAGCAGAACAACCACAATAGCGATGATCAAAAGAATATGAATGAATCCGCCGAGCGTGTAGGAAGTGACCAAACCAAGAAGCCACAAAATAATAAGTACAACTGCAATGGTATAAAGCATGATGATTATCCCCTGATATTTTTGACCCAAATCCCGACTGGATCAGTTCGCGTGAATCGCGCCATCGGGCAACGCCTGCTTGATCGCCCGCTTGCCACGATTTCGGGAGTCTTTGCGAAGCAATACAACTCAACCCGACACACGCATTGTGTTCGCATCGGTGTATGTGTTCTGTTCGTTGGCGTACACAACAAAATAATTCGATATTTACGGCAACATAAACCGTGGCCAGGGCGGCATGAAAATAAATGGCAGCCGAGACAAGCGAGGCGGGTACAGGGTATATCAAGTCACCTCGTGATCCCCATTTTCTTGTTTTTCTCTATGTGTGCGCCAGCGAACAGTTCTTTTCTGAAAACAGTCGGACAATCTGCAACTCCCATTTCCCTAAATAAAGGATAGACCATGAAAATCAAACTCGCGACTACCTGTTTCGTCATCAGTACTTTACTGGCCCCTGTTGCGGCCATTGCTGCCGATGCCATGGAACGGCATGCAGACCGTGAACACCCCCTGACATGGGTTAAAGATTCGGTAATTACCACCAAAATCAAGGCCAAACTCGCTACAGATCATCCAGGTAGCATGAAGCATATCCGCGTCGATACCGACAAGGATGGCGTTGTATGGTTGACCGGCACGGCTAATTCTCAAGCGGAGATCGACACCGCGATTTCAACAGCACGCAATACCGAAGGCGTAAAATCCGTTTGGAGTGATCTTAAAATCCAGAATGACCGTTAATATATCGGCTCGATTCTGACACCAGAGCCAAAGCGCGCGTTGTACACCGTAAAGGTCGGGCTAGAGGCGATCACGTGATCGCCTCTAGCCTTTTTTCTCTCGTTCCCGAGCCGCTTACCGTGGCAGTTTGTTCAATAAAATCCTGATGGTCTTGGTTGCACTGGCTTTTTAGGCAAGAGGGAAAGGGTTGGCGGTATGTGACCCTCGACACGACTGATCGACAGCTGCGCTGTATCACCCTCCGCTACAGCGAAGTGATCTGCCCGCACAGTGAAATCCCAAGCCTGCAAAACTGCGCATTTATTGCTTGCCCGGCTTGCAGCGCAGTTGCTTCATTGGCGCAGATTATTTAACTGGTGTTTTCGCATGGATCAAGCGCCCTTCCATGTCGGTGTGCGTTTTTGCATGAAGGCATCAATGCCTTCTGCCGCATCCTCCGTCATCATGTTGCACGCCATGGTCTCGGCAGCTAACTGATAGGCACTTTCCAGCCCTGTGTCGAGTTGTTGATAAAACAACTGCTTGCCCATGGCAATCGCCACGGGTGATTTGCCGCATATCGAATCAATCAGCCGTTGCACTTCGCGATCCAGACTTTCCGCCGGCACCGCACGATTGATCAGGCCACGCCGGGCGGCTTCAGCAGCATCGATGAATTCGCCGGTGAGCAGCATTTCCATCGCCTCTTTGCGCGCCATGGCACGGCCCAAAGCAACTGCGGGCGTCGAGCAAAACAAACCCACATTGATGCCAGACACCGCAAAGCGCACCTGCTCGGCTGCAATGGCAAGATCACACGTCGCTACCAGCTGGCATCCTGCGGCCGTCGCCACGCCCTGTACCCGCGCAATCACCGGTTGTGGCATCCGCGTGATGGCCATCATGACCTCGCCGCATTGTCCAAATAAATCCTGCATGTATTTTTTGGTGTGCTGGGCCCGCATTTCTTTAAGATCATGCCCGACGCAAAATGCTTTGCCCGCGCCTGTGATCACCACAACACGCACGGATTTATCAGCTGCAGTCCTTGTAAGCTCGGCTTGCAGCGCGTTGAGCAAATCTTTTGACAAGGCATTGAATTGCGCGGGCCGGTTCAAGGTCAGCGTGGCGACACCCTGTGCATCCTCACGCAAGAGTATCGCTTGCGGATCTGCGTTGTTGTTCATCACATTCTCCTCACAGGGCTATTGTTCCAGTTCTAGTAGAAGCAAAAATGCGCATCCGCTTTTCTATCGCCGTGTCACCAGCGCCGACTTATAACTTATTCATCAGTGCGTCCCGGGCACTTTCCGCAGGCACAACCACAGGCCCACCGCAATCATTGGCAGACTGAGCCATTGCCCCATGCTGATGGTGTAAGACAACCCGAAAATGCCCGCATCCGGCTCACGAAAAAATTCCGCAGCAGCACGCAGCACACCGTAACCGACAAGAAAAAATCCCGACACGCGCCCAATCTCGCGTTGCCGTGTTGAAAAAATCCACAGCACGATAAACAATAGCAAGCCCTCGCCTGCAGCTTGATATAGCGGTGACGGATGGCGCGGCAAGTTATCCACCTGCGGAAACACCATGGCCCAAGGCAACGTGGCCTCGGTTACGCGCCCCCACAGTTCGCCGTTGATAAAGTTGCCGATGCGCCCGGCCATCAACCCGAGAGGCACGAGCGGGGCAATAAAGTCGGTCACCTGAAAAAATGTTTTTCCGTGTTTGCGGCCCCACACCCACATGGCCACCAGCACACCAAGAAAACCACCATGAAAACTCATGCCGCCTTTCCACACCGCGAGAATTTCCAGCGGATGCTCCAGGTAATAGCCGGGGTCATAAAAAACAATCTGGCCCAGCCGCCCGCCGAGTACCACACCGAACACGCCATAGAATAGCAAGTCATCCAGATTGATTGCCGTCATGCCATGCCAGGGCTGCACCCGTGCGCGCCATTTGCCCAGCCACAGAAACGCCATGAAGCCGGCGAGATACATCAAGCCATACCAGCGTATGGCCAGCGGACCAAGGTGAAAAGCGACGGGATCAAACTGGGGATGGATCAACATGGCGAGTGAGTGGTCGGGTTGGGTAGCCTTGGGCTAGAATTCCCATTCTAAGACACACGAAGACACAACTGCGCACGACGCTCTGTCGTGCCACGCCCTTTCGGAGATCATCATGCCCGCATATCGTTCACGTACATCCACTCACGGCCGCAACATGGCGGGTGCCCGCGCCCTGTGGCGTGCTACCGGCATGAAGGATGGCGACTTTGGCAAACCGATTATCGCGGTGGTGAATTCGTTCACCCAGTTCGTGCCGGGTCATGTGCATCTGAAAGATCTGGGCCAGATGGTCGCACGCGAGATCGAAGCGGCGGGTGGCATCGCCAAGGAATTCAATACCATTGCGGTGGATGACGGCATTGCCATGGGCCACGGCGGCATGTTGTATTCGCTACCGAGCCGCGAGCTGATTGCCGATTCGGTTGAATACATGGTAAATGCCCATTGTGCCGACGCGATGGTGTGCATTTCCAACTGCGACAAAATTACACCAGGCATGCTGATGGCATCCCTGCGCATCAATGTCCCCACGGTTTTTGTTTCAGGTGGCCCGATGGAAGCCGGCAAGGTGCAATGGCACGGCAAGTTTCGCAAGGTGGATTTGATCGACGCGATGATCGAAGCGGGCGACTCAAAAAACAGTGACGCCGATGTAGCGGACATGGAGCGCTCCGCCTGCCCGACCTGCGGCTCGTGTTCGGGCATGTTCACGGCCAATTCGATGAACTGCCTGACCGAAGCGCTGGGCTTGTCACTCCCCGGTAATGGTTCGCTACTGGCGACCCATGCTGACCGCAAACAGCTTTTCCTGCGCGCCGGACGTCTGGTGGTTGACCTGTGCAAACGCTGGTATGAAGAGGATGACGCCAGCGTGTTGCCGCGCAATGTGGCCTCGTTCAAAGCGTTTGAAAATGCCATGACGCTGGACATCAGCATGGGCGGTTCAACCAACACCGTGCTTCACTTGTTGGCGGCTGCGCATGAAGCGGGCACTGACTTCACGATGCAGGACATCGACCGCCTCTCGCGCCATGTGCCATGCCTGGCCAAAGTGGCGCCAGCCACGCAGAAATATCACATGGAAGACGTGCACCGCGCAGGCGGCATCATGGCGATTTTAGGCGAGCTGGATCGCGCCGGATTGATCCATCGCGATCTGCCCACGGTGCATTCCCCTACATTGGGCGCAGCACTCGAGCAGTGGGATGTGGCGCGCTCGCAAGATGTCGCCACGCAGGATTTTTATCGCGCAGCACCCGGTGGCATTCCAACCCAAACCGCGTTTTCGCAAGACCGGCGTTATCCCGATCTGGATATTGATCGTGCGGAAGGCTGTATTCGCGACAAGGCGCACGCCTATTCGCAGGATGGTGGTTTGGCCGTGCTGTTTGGCAACATTGCCGAGAAAGGCTGCATCGTTAAAACGGCGGGCGTGGATGATTCCATTCTCAAATTCACCGGCCGCGTGCGGCGTTGCGAATCACAAGACGAGGCCGTGGAAAAAATCCTGGCAGACCAGATCGTCGCTGGCGATATCGTGGTCATCGTGTATGAAGGCCCCAAAGGCGGGCCGGGCATGCAGGAGATGCTTTACCCCACCAGCTATTTGAAATCCAAAGACCTGGGCAAAGTTTGCGCACTACTCACCGATGGCCGCTTTTCCGGCGGCACATCCGGCTTATCCATTGGCCATGCCTCGCCGGAAGCTGCATCGGGCGGCGCCATTGGCTTGATCGAAGAAGGCGACATCATCGAGATCGACATCCCCAACCGCAGCATCAATCTGGTCATTGAAAAGTCGGCGCTGGCAACACGGCGAAAAGCCATGGAAGCACGCGGCGCAGCGGCATGGAAACCGGCCAATCGGCAACGCGAAGTCTCTACTGCGCTCAAAGCCTATGCCGCACTGACCACCTCGGCTGATACGGGTGCCGTGCGTGACGTGACGCAGCTTGGTTAACTTGGCCATTGCCGGCTTAGCCCATCATGCTGGCGCATGACCCACATGACCCCGGCGTCAAACGATGAACCCATCACCGGTGTAATTCTGGCCGGTGGCCAGGGCAGGCGCATGGGTGGAGTGGATAAAGGCCTGCAAGACTTACATGGCCGGCCGATGGTGCAATGGGTAATCGATCGGCTGGCACCGCAAGTAGCGCACCTGCTGATCAACGCGAATCGCAACCTCGAGCGCTATGCCGAGCTTGGCTATCCTGTCATCGCCGATGAAATACCCGATTACGCCGGCCCTCTGGCAGGAATCCAGATGGCCTTGACCCATGCCGCCACGCCGCTAGTCGCCATCGTGCCGTGCGACTCGCCTTCGCTGCCAGGCGATCTGGTGGCACGCCTGGCGCGCGCCTTGCAGGAAAATTGTGCCGATCTGGCCGTAGCGCGCACCATCGAGCGTACCCACCCGGTGTTTTGCCTGACACGCCGCTCATTATTGCCACAGCTGAATGATTATCTTGCCCGCGGCAACCGCCAGGTTACCGGCTGGCACGCCCTGCTAAAAACATGTGACGTACTGTTTGACGACAGTACGGGGGCATTTAGCAATCTCAACACAGCACAAGCGCTTGCTCACCATATAAATTAAGCAGGCAGCACGCCACAGAAAAATACCTGGGCGCGGATTGGTGCATGGTTTGGGGGTGACAGCGTTAGCCGTGTGAAGTAGTCACCTGCCCGAAACTAACGCTGATTTAGTGAAAACTGGAGCGGGCGAAGGGAGTCGAACCCTCGTTATCAGCTTGGGAAGCTGGAGTAATGCCGTTATACGACGCCCGCGTTTTTTGAAACTTTGCCTGAAACTTGGCCTGAAAAAGCCAGGTGCGAATTTTATCCTTACATCAGCACAATGTCGAACTGCTCTTGCGTATAACCACTTTCAGGATGCAGTGACACAGGGCGGCCAATGAAATCGGACAGCATGGTTAAAGCCTGGGCTTCTTCTTCCAGAAACTTATCGATCACCACTGGAGCAGCGATGACGCGTAGTTCGCGGGCAGCAAACTGGCGGGCTTCGCGCAGTAGCTCGCGCAAAATTTCATAGCAGACGGTTTGCGCAGTTTTTATTTCGCCACGCCCGCTACATACCGGGCAAGGCTCGCAAAGGATCTGCGCCAGGCTTTCACGCGTGCGCTTGCGTGTCATTTCGATCAACCCCAGCTGAGTAAACTCGGAGAGGGTTATACGCGTGCGATCAGATGCCAGGGCTTTTTTAAATTCGGCGAGAACTGCCGCTTGATGTTGTTCATCGTCCATGTCAATAAAATCGACGATGATGATGCCACCCAGGTTACGCAAGCGTAGCTGATGCGCTACCGCTAATGCGGCTTCAAGATTTGTCTTGAAAATCGTGTCATTAAAATTACGCACGCCGACAAATCCGCCTGTATTAACATCAATGGTGGTCATGGCTTCAGTCTGATCAAAAATCAAATAGCCACCTGATTTCAGATCAACGCGTCGCGCGAGCGCTTTTTGTATCTCATCGTCGATGCCATGCAACTCAAACAACGGACGGTCGCCCGTATAGTGCACCAAACGATCACTGACTTGCAGCACATATTCTTGCGCAAAAATTTTCAGCTTCTGAAAGTTTTCACGCGAATCGATCAGCACAGCCGTAGTTTCTTCTGTGACAAAATCTCGCAGCACGCGTTGCGCCAAGGTGAGATCATGATGCAACAGCACCGGCGGAAACATTCCCACGCTACGCTGCTTTATTTCCTGCCAGATACGCCGCAAATAGACAATGTCAGCTGCCAGATCCTCATCACTGGCCTCACATGCGACAGTGCGTAAAATAAATCCGCCACGATCTTCTGGTGAGAGTAGTGCCTGAATACGGCCACGCAATTTTTCGCGCGCTTCTTCGTCAACAATCCGCTGGGAAATACCCACGTGATCATCTTGCGGCAGGTAAACCAGTAGCCTGCCTGCAATCGAAATCTGCGTCGTTAAGCGTGCACCTTTGGTGCCAATAGGCTCTTTTTGTACCTGGACACACAGCGATTGTCCCGCGCTAAGCACCTGTTCAATGGGTCGCTGCTCTGCACCATTGGTCACTCGCTCTTCCCAGATATCACCGGCATGCAAAAAAGCCGAGCGCTCCAGGCCAATATCGACAAATGCCGATTGCATGCCAGGCAAAACGCGTACGACGCGGCCAAGATATATGTTACCGACCACACCGCAGCAGTTGTTGCGTTCGATGTGCAGCTCCTGAACAACGCCTTGCTGTAATGAAGCAACACGCGTTTCTTCCGGCGTGAAATTGATTAAAAACTCTTCAGCCACGTGTGCACACCATCGGCAGAGGAATCATCACACCGCGTGCCCGAATTCACGCAGCATGAGCACGGTCTCGCATAATGGCAAACCTACAATACCGGTGTAAGAGCCGCGAATGGATTCAACAAAAGTCGCTGCACGGCCTTGAATGCCATACGCACCCGCCTTGTCCAGGGGCTCGCCGCTTTGCACATAGCGCAGAATTTCATTCTCTGTCAGCACTCTGAACGTGACTTCGCTCACCGACAAACAGGATTTAACACGCGGTTCAATATCGTGCGGCATGACCGCCACAACCGAGGTCAATACGCGATGGCTACGGCCGGATAAACGCCGCAAAATGGCGATGGCATCCGCACTGTTTTTTGGTTTTCCGATCACTTCGCCGTCCAGATCAATCGTTGTATCGGCTGCTAGCAGCAAACGTTTTGGCATGTGCCGTTGCAGTAAAAGACTAGCGCCAAAAATAGCCTTGGCGCGGGCAACACGCTGCACATACACTTCTGGCGTTTCACCTGCCAAACAGCTTTCATCCACTTCCTCGTCTTGCCTTTCGGCAGAACGCAATAACATTAATTCAAAACGAATACCGGCCTGGTTTAGCAGCTCACGGCGACGTACGCTTCGCGACACTAAATACATACGGGTATCAGGCATGGTGGTTACTCACGATGGTAGGGATGTCCTTTGATCACACTGGCTGCACGGTATAAGGCTTCGGCTAGGATAACCCGGACGAGCGCATGAGGTAAAGTCAGGCTGGAAAGCCGCAGCGTTTCATGGGCCGAATCTTTGATGCGTGTTGCCAGACCATCAGGGCCGCCAATCAAAAAGGCGACATCGTACCCACCTGACATCCATTGCGTTAATCGCTCGCTCAACTGCCGGGTAGTGACTGCATCACCCTGCTCATCCAGCACAATGCGGCGGCAGCTTGGCGGCAATGCAGCATCCAGGCGCGTGGCTTCAGCAGCCATCATCGCTGTGGCATTTTTGCCGGTCGTGCGGGGTTCGGGTTTGATTTCCAGCAGATCAAGCGACAACTCACGCGGCATGCGTTTGGCGTAGTCACCCCAACCTGCCACCACCCATGCGGGTGGGCGGGCAGCGATCGCAGCGACAATTAATTTCACGCCCGTTGGCCCACTCTTGACTCAATGTTCGCTCAACGCTGTCTCACGAGGCCTCACACGCAACTCACCAGCGATTCACTCTTCGGCCGGTTTTTTGCTGCGTTTGGGCACCGCTTGCCAGAGTTCTTCGAGGTTATAGTGGGAGCGTATCACCGGCTGCATCACATGCACCACGATATCTGCCAAATCGACCAACACCCACTCACCCGTTTCTTCGCCTTCTATGCCGAGCACGTCGCCATCGGCTTCTTTGACTTTGTCATACACGTTACGCGCCAGCGATTTAACGTGCCGGCTGGAATCCCCACTGGCGATGACCATGAAATCAAACAGTGACGTGAGCTTGCTGGTGCTGATCACTTCAATATCTTTTGCCTTCATGTCTTCTAGCGCATCGATAACGATTTTTTGCAGTTTTTTAACGTTCATGGCGTGTTCAGTAGATAGAATGGGTTTCAATATAGTCGAGAACGGTGTCAGGCACCAAATGGCGCACATTCAGACCCTGTGCCAGTCGCTGGCGAATCAGGGTCGCTGAAATCGCTAGCGGGGTAATGTTAAAGGGCACAATCCGACCGGCAGGTGCCAGGGCAATATCGGCCGGGCGGCCCAACCGCTCTGCCAGCTCAGCAACAAGACGCGCATCCATCTTACCCGCCGCATCACCAGCGCCGAGTATCTGCTGCCTTATTGCGGCTTCGTCCATGGGTGCATCGGCAGGAGTGGCCGGTAACAATGCCAGTTGTCCTGGCCGCGTAGCGACACCTATGTGCGCTAAATGAAACAGCGCTTGCCAGCGATGCCACGCAGGGAGTTGGGCAAAAGCATCTGCGCCCATGAGCAGCACCAGAGGGCGCGCTGCGCCGTATTGCGCACGCAGGCGCTCGAGTGTGGCGACGGTATAACTGGGGCTGCGCGTGACAACTTCGGTGGCATCCAATTCAAACCCGGCAGTATCAGCAATCGCGCGCGCTGCCATGGCTAATCGCTCCTGCGAGTTCGCCCGTGGCGCTTCACGCAACAGGGGCTGGCCTGCCGGAACAAACACCACACGAACCAGTAATAGCGCTTCACGCGCCTCAATGGCCAAGCGCAGATGCGCGATATGCAGGGGATCAAATGTGCCGCCAAAAACACCAATCGCACCTTCTGTGTCTGTCATGGTTTCCGGCATAGCGCGCGCATCTGCCTGAACTAATACCCGCGGATCATTCATTGGCTACAGCGGCCTCGCTAAAGACATCGCGGTATGAAATATAAATACTCGAAACAAGTACCGGCCCTAACAGCAACACCAAGGCCATCCGTGCGAACATGGCCAGAACCCCCGCTATTGATGGCATAAAAAAACTGGCGATAACAATCACCGCGCCGGGCAGAGCAATACCTATACCCAGGATGACTAACCCATAAACCGTAAAAGCTCGCCAGTTGCGCCAGCTGGCGACAAAACTGAAGAACAAGGCTTTAACCGCTGACACGCCGTGCCACGAAGCAAGCAACGGCGCAAACCAGAATGCCATCACGACCGGACTGGCTAACAGCAAAAACAGGCCAAGATGGCTTAGCAAATCAGCGAGTTGTTCTGCGGCTTTGCTTTGGTCGGGGTTGAGTTCTATCATCAGCGGTTGACTTGCGAACAGCAGAATAACCGAACCTAGCAAGTGCAACCCGCCCAACCGCAGCAGGTTGGTGCGCTGTGCTTCCAGACCAGCGCTCAAAATATCTTGCGTTAAGGGCTGATCATGATCCAACGCACGGCACGCATTGCCGAGCAGCGCAGTTAACATCGGCAATGCCAAAGGCAATAAAAATGGGCCAATGAACGGAATCAGGTTAACAATCAGCACAACTAAAAAATACACCAGCGTGATACTCGTCATCTGCCTTGGGTAGCGGCGCAAGAGTCGCCAGCCCGCAATCAGCCAAAGCAGGCCATGACGTGCAGGCAGAGTGCGGACATTCATTGTTCGTCTTTCAGGGTGAAGTGAATTGTTTGTGTCGCAGAGGTTGGAAGCCCTGCGGGAAACTCCGGCAGATCAAAGGCACGATCGCCTTCAGGATCAGGCACACCGGTGATGGCAAGATCGGCAAAATCAAACAATTTTGCATCCAGCAAATGCGAGGGCACCACGTTCGACAGGCTGCGAAAAATCGTTGCGATGCGTCCGGGAAACTGCTTTTCCCAGTCATTCAGCATGCGTTTGACTTGCTGGCGTTGCAGATTGGGCTGCGAACCACACAAATCACACGGAATAATGGGAAATTCGCGTAGCGCAGCCCACGTTTCCAGATCACTTTCTGCGCAATAGGCCAGCGGACGTATCACCATGTGGCGGCCATCGTCCGAGACCAGTTTGGGCGGCATGGATTTTAATTTGCCGCCAAAAAACAGATTCAAAAACAGGGTTTGCAAAATATCATCGCGGTGATGCCCAAGGGCAATTCTGGTCGCGCCCAACTCGTCGGCTACGCGGTACAACACCCCCCGGCGCAGGCGAGAGCACAAGGAGCAAGTGGTCTTCCCCTCCGGGATCAGGCGCTTGACGATGCTATAGGTATCCTCATTTTCAATATGAAAAGGAATGCCTAAACCCGTCAGATAGCGGGGCAATACATCCGCAGGAAAACCCGGTTGCTTCTGATCAAGATTAACCGCAATGATTTCAAAATCAATCGGCGCATGCTCACGCAAATGGAGCAGCATATCGAGCATGGCATACGAATCCTTGCCGCCGGACAAGCACACCATCACCCGATCGCCTGCTGTGATCATGTTGAAATCAGCAATCGCCTGGCCGGTATTGCGGCGCAGTCGTTTGGCCAGCTTATTGGCTTCAAAGGCCGGTTTGTTTGCCTGCCGTGCGGTTAAAGGAGCATTCATTTTTTTACCTTATAGATCTTATAAATAGGCACTTCTGCCACCATCCACCGTGATAACTTGTCCCGTAACATAAGGCGCGTCAAAAACTAAAAACCTCACCGCGCGGGCAATGTCCGTTGCCGAACCCATGCGCTTAAGCAAGGTATGCTCGATGATGGTCTGGCGTTCATCCGCTGAAAAATCCGTCGCGTTTTCAGGCCACTCAACCGCACCCGGAGCAACTGCATTAACCCGCACTTGCGGGCCTAGCTCAACAGCCAATGCACGTGTCAAACCCAGCAAACCGGCCTTGGCTGCGCAGTACAGCGCATATCCCTTGAGTGGGCGCTCGGCATGCACATCCGTCAAATTGACAATGCACCCCCCGTGCTGGGCCAGATGTGGCGCCGCCGCTTGCGCGAGAAACAGCGGTGCTTTGAGATTCGTGCCAATGAGGTCATCCCACGCCGCCGTATTGGTAGCGCCGACCTTTGTGGGATAAAACGACGAGGCATTATTCACCAACCCATCCAGCCGACCAAACCGAGCAACGACTGCGGCGATCAACCCCGGTAATGCATCCGTGTTGCGCAGATCCGCAGCAAAACCAACGGCTGACTCTGGCCGTAGCGCATTGAGCGATGCCACCAGTGCCAGCGCTTCTGTTTTGGAGGTGTGATAGTGAACCGCGACACAGGCACCCGCGGCATGCAGTGTGCGCACGATTTCAGCGCCAACGCGACGCGCTGCACCAGTCACCAGGATGGCATGCGAGATGACACGTGGGACACCAGGCACAGGAAGGGAAGAGTTATCTGAGTTCATCGCGCGAGAAGTATACCGGCCAACACGCGCGCAGCCGCAGCGAAACCAAAACCTGCGGTCACTGCAACAGAAGACCCATAACCCGCACAGGCAAGTCCGGCACTGCCATCCAAGTCAGCACTCACTTCCTTCGTTATGCACATGTTTTCATTCTCGGCATCGCCTTCCATGAGCATGCCCGTGGGGCGCCGAATTTGTTCTGGTGAAAAAACACATTCCACACCAAACTTCTTTTTCGGGTCACGCGAAAAACCATACAACTTACGCAGTCGGGCGCGCACTTTCGAGGCCAACGCATCCTGCGTTGTACGCGACAGATCAACCACCTGTATTTGTGTGGGGTCAAGCCGCCCGCCCGCGCCGCCCGTGGTCAGGATGCGCAGCCCTTGCTGGCGACAATGCGCAATCAGTGCGGCTTTGGCGCGCACGTTGTCAATGGCATCAATAACGGCATCACAGGCTGGAATCAGTGCAGCCACGTTCGTCTCGTCAATGAATTCTTCGATGGTTACCATTTGGCAGGCCGGGTTGATGCCCTCAATGCGCGCCGCCATCGCCAGCACCTTGGCAGCGCCCAAGGTGGCTTCTAGTGCATGAACCTGACGATTGATGTTTGACGCCGCGATGTGATCAAGATCAATCAGCGTGATGCGCCCCACCCCTGACCGGGCCAGCGCTTCAACCGCCCACGACCCCACACCGCCTATGCCCACCACCACCACGTGGGAGGCTGCAGCCCGAGCCAGGGCACCCGTGCCATATACACGATCAATACCGACAAATCGCCGGGCATGATCATCCACGCTTCCTTGGAGCGGGGAGTCACTTGCAGCAACAAGTGATGAAATAATTGGCGAAGAAATCAGGGAAGGCATAGGGAGTCCCCTCGTCTGAACGGATGACGAATCATCCTGCAAGAGCGGACAAGAACGCCTTCCCTGAGTTGCAGGATATTTTTATCTGCCCAGTTTTTTAGCGCTAACGCCGCCGATGCCAAAATGCGCTTTTGGTAATTCATTAATCAGCACCCGAACCGCTTCAGGCTTGACCTCCAGACTGCGGCATATGGCATCGGTTACTTCGGCGATCAGACGCTCTTTTTTTGCGTCGTCACGCCCTTCCATGATGTTGATTTGTGCTATAGGCATTTGAAATCTCCTTACACGAAACGCAACGAAACGCTGCCCATGCCTTGCACGCGCAGCGTAATTGCATCGCCTGCCTTGACCGCTACCGCCTCGGTGATGCCACCTGAAAGAATCAACGAACCGGCCGGAATTTCTTCGCCGCGCGCACCCAGATGATTCGCCAGCATGGCAATGGCAACCGCAGGATGGTTAAGCACTGCAGCGCCCGCACCAAAGGCAACGGGTTCGCCATTTTTCTCCAGCACGATGCCGACGGTGCGCATGTCTACTTCGGATGGCGGCTTGATCATGCCACCGACCACATAACGCGCCGCCGACGTGTTGTCTGCAATCACGCTTTTCAGGTCAAACTTGAAATCGCGGTAGCGCGAATCGATCACTTCAATGCCGGGCAAAACAAAATCCGTTGCGGCCAGCACTGTGGCGATATTGCAGCCGGGGCCACGCAACGGTGCTTTCGTGACGAACGCAATTTCAGGCTCGACCTTGGGATGGATCAATTCGGAAGTTTTTACTTCACCACCATCCATGATGCAGCCGTAATCTGTAATAAAGCCGAACACGGGCACGGTTACACCCATTTGTTTCATTTTGGCATGCGATGTCAGGCCCGCTTTAAAGCCGGTGATTTTGTTTCCCCGCGCAATTTTTCTTTGCTTGATGGCTTCTTGAATGGCGTACGCATCCTCGAAATCCATATCAGGGTATTCCTCGGTTATTTTCAGCGTATCGTGTGCTTCCAGCTCGCAATTTTCAAGGTGCTCTGCCAGCTTGGCAATGATGGCTTTATCCAGTTTCATGCAATTTTCTCCGTATTCAAGCGGCTTTGGCTGCGGGTGTATCGGCTGTCGCTTGTGCCCGCTGCTTGGCGAGGGTCATGGCGGTATCTTCGATCATGTCTTCCTGCCCGCCGACCATGCCGCGCCGACCCAGTTCAACCAGCAGATCGCGCGAAGGGATGCCGTATTTTGCACCGGCACGCTTGGCAAACAGCAGGAAGGATCCATACACCCCGGCATAACCCAAGGTGAGCGCATCGCGGTCAATACGAATCGGGAAATCCATCATGGGCACGACCAAATCATCGGCCACGTCCTGAATTTTCCAGACATCTACGCCGGTTTCAATGCCCATGCGGTCGCACACGGCGATCAACACTTCCATCGGTGTATTGCCTGCCCCGGCACCCAGGCCAGCACTGGCTGCATCAATACGATTCGCACCGCATTCAATCGCTGCGATGGAATTGGCAATGCCCATCGCCATGTTGTGGTGGCCGTGAAAACCCAGTTCGGTTTCAGGCTTGAGCGCAGCACGCACCGCAGAGATTCTGGCTTTGACATCATCAGGCAGCATGTAGCCTGCCGAATCAGTGATGTAGATACAGTTTGCGCCATAACCTTCCATGAGCTTGGCTTGCGTCACCAAACCTTCGGGCGTGTTCATGTGCGCCATCATCAAAAACCCGACAGTATCCATGTCCAGCTTGCGTGCCAGCATGATGTGCTGTTCGGACACATCCGCTTCGGTACAGTGAGTCGCAACGCGAATGGTACTCACGCCCAGATCGTGCGCCATGCGCAGATGATCGACTGTACCAATACCCGGCAACAGCAATGCCGAAATCTTGGCTTTTTTCATCAACGGAATCACCGCACTGAGATACTCTTCGTCGGTATGCATGGGAAAGCCGTAGTTCACCGAAGAGCCACCCAGGCCATCGCCATGAGTCACTTCAATCAGCGGGACGCCCGCTTCATCCAGCGCCGTCGCAATGGAACGCATTTGCTCGAGTGTCATTTGATGACGCTTGGGGTGCATGCCATCACGCAAGGTCATGTCATGCACAATGATTTTTTTGCCTTTTAGATCCATGAGAGTTCTCCTTAGGCCGCCAAAGGTGCGGCAACGGGTTCAAGAACAAG
>SCUZ01000058.1 GCA_004322535.1 Rugosibacter sp.
CTGGAAAAGCTCGCCCTCTGCCAGCGCGAAGACGGCCATTGGCCCTGGCGACTGGATTTACCCGCTGCACCGCCTGATAGCTCCGTCACGGCGTTGATTGCCTATGCGCTGGCACGCTGGAAACAAGCATATTTTGCAGAAGCCGCGTGCCAGCCACAGATGCTGGCACGTGCGTGTTCTGCTATCGAATCAGTTACCGACGATAAAGGCCGTGTCGGCCAATGCTCTGGCGAGGCAGCGGGCATCGGGGACTACAGCACCGCTTTCGGATCGTTCATGTGGGCCCAGGCGCCAGCAGTGGCGGTTGATCTGATTCTGGACGGCGGCACGACATGATATGGTTACTGTGCGCCGCTCCGCAGCTTCATGAATCGGGCTCCAAGCCGAATGCAAGGGTCTTCAATCCAGCGTTTGGTGAGTCCTGCAATCCTGTACGTGGCCAGCACGGCAACACCAAAATGCACCAACGCTTTGAGGTTGGGATACTCCGTCAATAAACCGCTACCGTGATTGAAGCTGTAATCAATCACATTCATGAACAGAAAGTGCACGACATACATGGAAAATGACCGCCGGCCAATGTCACCCAGCCATGCACCCTTGAGCTTCATTCTTGCCACCAGCGCAGCAAGACCGACAAACGCACCCGCATAAGCCGCCAGTGCAAGGAAGCGGGCGTTGTGAATTGGTTGCTCCCAAACGCCATACCCAAGCACACCGAAGAGAAAAATCACCAAGAACAAAAACACAGGATGTCGCCTGCAAATGACAGGCAAGTAATAGAAACCGAGCATGCCAATAATGAACACTTGCAGCTGATTGGCGATATTGAAATAGAGAAAATCACTCCCTGCTATCGTTTGGCCGAGCCACCACTGCACCAGAGAAATGAGCAAATAACAGCCCGCGAGCAGAAACACGCTCAGCAACAGCGGCCGCTTGACTGTTCGATATAGCAGAAAAAGGCAAGGGAAAAGCACATAAAACGCGACCTCTGTTCCGATCGACCAGCCACCGGGAACGATGTTGTTGTACGCCGCAGGGAAAAACCCGTGAATGAAAATAACATTGGTCAGCACGTTCGTCACCGTGTATTGAGGCAGCGGGCCGAGCAATCCATTCTGGGTATAGTTTTTTGCAAAAGACCAGAAGAAATACAACACGATCCCAACGTAGTACATCGGGGCAATACGAAAATATCGTCGCGCTGCATATTTGATGAGCCAGCGAGGTTTGCCGTAGTTGTTCTCCAGCGACATGCACAGCGTCATGGCGGAGGCGACAAAAAATAACTGCACGCCAAAACCACCGAAGCCGAATATTGTCCTGAGTAGCGAATCGCTGCCCTTCAGCCCGTGGCTCGCATGCACTGCGATCACCATCAAGATGGCGATACCTCGCAGAACGTCGATCCATGGGTAGCGTTTATCCGCAAGAACATGCGGCGGCGGTGAGCTGCCTGACGCATCATCTGCCGGGGCCGAGACGGTTGACGATAAACAGGTTAGCTGCACCATCAAATCATGCGCCAAGAGGCACTTAGTACGCCACGCGCCAGAAGACCGCGCCATCCGGTAACATGCCATAACCCACGGAAAAAGGTATGCGTTTCGTTCGCAAAGTCGCGCTTGGCCTGGGTATCGCCTTCACCGCGATCAAGCACCTGAATACCCTCGGCAGCGGCTGCCGAAAAAAGATGCTTGAACAAAATCCGCCCCGGCGAGTAGCTGGCATATTTTGTTTGGTACACCGGAAACCAGACGTGCAGCATGTCGTGACAGCGCAGCCCGAAATGCACGGCAATGATTTCTTTACCACAGCGCAGGGTCGATAAAACTCCCTGGCAGTTTTCTTCCTGCGACTGCAGAAGACGATTGAGCAATGCCACCTTCCGGCTATCAAACAACGGGGCTTGCCCTTTTCCTGTGCGGGTGTATTGGGCTTTTTTTGATTCAATCAGCCAAGCCATATCGCTGGCTGGATTTTGCGAGACCCATTCGAATGTTACGGGGCCGATTTCATTGATCAGCTTCTTTTCGCGACGCTCGGTGTCGTAGACCAGTTTTTTGTCGGACTTGCGTAAATTCACCCAGTAATCGCTGGCGGGTTTGTCAAGCGATGTGCCGAGCCATGTGCGCAGCCCCGTTCGCTGCTCCTCCCCGACCAGGCCAAACCGCGACTGCGTTTCATCCAGATGGGAAAACAATACCGCGTTTACTCTTCCGTGCGTTGCTGCCAAAAGTTTTTCTATCGTGATATGCACACCGTCTGCTGCGACCAAGCCAAAATAATCGGTCATCACATCGCCCACGGGCTCAAAAATTCCCACTTTCCCTCGCAGGCCAGCAATTCGTTGCAATGGCAAGAATCCGCATGGGGTGTGGATGTCATAGAGTACCAAGACAACCACATCGCCCCCCGTTTCAGCAACGACGCGCGCATAGCGGTAGCTCATGAAGGCACGCCGCAAATCATCAGTCAGCAGCAATTGGTCCCAAACAGCAACTTCTTCTGCCGTGAGTTCGTCAATGCGCCGGATATGAAGATTTTTACCCAGGGTGAATGACGTCATTGTTCTATCGTGCGAAAAAAAACAAACGTTGCCAGCTTTTCAGCGGCGATGCCGTTTTCATCGCATGTCCATTCATTTTCCGGAATATGAATGCGCCCGAGCAGGGTTTGCC
>SCUZ01000059.1 GCA_004322535.1 Rugosibacter sp.
GACGATATGCTCGACTTCCACTATGCATACCTTGCCCGCCATTGCCACGGCCGGATTGAAGTTGCGCGCGGTCAGACGAAACTGCAAATTGCCGGATTTATCCGCCACGTGTGCTTTGACCAGGGCGACCTCAGGCACGAGGCTGCGCTCCAGCACATAGGTACTCCCTTCAAAGTCGCGCAGTTCCTTGCCTTCAGCCACGAGTGTACCCACGCCCGTCTTGGTGAAAAAGGCCGGAATGCCTGCCCCGCCGGCGCGTAATTTTTCAGCCAGCGTGCCTTGCGGCGTGAGTTCCACTTCAAGCTCGCCGGATAAATACTGGCGCTCAAATTCCTTGTTCTCGCCGACGTAGCTGGCAATCATTTTCTTGACCTGTCGCGATTCGAGCAGTTTGCCCAAGCCAAATCCATCGACGCCCGCATTATTTGAAATCACCGTCAGCCCTTTGACGCCGCTTGCCAGCAAGGCATCAATCAGCGCTTCGGGAATGCCGCACAAACCAAACCCGCCGACAGCCAGTAGCTGGTTGTCCTTGACGATGCCCTTGAGCGCTTCGATGGCGGAAGGAAAAATCTTATTCATGAACATCCCTTACGAAATTGATGAATCAACACACGTATTTAATAATATCAGCGCGGCTGCGGTTGTCACGTTTTCTTTGCATCAGCAAAGGCCAGGCGCAGAGCATCCGGCAGCGGAATCGACTTGCCGCTTAGCTTGTCTATCCACACCAGCTTGGCTGCGCCTTCAGCATACAGACGATGATCATCCAGCCGACGCAACTCATAAAAAGTCGGCAAACTGCTGCGCCCTGGCTGGCCGATGAAAATATCGCACGACACTTTTCCCGGATATGTCAGCGGAATCAAAAAGGTGCAGCCGGCATTGACCAGAACAGCACCCTGATTTTTTTCTCGCCGCTCTTCAGGACAAAGAGAATCCAGCCACTCGACCCGCGCTTGTTCCATATAGCGAAAGTACAGCGTGTTGTTGATGTGATTCATCGCGTCCTGATCGCCCCAGCGCAGTGGCATTTCATGGCGATAGACCAGCTTACGACCAGGCATTGCAGCAGAACTCATGACACGCATTCAGCAGGTTAAGTTAAGGGCTGATTATAATCGGCCGATTAAGCTTTCCTCGTATTGAAAGGAATCACATGCAGCGCGAAGCCATGGAATTTGACGTATTGATCGTGGGGGGCGGCCCCGCAGGGCTCTCGGCAGCGATACGACTGAAACAGATTAACCCCGAGATCAGCGTGTGCCTGATTGAGAAAGGCGCTGAAATCGGTGCGCATATTCTCTCGGGCGCAGTGATGGATCCGCGCGCGCTCTTTGAACTGATACCCGACTGGCAAGAAAAAGATGCGCCGCTAGACACCCCCGTCAGCCGTGATCGGTTTACCTTTCTCACGTCCAAGGGCAGCGTTGATGTGCCCAATTTTCTGCTGCCGGCCTGCTTTCAGAATCATGACAACTACATCATTAGCCTGGGGATGGTGTGTCGCTGGCTGGCCACGCAGGCGGAAGCCTTGGGCGTTGATCTCTTTCCCGGCTTTGCCGGTGCTGAAGTGCTGTACGACGAAAAGGGTGCCGTGCGCGGCGTAGCGACGGGCGATATGGGAGTCAAACACACGGGAGAGCACGGTACAGCTTACCAACCAGGTATGGAACTGCACGCTAAATACACGCTCTTCGCCGAAGGTTGTCGTGGGCATCTGGGTAAAGAAATTGAGGCCAAGTTCAACTTGCGCGAAAGATCCGACCCGCAAACTTACGCACTCGGCATTAAGGAGTTGTGGGAAGTACCAGCCAGCCAGCACGAAAAAGGCCTGGTCATGCACACCGCTGGGTGGCCGCTCACCAGAGACACCTACGGTGGCGGTTTTATTTATCATCTGGCAGAAAATCAAGTTGCTATCGGTCTTGTTGTCGGCTTGGGTTACAGCAATCCGCATCTTTCGCCCTTTGAAGAAATGCAGCGCATGAAAATCCACCCGCATATTGCTGCCATGCTAGAAGGCGGCAAACGCATTGCGTATGGCGCGCGTGCGCTGGCGGCAGGTGGCCTGCAATCCATGCCACGACTGGACTTTCCCGGTGGCGCACTGATCGGCGACGATGCTGGTCTATTGGTTGCCTCGCGCATCAAGGGCAGCCATGCCGCAATCAAGAGCGGCATGCTGGCCGCCGAAGCCGCAGCAGCCGCACTTGCCGCTAACCGCGCGCACGATAACCTCACTGCCTACCCTGAGGCCTTGCGCGCCTCCTGGTTGTATGACGAACTGCACACGGCGCGCAACTTCAAACCGTGGATGGCCAAGGGGCTTGTCACCGGCTCGCTAATGTTCGGCATCGATCAAGTATTGCTGCGCGGCAAAGCCCCGTGGACGCTGCACAACACGGCTGACCACACCAAGCTCAAACTGGCCGCTGACTGCACGCCAATCGATTATCCCAAGCCCGATGGCGTGCTGACGTTCGACCGACTCTCGTCGGTTTTTCTCTCCAATACCAACCACGAAGAAGACCAGCCTTGCCATTTGCAATTAAAGAATGCGGGGGTGCCGATTGAAATCAACTTGGCGCTTTACGATGCGCCCGAGCAGCGCTATTGCCCGGCCGGGGTGTATGAGATTGTGCGCGATGCCAGTGGAGCTAATCCGCAGTTGCAGATCAACGCGCAAAACTGCGTGCATTGCAAAACCTGCGACATCAAAGACCCAACGCAGAACATCAACTGGGTTGCCCCGCAGGGTGGCGAAGGGCCGATTTACCAGCAGATGTAGCCGTGCCGATTTACTCCATAAAACCTACCCATAAAAAACCCCCGCGGAAGCGGGGGTTTTTTATGGCTGCGAAAAATGCAAAAGAACGACTATTTCTTCTCTGCCGGTTTGGCAGCCGTGGCACTCGCAGTACTCGCTTTAGCATCACCATTTTTTTCGCTTTTCAGTGCGGCTTTCTCAGCTTTCCTAGCTTCCCGATTGGCCTTCTTCGCCTCTTTATCCGCTTTGGCAGCAGCTTTCTTTTCTGCCTTGGCATCTACTGGCGCTTCAGCCTTGGCTGCAGGAATTGCTGGGGTTGCTGCTTTAGCCGACGCAGCTTTTGTCACGGGGGTGGCAGGCACAGTAGCGGCAGCGGATTTAGCTGGCACGGCCTTCTTGCTACTCGTGTTCGCCTTTACCGTGGTTGCGCCAGTGAGCGTCACGTCATTTTTGATCTTGCCCATGATACCGGCACCCACGCCCGGCACATTATCAATCTCTTCAAGCGTCTTGAAGCTACCGTTCTTCAGACGATAATCAATGATGGCCTTGGCTTTAGCTGGGCCAATGCCATTGAGTGACTCGAGTTGCTCCTGGGTTGCGGTATTGACATTAACCGCAGCAAATACATTAAACGCAGCCATACCAAGGCCAACTAACAGCGTAACTAATTTGTTCATTGACTCTCTCCTCGTGTATTAGTCTGAAAAGACAACAACTACAAGCGATTAGTGTCCCGCACTGGACTTAACGCACAGCAAAGGAGCAAGTTGACGATGCCCGTCAAACCGCTGAGTCTCACTACAAACCTATGGTCCAACTGGAATGATCAGCACCATCCCCAAGAGGACTTGCTTCGCGGCGTATCACCAGCACCGACTTTTCAATATCGAATTAAAAGCGAGCATCATCCAGCGCTAATGCGCTAGCGCCGCCTTGCACAACTTCTTTGGCCAGGCCACTGGCTGCCGCCATCACGTGATCGGCGTAAAAGTGGGCGGTGTTGATTTTGGCAGGATAAAAAGGATCGGTATCACCTGCGCCAATTTTTGCTTGCGCCGCAAGTGCAGCGCGCGCCATCATCCAGCCGCCGGACACAATCCCAAGCAATCGCAGGAAAGGTACTGCGCCCACAGCAACATTGCGGACATCCTTGCCGTAATTAGCAACGATGTAGTCGCCTGCAATGGTCACCGCCTCAATGCTCTCATGCAGTGCTGCTGCCAGTGCCTTGAAGCTAACACCCGATTGCTTGGCCACGCTCGCCTGCGTTTCTTTCATCTGGCCGAGCAAGGCATTCAGCGCGTCACCACCGTCGCGCGCGACTTTGCGGCCGATGAGATCCAGCGCCTGAATGCCCGTCGTGCCTTCATAGATCGTGGTGATGCGCGCATCGCGAAAGTACTGTGCGGCACCCGTCTCTTCAATAAATCCCATACCGCCATGAATTTGCACACCGAGTGACGTCACCTCGTTACCCGTCTCGGTCAACCAGGCTTTCACCACGGGGATCATTAAATCAACAAACGCCTGTTGGCGAATGCGCTCATCTGCATCCGGATGCCGCAGGGCTGAATCCAGGGCTGAAGCCACCACATACGCCACCGCACGCATGGCTTCATTTTGCGAGCGCATGAGTAACAGCATGCGACGGATATCCGGGTGACGAATAATCGGCACACTACCCGCCGAACCTTCAATGGCGCGGCTCTGCACTCGCTCACGGGCAAAGCCAAGTGCCTGCTGATACGCACGCTCACCGAGCGCCAGGCCCTCTAGCCCAACAGCATAGCGCGCCGCATTCATCATCACGAACATGTACTTGAGGCCATCGTTTTCTTTGCCGACTAAGGTGCCAACCGCACCACCATTATCGCCATAGGCCATCACACAGGTTGGGCTGGCGTGAATGCCGAGCTTATGCTCTATCGACACACTATAGACATCGTTGCGCACGCCTGGCGTGCCATCCGCATTCACCAAAAATTTAGGCACCACAAACAGCGAGATACCTTTGACTCCTGCAGGCGCATCGGGCGTACGGGCGAGCACGAGATGTATCGTGTTCTCGGCCATATCGTGATCGCCATAGGTGATAAATATCTTCTGCCCGAACAACTTGTAGGTTCCGTTCCCCTGGGGCACCGCGCGCGTACGCACTGCCGCCAGATCAGACCCTGCTTGCGACTCCGTCAGATTCATGGTACCCGTCCATCGGCCGGAAACCATGTGATGCAGATAGGTCGTTTTTTGTTCTTCGCTACCATACAGCTCAAGCGCTTCTATGCCGCCCATGGTCAGCATCGGGCACAATGAAAACGACATATTGGCCGACTGCCACATCTCCTGTACCACAGCAGAAACCACTTTAGGCAAGCCCTGACCGCCAAATTCCGGATTGCCAGACAGTGCATTCCATCCGTTCTCGACAAACTGGGCGTAAGCCTCTTTAAACCCTTTTGGCATGGTGACTGCTTTATCAGCCCACTGCGCCCCCTCTTGATCACCGGAGAAATTAAGCGGCGCCAGAACATCCCGAGTAAATTTTCCGGATTCTTCCAGAATGGCTTCGATCACATCGGGTGTTGCTTCGGCATACCCCGGCAAAGCACTGACCTGTGCCAAGCCAACTAATTCGGTCAACACGAACTGCATGTCTTTTAAAGGGGCGTTATAGTCGCTCATGTCGGCAAAACCTCAGCAAGGGGAACACAAAATGACAATGAATTACAGGGCGGCAACCAGTTCTGGTACCGCCTGAAAGAGATCTGCCACCAAGCCATAATCGGCCACTTGAAAAATTGGTGCATCCGGGTCTTTGTTAATCGCCACAATGACTTTGGAATCTTTCATGCCGGCCAGATGCTGAATCGCGCCCGATATGCCGATCGCGATGTACAGTTGTGGCGCAACGATTTTGCCGGTTTGCCCCACCTGATAATCGTTCGATACAAAACCGGCATCCACTGCCGCGCGCGAAGCACCCATCGCCGCACCGAGTTTGTCAGCCAAGGGCTCTAACACCTTGTGATAGTTTTCACCACTACCCATGCCGCGGCCACCGGAGACAATAATCTTCGCTGCGGCAAGTTCCGGCCGCGCCGATTTGGTTAACTCACGGCTAACCAGTTTGGCCTGGCCAAGATCAGGGCTGGCCTGAATGTTTTCAATGATGGCACTTCCACCGCTTGCCTCTACCGCATCGAACCCAGTCGTGCGCACGGTAATCACCTTTACCGAGTCAGCGCTTTTCACCGTGGCTAGCGCGTTGCCTGCATAAATCGGACGCACGAATGTGTCGACATCAAGCACCGCAATAATGTCTGAAATCTGTGCCACATCCAGCAAGGCAGCAACACGCGGCAAGATGTTTTTACCGTTGCTCGTGGCAGCGGCCAGAATATGGGTATGGCCACCGGCTTGCGCAACAATCAGCGCTGCCAGATTTTCAGCCGTCTGATCGCCATAGTGAGCGGCATCCGCCACGATAACTTTAGCAACACCCGCCACGGCGGCCGCCTGTTGCGCGACATCGCCACACGCCACCCCCGCTACCAGAACATGAATTTCTGTGGCTAACGTGATGTTGATCTTGGCGGCAGCTGCAATTGCGTTGCGTGTTGCGACTTTGAGCGTCAGATTGTCGTGCTCAGCAATAACGAGGATACTCATGCGATCACCTTGGCTTCATTTTTGAGTTTGTGTATCAGTTCAGCAACATTCGCCACCTTCACACCCGCTGATCGTGGCGCCGGATCCGTCACTTTAAGTGTCGTGAGCCGGGGGATGACATCAATCCCCAATATTTCGGGCTTGATAACATCCAGCGGCTTTTTCTTCGCCTTCATGATGTTGGGCAAGGTGGCGTAACGCGGTTCGTTCAGCCGCAAATCGGTCGTCACAATGGCGGGTAAAGTCAGCGTCAGCGTTTCTGATCCACCATCCACTTCACGTGTCACGGTCACAGAACCCGCAGACGCATCCACCACCACTTTTGAGGCGAACGTTGCTTGCGACCAACCCATTAATGCTGCCAGCATCTGGCCGGTTTGGTTGGCATCATCGTCAATGGCTTGTTTACCCAGAATAATCAGCTGCGGGGATTCGTTAAGCGCGATCGCCTTGAGTAACTTGGCAACTGCCAGTGGTTGCAATTCAACATCGGTTTCAACCAGAATGCCCCGATCAGCACCCAAGGCCATCGCCGTGCGCAAGGTTTCCTGGCACGCTGTTACACCACAGGAAATGGCAACCACTTCGCTAGCGACGCCAGCCTCTTTCAGGCGTAACGCCTCTTCAATGGCAATTTCATCAAAAGGATTCATGGCCATCTTGACATTCGCCAGATCAACGCCGGTGTTGTCCGCCTTGACGCGGACTTTAATGTTGTAGTCAATCACACGTTTGACCGGGACGAGAATTTTCAAGTCAATCTCCTTGGCTGGGTAAAAATCTATGATTCGCTCGGTGGGTGAACGAACCATAGATTTTAGCCCATCGCTTGCCTGCATTGGAAACCATCCGGGTTACTGCCGTTGATCAACAAAAATCACCGGACGCTACAGAGCATAAAGCCTGTAGCGTCCGGTGATTTTTCAGCCCCACTTTGTTGCCAGCGCAACAGTATCTAAGCGAGTGCTTTCAATACCGCATCGTAGTTAGGTTCGTCACCAATTTCAGCTACTAGTTCACTATGAATGACCTGATCATTGGCATCAATAACCACGATGGCACGCGTCGTCAAACCCGCCAAGGGGCCTTCGGCAAGACCAACGCCCCAGGCGGACAGAAACTCAGGATGACGGAAGGTGGATAAATGCGCAACATTCGTGATCCCTTCCATATCGCAAAAACGCTTGGCAGCAAACGGCAGATCGGCTGACACGGCCAGAATCGCCGTATTCGGCATTTTGGCAGCCAGCTCGTTGAACTTGCGCGTAGATGTTGCACAGGTTGGTGTATCAAGGCTAGGCACGATGTTCAGCACTTTGCGCTTACCGGAAAAATCTTTCAGTGACACATCGGCAAGAGCGCCGCTGGTCAATTGGAAGTCGGGTGATTTGGCGCCTACTTTGGGTAGCGTGCCATTAAGACGAACGGGGTTGCCGTGAAAATTTACAGTACTCATGATGATCTCCTGGTTGGGGTTACGGGGTAAACGTCAAATCAGCCGGGCAAGCCGGGGCAAAACAGTGATCGCATTAGCTGTTGTCGTTTCAGCAATCACTTCAAGGGCAACACCGCGCAGCAAAGCCAGTGTTTGGGCAATGCGCGGCAATTGATCCGGCGTGTTGCGAGCGCCGACTTTCCATTCCGGTGGAATATCCGGCGCATCGGTTTCCAGCACAATGGATTCTAATGGAAGAGTCGCCGCCAGTTTGCGGATGCGATGAGCCCGCGGGAAAGTCATCGCCCCGCCAAAGCCCAGCTTGAAGCCCAGCCTGATGAACTCCTCGGCCTGCTGCCGGCTGCCGTTGAAGGCATGCGCTATGCCACCGCGTACACCGATACGCCGCAGCTGCTGCAATACCTGGTCAATGGCACGACGCACATGCAATAAAACGGGCAAATCGGCTGTCTGCGCAATTTTGAGTTGTTCGACGAAATAATAAAGCTGTTGTGCGTCATCGCGTTCCGCAACAAAACGATCCAACCCAATCTCGCCCACCGCAATCGGTTGCTCCCGGGCAATGGTTTCACGCAACGCTTGAATATCTTCTTCGCGCGCCCGGGCAACAACCATCGGATGAATGCCGAATGCCGCCACACACCCTGGATACTCTCGACAAACCGAGGCCACTGCACCAAAGTTCGCTCGCTCGACGGCCGGCACAACAATGACTGACACGTTTGATTGCCTTGCCGCCTGAGCAACCTCCTCGCGATCTGCATCAAATTCTGCTGCGTCAAGATGGCAATGAGTGTCTATCAACATGAAACGTTCAGCCCGCCTTATTCAGCCTCATCCATCCACGCTTGCTGGATAGCTTCCAGCTTTTTTTCGCCACAATGCGTTGCATCCTCCTCAAAACCCGGCAAACCCAAAACCCAGTTCATCAAGTCAACAAAGTTAATGCGCGTGGGATCAACATCAGGATGGCGATCAATCAGCGCCAGCGCAACATCCAGGCTATCTGTCCATTTCATCGCTTGACCTCCTTGACCATGTTGATGGTGTATTTGGGTATTTCAATAACCAGAGGCGTCGCCCCCACAATTGCCTGGCAAGACAAGCGCGAATTCGGCTCCAGCCCCCAGGCTTTATCGAGCATGTCTTCTTCTAACTCTTCCGCAGTTTCCAGCGATGAAAAGCCCTCACGCACGATCACATGGCACGTGGTACAAGCGCAGGATTTTTCACAGGCGTGCTCAATTTCGATGTCATTTTCGAGCAAGGCATCGCACACCGACGCACCAACAGAAGCTTCGATCACTGCGCCATCAGGACACAATTCAGGATGGGGTAAAACAATAATTTGCGTCATAACGTTACCTGGTCAATGTTTTTTCCGGTGAAGGCTTGCTGCACGCTTTGATCCATGCGCCGCGCGGCAAATGCATTAGTCGCATCGCTCAATGCATTCATGGCCGCATCAATCACAGGGCGATCGTCGCTATCCACCACATTTTGCAAATGCAGCATCGCTGCATCAATACGTGCGCGTTCCCCCGGTGAAAGAATCTCGGCGCTGCCAATTAATGCAGAATGAATTGCTTCCAACAAGCGCCGCGCTTCAACCTGGAGCTCGCGCAACGCCCGCAGAGAGGCATCTTCACGCGCGTGAGAGAAGCCGTCTTTAAGCATCTCTGAAATCTCGTTATCCGTCAGGCCATATGAAGGCTTGACTTCAATACGTGCCTCATGACCCGTTGTCTGCTCACGCGCAGAAACCGAAAGCAGCCCGTCAGCATCCACCTGGAAAGTCACACGTATGCGCGCAGCGCCCGCCACCATGGGCGGAATACCGCGCAGCTCAAAACGCGCCAAACTGCGGCACACTGAAACCAGATCGCGCTCGCCTTGCACCACATGGACGGACATCGCGGTTTGGCCATCTTTAAACGTCGTGAACTCCTGAGCGCGCGCAACAGGTATCGTCGAATTGCGCGGGATGACTTTCTCAACCAGGCCGCCCATGGTTTCCAAGCCCAAGGACAAAGGAATCACATCCAGCAATAACCAGTCGTCGCCCGCTGCCCGATTACCCGCCAGCAGATTAGCCTGCATGGCAGCACCCAGAGCAACCACTTTATCCGGATCAAGATTATTAAGCGGTTCCTGCTTGAAAAGCTCGCCGACGGCACGCTGAATTTGCGGCATGCGGGTTGAGCCACCCACCATCACCACGCCACGCACTTCAGCGACCGTCAGGCCCGCATCGCGCAGCGCTTTTTTGGTAGCGGATAATGTTTTTTGCACTAGCGTGCGCGTGATCTCGGTAAATATATCCGTAGTGAGCACCAAATCAACATATTCACCACTGCTGAGCTTAACGGTAATCGGCGCTTCGCCATGTTGCGAGAGGTATTCCTTGGCTTCGCGTGCATGCCCTTGTAACAAGCGAGTGTCGTGCAATGTTAAGGGCTTAAGCCCGGCTTGCTCGATAATCCAGCAAAACACGCGATGATCAAAGTCATCCCCGCCCAGTGCGGAATCTCCACCAGTAGCGAGCACCTCAAAAATACCTTTGGCAAGACGTAAAACGGAAATATCGAACGTGCCACCGCCCAGATCAAAAATGGCGTAGATTCCTTCGGCCGCATTGTCCAGACCATAGGCAATGGCCGCAGCCGTTGGCTCATTCAACAAGCGCAATACATTCAAACCAGCTAACTGTGCGGCATCTTTAGTCGCCTGGCGTTGCGCATCATCAAAGTACGCGGGTACGGTAATCACCGCTCCGGTGATCTCGCCACCCAGCGCGGCTTCCCCACGCAAACGCAAGATCTTGAGAATCTCTGCCGAAATCTCTACTGGACTTTTAATACCGGCTACTGTCCTGATTTTGACCATGCCCTGGGCGTCAACAAAATCATAGGGCAGGGTTTCGCCATGCGCAATATCCGCATGTCCCCGTCCCATGAATCGTTTGACGGACACGATCGTATTCTTAGGATCAAGCGACTTCCAGAATTCTGCCGCATAACCTACATCAGCCTTGCCATCGGCAGAATAACGAACCACCGAGGGTAACAATGGATGACCCTTTTCATCGCTCAACACCACACTCATGCCACTTCGCACGGTCGCCACCAGCGAGTTGGTTGTGCCAAGATCAATGCCAATCGCCAGGCGATGCTGGTGAGGCGCAACCGATTCATCCGGTTCAGCAATTTGCAAAAGAGCCATAGTATTTTTTAAGAGGTGACGGCTTCGAGCGCGTCGTTAATTTCGTGTAATAGCTTTTCCTGAAACATGAGTTTGCGCACAAGTTCAGCAGCTGTCTTGTAATCATGCTGATGATCAATAAGTGTAATCAACTGCTGATGTGCCTCAGTAATATCGCGATGCAACGTCGCGTGTGCAGCCTCCAGAAAGACTTCATCACTCGCTGCACGTGCTGCCATGACTTCTTCACGAAATTCCATTTGCTGCATCAAAAATGCAACTGGCATTGCCGTATTGCTTTCCACCTGTGGATCAAAACCCAGCAAGGTAAGTAAATACAGTGCCCGCTGCCCAGGTGGCTTGAGTACTTGATACGCCTCATTCACGCGGGTTGCCCATTGCATGGCCAAGCGCTGTTGTGCGTCACCCGCTTGCACATATCGGTCTGGATGCACCAGGGCTTGCACACGGCGAAACCGCCGATCAAGCTCGGCACTATCCAGCCCTTGCTGACGCGGCAAATCCAGCAACGCAAAGTGGTCTGCCGAAAACTTGGATCCCGGCACGGAATTTTCAAAGCTCATTGCACGCTCATCAAAAGCTCATAGTCCGCGACTCATGTCGACGCTATGTCGTTGTTGTAAATGATTCGCCGCAACCGCACTCGCCCTTGACATTGGGGTTATTGAACTTAAAGCCCTCATTCAAACCTTCTTTCGTATAGTCCAATTCCGTGCCTTCAAGATATGGCAAACTTTTAGGGTCGATCAGCACCTTGACGCCGTGGCTTTCAAACACCAGATCTTCAGGCAGCGCATCATCTGCAAACTCAAGCTTGTACGCCAAGCCCGAACAGCCGGAAGTCTTAACGCCAAGGCGAATGCCGACACCCTTGCCACGCTTGGCAAGGAACCCCGCCACATGCTGTGCTGCTGGCTCGGACAAAGTAACTGGCATGATCAATTGCCCCGCTTTTGCTTGTAATCGGCAACTGCCGCCTTGATCGCATCTTCTGCAAGAATTGAACAATGAATTTTTACTGGCGGCAAAGCCAGCTCTTCGGCAATGTGCGTGTTCTTGATTTCCAGCGCCTGATCCAGCGATTTGCCCTTGATCCATTCAGTCACTAAAGAGGACGAGGCAATAGCCGAACCACAGCCGTAGGTTTTGAATTTGGCATCTTCGATAATGCCATCCTTGCCTACCTTGATTTGCAGCTTCATCACATCGCCACAAGCAGGAGCACCCACCATGCCGGTAGCCACACCTTCGTCGTCCTTGTCAAAAGACCCGACATTGCGTGGGTTTTCGTAGTGATCCAGTACTTTTTCGCTATATGCCATGGTGATTCTCCCGTATATTAATGTGCAGCCCACTGCACGGTGTTGAGGTCAATTCCTTCTTTGAACATATCCCACAAAGGGGACAACTCGCGCAACTTGCCAATTTTCTCATGCAATAATTTGACCGTGAAATCGACATCTTGTTCCGTCGTAAATCGACCTAGCGTGAAACGAATCGAGCTGTGTGCCAGCTCATCTGAGCGCCCCAACGCACGCAGCACATATGAAGGCTCAAGGCTGGCCGAGGTGCAGGCAGAACCACTAGAGACGGCAATATCCTTAATCGCCATGATGAGCGACTCGCCCTCGACATAGTTGAAACTCAAATTGAGATTGTGTGGCACACGCTGGGCCAAATCGCCATTGACATAAATTTCTTCGATATCCATCAACCCGTTCATCAAGCGATCACGCAACATGCGAATCCGTTCGTTTTCCGTTGCCATCTCAAGCCGCGCGAGGCGAAACGCTTCGCCCATGCCGACGATCTGATGGGTGGCCAATGTGCCCGAACGCAAACCGCGCTCATGCCCGCCGCCATGCATTTGTGCTTCTAACCGGATGCGCGGTTTGCGACGCACATACAACGCACCGACACCTTTCGGACCGTAGGTTTTATGCGCGCTGAATGACATCAAATCAACTTTCAGCGTGGTCAAGTCAATCGGCATTTTGCCGGTTGCCTGTGCCGCATCGACATGAAAAATAACACCCTTCTCGCGGCAAATTTCACCCAATTCAGCCATTGGCTGTATCACGCCAATCTCATTGTTCACCATCATCACAGAAGCCAGCACCGTATCCGGGCGCAGCGCTGCGGCAAATTGCGCGAGGGACACCAGGCCATTTTCTTGCGGCACCAGATAAGTCGCTTCAAACCCCTGACGCTCAAGCTCTTTAACAGTATCCAACACTGCCTTGTGTTCTGTTGTCACCGTGACAATATGCTTACCCTTGGTGTCGGCATAAAAATGCGCAGCGCCTTTGATGGCCAGGTTGTTGGACTCCGTTGCACCGGACGTCCAGATAATATCCTTGGCATCCGCGCCGACCAGCTTGGCGACTTCTTCACGCGCATCTTCCACAGCTTTTTCTGCTTCCCAGCCATACGCGTGGGAACGCGAGGCTGGATTGCCAAAGTGCTCCGTCAGCCAGGGAATCATTTTTGCCGCCACACGCGGATCAACAGGCGTGGTCGCAGAATAATCAAGATAAATCGGTAGTTTCATTTTCAGCTTCTCCATTTCAGCGAGTAGTCACAGTGGTCACGCTTCTGCGACCAATGCCTTAAGTTGCCCCAGCGTGATCTTAAGCGCGCCGAGAAAATCCTGTATTTGTTGTTGAGTTGTCCCTGCGCCCAGACTCACGCGCACCGCTCCTCGCGCCAAGGCAGACGGGACGCCCATGGCCAGCAGTACGTGCGATGGCGCCGGGTTGGCACTGGAACAAGCCGCTCCTGCCGCCACGGCAAAACCTGCGCGATCAAGCCGGCCCACCAAGGTTTCACCATCCATGTCCGCAAAGGAAAAATAACTGGTGTTTGGCAGGCGCTCTGCTTGTGCAGAAAAAATATGCGCGCCCAAGGTGGCCAAACCTACCTCTAACTCTGCACGCAAGGCGCGCAACGTGGTAGCTTGGATTTGCTGATTGGCAACGGCCAGTTCCGCCGCCAAACCAAAACCAGCAATCGCTGCCACATTCTCGGTGCCAGAACGCAAGCCGTGCTCATGCCCACCGCCCGCAATGAGCGGCTGCAATTCAAGCCGTTTATCCAGAACCAGAGCGCCGGCACCTTTCGGCCCGCCAATCTTGTGTGCGGACACTGTCATTGCATGCACACCAGCCATATTGAGGGCACGAAAATCCACCGGAACGCGGCCAAAAGCCTGCACGGCATCGGTGTGGAACAAGGCACCTGTCGATTTGGTCTGCGCCGCCAGTTGAGCTGCCATTTGAACTACATTCTGTATCGCGCCGGTTTCATTGTTTGCGAGCATCACCGAAACGATCACCGGCTTTTCGGCCAACGCTGCCGAAAAATCGGCGCTGGTGACACGGCATTCGGCATCTGCCGCGATCTCGCGCAAGCGCCAGCCAGTACGCACCAGTTGCCGCGCCGGCTCACGCATGCAGGGGTGCTCAATGGCAGAGATCGCCACGGTACCCCTGGGCAACAAAGCCGCCGCACCTTTGATAAACAAGTTATTGGCTTCCGAGCCACCACTGGTAAACACCACTTCTGTCGGATGCGCTCCGACGGCATACGCTACACGCTGCCTTGCCTCGTCTATCGCCCGCCGCGCCGCACGGCCGTATTCATGGCGGCTGGAGGCATTGCCATACTGCTGCGTCAAATACGGCAGCATGGCTTCCAGCACCCGTGAATCCAGCGGGGTGGTGGCGTTGTGGTCAAAATAGACAGGTGCGAACATGGCCTATACGCCGGCAACAGCGCCTTGCGTTGGTTCCTTTTTTGTACTCTGTGTTGCACTTGGCTTAAGCTGCACCACCCGCTCGTCATGCAACACAGCAGCGGTGGCATGCTGCTGAGCGACAAGCTCAGCCAGATTCACCGAATCAAGATAGTCGAACATTTTTTTATTCAGACTTGTCCATAAATCGTGCGTCATGCAAACACGCCGGTCTTCAGAGCAATCGCGCTTGCCACCGCACTGCGTGGCATCCAGAGACTCATCGACCGCATGAATGATTTCTGCCACGGAAATATCGCCAAGCGCTTTAGTCAACCGATAACCACCGCCAGGACCACGCACGCTAGACACCAATTGAGAGCGACGCAACTTGCCGAACAACTGTTCAAGGTACGACAAAGAAATGCGCTGCCGCTCGCTGATGCCCGCCAGCGTCACCGGACCCTCGTGCTGGCGCATGGCCAGATCGATCATTGCGGTAACGGCAAAACGTCCTTTGGTTGTCAGTCTCATCTGATGTCCCTTTCATGGAGG
>SCUZ01000060.1 GCA_004322535.1 Rugosibacter sp.
ATGCACCGTTGCATCCGTGGCGTGCCCCAGCAAATCATCGGTGGCCACTTTTAACGCTTCTTGCGGCTGACGCACGGTGAGCAATGTCTCAATGAGCGCATACACCACGGCGCGTTCCTGCGGATAGCGGCTGTAGGCTGCGCGCAAAATTTTTGTCGCACCAGAGGCATCATTTTGCTTTAACCGCAGATCCGCAGCCAGAGTTAAAAACAGGGGCGATTCAACTTTAAATCGGCCCGCTGCCTCGAGTGACTTCTCGGCGGTGGCAAGATTGCCGGCGCGAGCATAACTTTGGCTCAACCCATAGTGCACTGCGGCTTCATCGCCAGAAAAGGTACGGTTTTTGAGTTGGCTGGAAAAGTAGGTAACGGCATCCTGCGCGCTGCCTTCGGCGGCACGCAGTTTGGCGCGGATAAGCTGAAACTCCAACGAATCGGCAACTTGTTTATAGGGTCGGCCCTGTACCCGATTGCCGATATCGGCCAGCCGCTCGGTGGTTAGAGGGTGGGTGCGCAAGTAACCCGGCGTATTGTTGTCATACAGTCGACCATACTTTTGCAGTCGCAGGAAAAAGCTTTCCATGCTGCGAATGTCATACCCCGATCGTTCCAGTAACTCCAGCCCGATGCGATCCGCCTCGCGTTCGAAATCACGTGAGTAGTTAAGCTGGTTCTGGATGCTTGCTGCCTGCCCCGCTGTTGCAGCCCCCATCGCCAGGTCAGGATTGCTGTGCGCCGCGAGCACGGCAATGACCAGCGCCGCGATACTGGCAACCTGTCCCTGTCCGGCCTTATTCATCATCCGCGCCTGATGGTGCTGCGTGAGGTGAGAGATTTCATGCGCAATAACCGAAGCCAATTCAGATTCGGATTCCGCCGCCAGAATCAATCCGGTATGCACACCAATCACGCCGCCAGGAACGGCAAACGCATTTAATGTGGCATCGCGCAAGGCGAATAACTCAATGGTTAGCCGCCCTCCTTCAGCGTGTCCTGCTAATCTGTTGCCCAGGCGGTTAAGGTATGCATTAACCTCGGCGTCACCCAGCCATGATGGATCGTGCCGAAGTTCGTTCAACACCTGCTCGCCAATGCGCCGTTCCATCGCGGGGGACATATCCGCCTGCGCGATGTCCCCCAGGTCAGGCAAATCATCAGCCAGCAAAGGTAGGGGCATGACGCAAGCCAAGGCGAGGCAAAGAGGCAGCAAATGTAGTTTCATACCGCTATGATAGCGGCTCTGCAACGAGAGATTGCGACAAGGTATTTCATGCATTCACCGATCGATTCGCCCACGAATTTACCCACAGACACCCTCACCCATTTTGATGCCGCAGGCCAGGCACACATGGTGGATGTGAGCCACAAACCAGAAACCCAACGCCGCGCCCAGGTCAGCGGCAGTATCCGCATGGCACCGGCCACGCTTTCAATGATCGCGCAGGGTTCCGCCAAAAAAGGGGATGTGCTTGGCATTGCGCGCATTGCCGCCATTCAGGGCAGCAAACGCACGCCGGAGTTGATCCCGCTGTGCCATCCGATTGCGCTCACCCGCGTGGATGTGAGCTTTACGCTGGATGCCGCCGCCAGCCGCATTACCATTGAGGTCACCGCCGAAACGGTTGGCCGCACGGGCGTAGAAATGGAAGCACTCACGGCTGCCTCGGTCGGCCTGCTCACCATTTATGACATGTGCAAAGCAGTGGATCGCGGCATGGTGCTCGAAGACATTCGCCTGCTGGAAAAATCTGGTGGAAAATCAGGTCGTTGGACCGTATCGGAATAAACATGATGTCATCATCCCAAACAGCACCAAAAACCTTATCCAGCCTCGCCAGCAAAGCCAGCGCGCCACACGCCATTGCCATATGGCTACTCGTTTGCTGCGCTATGGTTTTCGCCACACTGATCATCGGCGGCGTTACGCGGCTCACACACGCGGGGCTATCCATCGTCGAATGGCAACCGTTGATCGGCGCGCTGCCGCCACTGACGGAAGTCCATTGGCAAGAGCTGTTTGCTAAATACCAACTGACGCCAGAATTTCGCCTGCGCAATCACGACATGACACTCGCGGGATTTCAGTTCATTTTCTGGTGGGAGTGGGCCCATCGGCTGTCTGGACGGATCATCGGGCTGGTCTTTTTTGTACCCTACATCTGGTTTTTTATCCGTGGCCAACTGCGCGGACGGTTAGCATGGAAGGTGCTGGGGTTTTTCATCCTCGGCGGGCTGCAAGGTGCCATGGGCTGGTACATGGTGCAAAGCGGTTTGGTAGATGACCCGCGTGTATCGCAATATCGCCTCGCAGCGCATTTAGGCCTGGCCTTCCTTATTTTCGGGTTGATGCTGTGGACCGCGTTGGACATTTTGCAGCCGCGACACCGTGCTGCTGCCGCCTCACCAGCGCCAGCGCTGTGCGTCCCTTCGGGAATTTTTTCATCTGATCCACGACTCACCCGGCAACTGGGTGGTTTTCTGGTCGGTCTGGTTTTCATCATGGTGCTCTCAGGTGCGCTTGTCGCAGGCATTCATGCGGGCCTGGCCTATAACACCTTTCCCTTGATGAACGGACATTTTCTGCCAGCAGAATCCTTCTTGCTGGCACCCCTGTGGCTCAATTTTTTCAGCAACATGGCTACTGTCCAGTTTGATCATCGCCTGATTGCCTGGCTGCTGCTGGGGCTTATTCCGTGGTTTGTCTGGCGGGTCAGAAGTGAATCACCCACTGCCCGTCCTGCGGCTGCTTGGCTCCTGGTGTGGTTGGGTGTTCAAGTGGGGTTAGGCGTCAGCACCTTGCTGCTACGCGTGCCCGTGCCGCTGGCCGCCGCGCATCAAGCCGGGGCGATGATTCTGTTCGGCCTTGTGTTGTGGGTCAATCACGAAATTCGACGCGCTAATTGACCGCTTAAATCCTGTTCGCAAGAACCTTACTCGTAACGAATCTCGATAACTTCCAGCTCACGCACGCCACCCGGGCTGGCAAAACGTACCACATCGCCTTCACGCGCCTTAAGCAGCGCGCGCGCCAGAGGCGAAATCCAGCTAATCAGCCCCTCGCCGGGGCTGGCTTCATCAATGCCCACAATCTTGTACGTCGCCTCACAGCCATCCAGGTCACACACAACTACTGTCGCCGCAAAAAATACTTGCTCGCGATTTTCCTGTGCAGCTGAATCGACCACCACGGCTGAATCCAGGCGCTTGCTCAAAAAGCGGATCCGCCGATCAATCTCGCGCAGGCGCTTTTTGCCATAAATGTAATCACCGTTTTCCGAGCGGTCACCATTGCCTGCCGCCCAAGAGACCACCTGCACAATACTCGGCCGTTCCACCTTGACCAGTTGCTCAAATTCAGCGCGCAAGGTGGCGTAACCCGCGACTGTCATGTAATTTTTGGTGCCCGCAGGGAGCTTGGCGGCCCCCGCCGCCTCATCATCCTCGCTGGCATCACCCGGCGCTGGATCTTCCCTGACAAATGCCTTGCTCATGTTTTGCGGCCCCGGCTGTTCCGAAAATCACCAACCCGTATCTTAAAGCATGTGCGCCAGTGGCCCCGCAGGTCACTGTCAAAAACTATCCACAGCCTGTTCTAACAGAAATAGCTAGCGATCCTGCCGCAGTTTCTAGCAACAAGCCGGATACCAAGCCGCTACCATTTGCACCATGACGACGCAAATCAAGCTTTATGAAAAAATCAGCACTTTGTCTCAGCGCATGGTCGATGCCGCACAAGCCAACAACTGGGATCGCTTAGTCGCGCTCGAGCGCCGTGTGGCTGCCCTGCGCAATGAACTAATCGCCAGTGACGCCAGCCTGGCATTAAGCACGCCGGAGCTGCTACACAAGCAAAGCCTCATTCAGCAAATACTCGAAGATGATGCAGAAATTCGCCGCCACACCGAGCCGTGGATGGAGCGGGTACGCCATTTTCTGGGAACGCAAAAATCTCATCCGACTACCGCCCCTGCAACACGGCAAAGCGCTTCAGCCCAAACAGGCAAACCTCATACACCCTGAGAAAAAAGCACCTAGCCCTGCTTGAACACAACTCGCAGGCTCGAACGGCTCTACTCGCTGATCGCCCACATCGCGCATCAGGGCAGCATGTGCCTACTGGTTCGTGTTGTGACACAAGATCAGGATTGCATCCAGTACTACGACAGTAACCACCGCGCCACTGAAAATCCATTATCCGCTTACGATCGCCTGAGTACTGCTATGCGATATTGAATACGCAGATCAAGTCATGGCCGTGCATGGTGCCTTGCTGACGCCGCCAGGCAGTATCAAGCACACGGGTAGACTATCTGGTCAGTGTGCATAGCATGCATCTGCATGTGCCTCGGCTGGACGACCTCACCGACGATTTGCTGGTGGAGGCCTTTGCATCACGCGCAGTGAAAACAATATTCCTTACCAGTTCAGCGTTAGCGCGGCTGGGTATCTGCTGCTGAATAAGCGCGCCGTAGTCGCGGTGGTCAACGCTGAATGACTCGCATCGTATGCACGGCAGTGGCCTCGATTTCCAGTAGCAGATCTTCACGGCACATATCAGCCTGCAAATAAACCGCTGTGAACGCATTGCCCACGCAGTGCGCCAGTTCGGCGCAAATCTGCGCCAGATCAGCCGGGCGGCGCACGTATACCGTGTAATACAGGCTGGCCAAATCGAACTTTGGTTGACTCGCCAGGCGATTGGCCTCAGCCAGAACGGCCTGGATATTGGCGATGGTTTCGCGAGCTTGTGCCACAGCATTGCCGGGGTGCAGGGTTGCGTGGCCAACAATACTGGCGGTACCGGATATGAACAACACCTCGTTTTGCCCTAGGCGCACCAGGCTGGCACGCGAAAACGTCGGGCTGCGCGGGCCATATTGTTGCGGATATTGGTAAGCACTGATCTGGCGCGGGTTTTCAATGTTGCGCGGGGCGACGCGTCCGGCCAGGAAGGCAATGCTTAGCGTGGTCAGCGGCCCCTGAACCGAAGTACTCTGTCCAAAACCCAGGGCACATGCGGCAGGGGCATTGCCCATCACATCACGTCCGCAAGCCAGGAAAGCGTCCTGCCGTCCCAGATTGAACTGACCATAGCGCTCCAGCCCGAAGCTGTGGGTGGTGATGTCAGCAATGTAATTCCAGCAGCGGAACAGATAGGGGTAGCGCAGCGCATCCAGCAGCGCAAATATCTGTCGATAAGCCGACTCGGTGGCCTGCTGTAACGGCGTTTTGCCCATGTCGGCTGCAAACATGGCTTCAGGCAGTTCAATCACACCCAACAGCACATCCTCGTCATGGCGATAATGGATGGCACCAGACTGGCCCTGCGTTAGCTGTCCGCTACCGTGCCAGACTTCGCAGACTGAATCGCCAGCATCCAGCCGCTGCATGGCTACGTGCATGCAAGGGACATTGGTGTCCGCTTGCATCTGGTTTTCGACAGCATCCGCAGAAAAACAGAAGGCGCCCAGCACGCTGTTTCTCCACTGTTTCGATTGTTTTAGAAACGCTGCGACAGAGAGTTGTGTGCTATGCAGAGGAGATATCGTGTCGATCATCAGTTTATTGCGGCACCAGTTTCATTCACAACCCGAATGTCATGTTTGCGCATCCGCCATATGCCTGCAATGTGTGTCTGAAATCAAACAAGGGTGCCGCGCAATGCAACCCTTTGAATACCCACACCGGACGATGAATCCGGGCTTTGCCAAGCATCATTCACTCTCCCCGCCCAGCGCCTCGGTTAAATGGGCTAGCAGTTGCTCCAGATTGCCGCACATCAAACTAAAGTTCGCGGCAAACAAATCATCCGCATTCTCAGCTTGTCGTTCGGCATCTTCTTTCAAGATATCAAGAAAAGTCAGCCGTTTGATTTGCAGCTGTTCGGTCAGTATGAATGAAACACGATCTTGCCACGTGAGACTCATGCGCGTTACTGTTTTGCCCGCCACGATATGGTTACGCACATCATCGCTATCCAGGTTATGCCGCACATATCGCACGGCAGCGCGCTCTTCTGCTACGGCACGCAGCTCGCAATCACGATCGATGGAAAAACTATCCGGCGCTGCGCCATCGGCCAACCATTGCGTCATGGCTGTTGCGGGTGCCAGCTTGGTTTTAAGCAGGCTCAATGGCAAGTCACCGAGCGATAATTTAAGCTGTTCGATCGCATCATCAGCCCGCTGGCTTGATGCCGCATCCACCACCAGCCAGTGATTGACCGGGTCAATCCAAAGATAGGTCAAGCCACGCTTGGCAAAGGCGCGCGGGAGCAACTCCAGCGTCATTTGCTCGATTACTTCACGCACCTGTTTGCGGCCGGGTTTGTAGCCTTGTGCCGCTTCAATATCGATCAGCTTGTCCTGAGCATACTGACGCACTACGGCAGCGGGCAGCAGCTTTTGCTCTACGCCGAGTGCAATCAGTTGCTGCTTTTGTTGGGTGAATACCAGCTCGCCTTCCGCGCCGCGCGGCGGCACCCAACCACGCGCCATTTGATCGGTTGCGCCACACCCAACAAACAATCCACGGTCAAGGGCGGTGGCTAAATCCTGACTGGAATACTGCCAGGCATCGGCAAGACGGAAAATCTGAAGGTTACGAAACCACATGGCAAAGGGGGACGAATGATTAAAAGGGTTTGGATTCTACGCAGCCACTGCCGAAAAAACGCAACCGTGCTGGCGTTATTCTTTCATCACATCCGCCCCGGCAGGCGGCGTAAAGCGAAAAAGGCTGGCCGCTAACGAGGGATTCACTTCAAAGCGATCAAAGCCAAGGCTACTGATTTGGCCAAAGCTGTCGTGAATTTCCATACTCACCGGCTGATTCGCCTTAAAGCCGATTTTTACCAGTTCAAAACTGGCTTCCCCCGTACGCGACGTGGCCTCGATAAACTCGACGCCATCAACGGATGGCGCCTCCTTCAGCACGAAATTCTTTTCTATATCCTGCCCGGCCAGTAGCGCCGCAGGGCTCGCACCCAAAGCGGTGCCCACTTTTTTTATCGCCACCTGATTCAGCTCGGGGTCAAAACTCCAGAGCAAAACGCCATCGCTCACCAGCAATTGCGGGTAGGGTTTTTCATACGACCAGCGGAATTTCCCCGGCCGTTGCATGGAAAAACTGCCGCTGGATAGCCGAGGCTTGCGGCCTGATTTACTCGCGACGCTCTGGCTAAACGTACCCCGCGCACTCGCCGTGTGGGCAACAAAATATTTCAGTTGATCAAGACCCGAAGCAATGGATACGGGCGTAAAACCGGCGCTGCAAACCGCGCAAACGATACAGATAAGTTTTTTCATGCCGTAATTATCGCTCAAGCCTTTTTTCGTTGCCAAAATCGGGATTCCACACTTTACCTGCTACTCCTGAAATTCCCTGTTTGACGGCGTTGCCAGCAGCTGGGCAACGACCAATACGTGCCACAGAATCAGTTTCTTTTCTGGTGGGTCCATCAACAGCACGTTTCATCGCGAGGTGCCGGACATGAAACTGGAGACTCGGGCAGGCAAAACACCCATTCCATATCACCCCTTTATCACCCCCCTTGTGCTGCCCTCTTCCGCTACCCGCTCAGCAAGCATCTGAACCTCGCGGCGGCTCTTGTCGGGCAATTCAATGGGGCCAGATAGTGTCGTTTTCCCACACTTTGGTCATTTGCCAGATTCCCGCTTGAGCAGCGCACGCTTGCGTTCGACACCCCAGCGATAACCCGACAGGCCATCGTCGCTGCGCACCACACGATGACAGGGAATCGCCACGGCCAGTGGGTTAGCAGCACAGGCGCCGGCCACGGCACGGGCCGCTTTGGGTGCGCCGATATGCCGGGCGATGTCGGTATAACTCGCTGTCTGCCCCGCAGGAATTTCCCGCAGGGCCTGCCATACCCGTTGCTGGAAGGCCGTGCCGCGTATATCCAACGGAAGGTCAAGACCCAATTTTGGAGCTTCGATGAAGTCCAAAACCTTGCTGACAAGTTGCTCAAACCCCGCATCGGCGCCCATCAAATGCGCAACGGGAAAGCGGTCCTGAAGATCATGAACCAGTATCGCCGGATCGTCGCCCAGCAGAATCGCACAAACACCCCGCACGCTGCGTGCCACCAGGATATTGCCCAGCGAGCATATACCGATGGCAAAGCGAATCTCGACATTCGCGCCACCAGCCCGATATTCGCCAGGTGTCATGCCCAGCACTTGCGCGGATTCGCCATAAAAGCCGCCGCTTGAGTTGTAGCCTGCGTCAAAGATGGCTGCGGTCACGCTAGCGTTGCGCGTCAGTTCTCGCCGAATGCGTTGTGCTCGGTGTGCCGCTGCATACGCTTTGGGGGTCAGCCCGGTAATCGCCTTGAAAACGCGGTGCAGGTAATAAGCGCTCATGCCGCTCTGTTGCGCGAGTTCATTCAGCGTCGGGGTTTGCTCGGCGCGCTCAATGAAACGACACAGTTCGGCAATTTTTGTCGCTTGTCGTGTAGCGACCGGATGCTGATCTGGCTGGCAGCGCTTGCAGGGGCGAAACCCGTCCCGCGCTGCCTCTGCCGAGGAGTTGTAGAAAGCGACATTCTCCGGTTTGGCTAATCGCGATGGGCAAGTCGGCCGACAATAAACACCAGTGGTTTTGACTGCATAGACGAACGTCCCCTCGGCCGCCGAGTCACGGGTAATAACTGCAGCCCAGCGTGGATCATTGCGTGTGGTCACAGCAGGATTATCTTGGCGGGTCATGTGCGCTCCTTTCGGCTATGCGTTGATGCATGGCGCAACTGTAGCGCATCGTGAACTCATGACACTCCGGATCTTGCTTTCGAATTCGCCCAGCAATCACTGCGCGCAACTTGCCTTGTCCGGAAGACCTTATTCAGATCGTCCCGGTGCGATCACTTCACGGCCCCCGGCGCTATTCATGGCCGAGACCAGCCCGGCTTTTTCCATCGCCTCGATCATGCGCGCGGCGCGGTTATAGCCGATCCGCAAATGGCGTTGCACGAGAGAAATCGAGGGGCGACGGTTCTTGAGCACAATCTCTACCGCCTGATCGTACATGGGGTCGGCCTCGGCATCATTGCTCGCCGCGTCACCAGCGCCGAGTTCTTGCGCATCGGTGAGATTCCCGGCAAGAATTTCATCAATATATTCGGGCGAGCCAGTCTTCTTCAAATGCTCTACCACACGATGCACCTCATCATCGGCAACAAACGCGCCATGCACACGCACCGGCAAGCCCGTGCCCGGCGGCAAGTACAACATATCACCCTGCCCCAGCAGCGCCTCGGCGCCCATCTGGTCGAGGATGGTGCGCGAATCGATTTTGCTCGATACCTGGAACGCAATGCGCGTCGGGATGTTTGCCTTGATGAGACCGGTGATGACATCCACGCTCGGCCGCTGGGTCGCCAGAATCAAGTGAATACCCGCCGCACGGGCCTTTTGCGCCAGACGCGCAATCAGTTCTTCCACTTTTTTTCCGACCACCATCATCAAGTCAGCCAGCTCATCGATCACCACGACAATGTGCGGCAGGGTAGTCAAGGGCTCGGGGCCGATGTCTGTTTCTGTGCTCAGTGAAAACGGATTGGCAATGTGCTCGCCCGATTTTTGCGCGTCATTGATCTTGCTGTTAAAGCCGGAAAGATTACGCACGCCGAGTACCGACATCAGCTTGTAGCGACGCTCCATTTCGCCGACACACCAGTTCAGCGCATTGGCCGCCTTGGCCATGTCCGTCACCACCGGTGCCAACAGATGCGGAATGCCTTCGTAGATGGACAGCTCCAGCATCTTGGGGTCGATCATGATCAGGCGCACATCCTGCGGGCCGGACTTGAAAACCAGCGACAGGATCATCGCATTCACACCCACCGATTTACCTGAGCCCGTTGTACCCGCCACCAGTAAATGCGGCATTTTCGCCAGATCGACCACCACCGGCTGGCCACTAATATCCTTGCCCAGCGAGATGGACAGTGGCGAAGCCATGCCGTGATACGCCTGCGAGCCAATGATTTCGGACAGACGCACAATCTGCCGCTTCGGGTTGGGCAGTTCCAGTGCCATGCACGATTTGCCGGGTACGGTTTCCACCACGCGAATCGACACCAACGACAGCGCACGCGCCAAATCCTTGGCCAGGCCAACTACCTGACTGCCCTTGACGCCAATGGCAGGCTCGATCTCATACCGTGTCACCACCGGGCCGGGATGGGCCGAGACCACTTTGGCTGTGACATTAAAATCGGCCAGCTTGCGTTCGATCAGGCGCGAGGTGAATTCCAGCGTCTCGGTTGAGGGCACATCCGCCGGGTTATGCGTAGGCTCCGTGAGCAAATGCAGCGGGGGCAATGCGCCACCTGCCGCATCAAAAAACAAGGCGGACTGTCGCTCTTTTTCAACCCGCGCAACAGCCTTCGGTGCCAGAGGAATATCCAGCTCGACAGGCTCGATCTTGAGCGGCAGCGGATTATCTTCAATCTTGCGGCGCTCCGTCTCCACCACTGCTTCGCGCTGATCCGCAACCTGTCGGCCATAACGCCGATCTTGCCACTGTTCCCTTAACAACCGGCCACCAGCCCAGGCAGACTCAAGCAAAGCACCACACTTTTCAGCCATGCCCACCCATGAAATACCGGTAAACAAGCTGAAACCCACCATGATCAACACCAGCAAAACCAGCGTGCCTCCAGCAAAACCCAGAAACTGTGCCGCAAACCGGCCGACTTCAAAACCCAGCATGCCCCCTGGGGCCAAAGGCAGTGCCAGTTTTACGCTCCAGAAGCGCATCGCCTCCATGCCCGCGCTTGCCAGCAACAACACGCCAAAACCCATGATTGAGATAAAGAAAGATCGTCGATCGCCATTAAACAAACGGCTTAAACGGTGATAACCCCAGGCCAGCAGAAAAAAAGGCAGGGCTGCCAACCACCAGGCGGACAGCCCGAAAAGGTACAGCACCAGATCAGCTAGCCAGGCACCTATCCGCCCACCCGGGTTCATCACCCGATCAACGGTTGCCGCATGCGACCAGCCGGGGTCTGCGGGATTAAAGCCCCACAAAATGATCGCGAGATAAACCCCGCAGGCCACCACTAACAGCCAGCGCGCTTCATGCACCAGCAGGGCAACTTTTTCCGGCAGGGGTGGGGAGGTCGTCGTGTTTGATGTATTCATAGGAGCAAGTAATGGCAAATGAATAGAGTAGAAAATGCGGCAGCGCATACTCGATAAGGTAAAACAACTGCCCCATTATGGCCTAGCACCATGGACGGGTAAAGTCTGATTTCTCGGCCTTGACCGCTTGGTTTGGCAAAGTCAGATCGAGAACCCGATGCAGATCACTTTGGATGGCGATGCCTCGATTGCAGCTGTAATATTTGCAAACCCCACTTATTCAGAGGATGCCTCAATGCACAGCAGCACGGGTGGTCTGCGAGTCGAGCATACTCTTTTCAATCTCCGGAGCACTATCCGCTTCGACTGCTTTCCCGTCAGCCAAAAGCGCCTCTTCTGTCCGCTTGTTCATGATAACAATGCTGATACGACGATTGATCGGATTGTATGGATCCTGCTTGTCGAACAACACCGTCGAAGACATGCCGACAACACGCATAATCTTATCGTCCCTCATGCCTCCGGCGACAAGCTCACGGCGCGAAGCGTTAGCACGATTGGTGGATAGCTCCCAGTTGCTGAAATCACGTCCCCTGTTCGAAAACGGCTGAGAATCCGTGTGGCCAGACAAACTGACATGGTTTTCCACCTTGTTCAGTGTTTTGCCAATTTCGCGCAAAATAAGACGCGCATAGGACTTTACTTCCGAGCTGGCAGAATCGAACATCGGCCGATTCTTTTCATCGACGATCTGAATACGCAAGCCTTCGCTGGTGAGGTCAAGTAATAGTTGGTTCTTGAACTGTTTCAAAGTCGGGCTCGCATCGATCAGGGATTCCAGCTCCCCTTTCAGACCAGCGAGTCTGGCTTGCTCCGCTTTTTCATATTCGGCCTTCAACTTTTGCAGATTGATGGTCTTTTTCGGGGCTTTCACATCTCCGGCTTTGACTTGCCCGTGAGATGCAGTCAAATCCTTACCACCTCCCTGAATTACTGAAGAAGAGTCACCCGAACCAGATCCGCCCGCCAACGAAACCTTAAGTGGATTCTGAAAATAATCGGCAATACCCTGCAAATCACCCTGTGTTGTAGAACCTAAAAGCCACATGAGCATGAAGAACGCCATCATCGCCGTAACAAAGTCGGCATAGGCAATTTTCCACGCACCACCATGTGCGCCCCCACCGCTCTTCTTGATTTTCTTGATGACTATGGGTTGCCTGGTATCGTCACTCATGTAGCCACCTGGATAAAATTGCGCAAGCTATTACCTGTTCTTATTGGTTTTTGCGTGCCTTCAGATCCTCTTCCAACTCAATGAAGCCAGGACGATCGCCAGAAAAAAGCACTTTACGGCCAAACTCTACCGCCACCTGTGGCGCATAACCATTCATGCTGGCCAGAAGTACCGTTTTGATAACCTGAAATATCTTGCCCTCCTCTTCCACCTTCTGCTCTAGCTGCCCTGCAATGGGAGCCACAAAACCATAAGCCAGAAGAATACCGAGAAAGGTGCCGACCAATGCGCCACCGATCATCTTGCCGAGAACGGCGGGAGGAGCGCCGACTGAACCCATGACATTGACCACCCCCATAACCGCCACCACAATGCCGAAGGCTGGCGTGGCATCGGCAATTTTGGATACAGTATGCGCCGGAACATGGGCCTCCTGATGATGGGTTTCAATTTCAATATCCATCAGATTTTCTATTTCAAACGCATTGAGATTGCCACCTACCATCATGCGTAAATAATCGCAGATAAATTCCATGGCATGATGATCATGCACGATTTTTGGATATTTAGAAAAAACTGCACTCTCAGCCGGATTCTCGATATCGTTCTCAATTGACATCAAGCCTTCTTTGCGTACCTTGGAAAGAATTTCGAACAACATGGCCAGCAAATCCATGTAGAGCACCTTGTCAAGCCGCGTGCCTTTAAATACGGTGGGTAGCGCTCTTACTGTCGCTTTGATAGCCTTGATACCGTTACTGGCAACAAACCCGCCGATGGCCAGCCCGAGAATAGCAACGTATTCCATCGGCATCCACAATGCTGCCAAGCTCCCATGCACCGCATAGGTGCCTACTGAAGCAGCAAGAATAATGATATAGCCAAGAATTAGGAACATGTCGAATTTATCCGGTGTGACGTCTCAAACCTCATTGCTTGCGAGGGCATATTCTGCAAGCATAATCATAATCGCAAAAAGAGATCAAACATGTGACTAGAGTAGCCGACAAGTGGAGTTTGATGTTATGCGGAAACAACACGATTTTTTCCAAAGCGCTTTGCCAAATACATTGCTGCGTCAGCGCGACACAAAGCCTCATAAGGATCTTCTGCCTGAGCCACATTCACCAAACCGCAGCTGAAAGTGATCAAAATCTTGTCATTGTTGGCCATAAAAAACTTCCGTGTCAGCTCACGCTGAACGCGCGTCATGATACTAACGGCGTCATCAATACCGGTACTGGGTAATAATACGACGAACTCTTCGCCACCATAGCGAGCGAGTGTATCTTGAGGCCGAATGGCTTCTTGAATAACCGTTGCCAAATGCACCAAAGCCGCATCGCCAACAGCGTGCCCTTGGACATCGTTAATCTGCTTGAAGTTATCGATGTCGAGAAGTGCAAGGCTAAGGGTTCCCCCTTGACGTTGCTGACGGTTAACTTCTTTTTGCAACGCCTCGTCCAGACCTTTACGATTGAGAGCACCAGTCAAGGGATCATGCCGAACCATCTTGCTGGTCGTAGAGAGTTCATTTTGCAGACGCGCCACTTCCTGCTCTGCCTCTTGCACTCGATTTTGCATAAGACTTAATTCATCACGTGAGCGCGCTGTATCAATCTGCACCAAGCGAGTCTCGTGCATGACTTCATTTAGCACCTTCGTGATTTCAGAGATATCGCCGGCTTTACTGATTTTCTTGGCATACACCTCAATCTTGCCGTGGTAAACACTCGTGGTTTCAGAAAAATTGGTCAAATGATCCACAAAGGTGGCCAACATCAACCTGAGCCGATCATTGGCCTCGGTAAGCTCTTTCTTGAGCAGGCTTTGCTTGAAAATAACATCTTTCATCCGGCGCTCAACTTCATCCAACCGCCGCAAATCAAGAGGCTGAAGCAGCAGGTCTCGCATCATGCCGATTTGTCCAGTAAGCCACTGATCCTCAACCACTAACTCACTGATATTGTCCGTAATGAGTTGCACTAGATGAAATAACGCTGTATTCACCTCCGCTTCGTCTTCGACAATAAAATGAATGCGATAGCACAGCTTCTTGAATCGATCAGAAAGTCCGGCAAGTGACTCAGCATTTTGTGCGCCCCTTACTGCCACTGAAATTTCGTTTACTTCGCGAATCAGCTCCGGATTGTTACGCAACACGATGGCTAGGGCATTGTCCAGTACCTGGACAATCAGTGCCTGCAGATCAGAGATATCTCCTTGCCAGTGCGCATGAGTCGGCGATATTTTTTCTTTTTCGGGAGGCATCGCCGCTGTTTCTTCAACAGTCACCGCAGCAGGTAGCAGCTCAGTAAATTCCTGTTGATTTTTTTCTGTATTTTTTGTCCAGGAGCCAACCAGAGACTGGATGCGGGTGAACAATAAATCCGGTTTACACGAAGTGGCTAAAATGTGTTCCAGCGCTTTTTTCTTTTGCAAAACTGTCGCTTCAGCATGCGATACGTCAAGTTGCCATAATAGATCACGAACCAACCCTGGCCAAGGTGTTTCCGCACCGCCTTGATTAGCTAACAACTCAATCAATGCCGCTTTAAGACTATCCCAGTTTTTCTCGAAAATCGCAGCTTCTAGTTGACGAGAAAAATGAATCTGCTCTGCATTCTTGCGTGGCAAAGCCACTTGTAATGCCTTAAGTTCGTCCGCAGGGAACGCTGAAGTGGCGGGCTGGCCTGAAATCTCATGAAATACCATGCGGTAATTCTCTGGTGTTGGCAGGAGTTTCTTCAAAGCCAAGCACTGCAAGGTTTCACGGGCGATTTCAAGTGCTGAAAGCGGGAGCGATTTAGGCATGACTCATTTGCAGACTTAAAGAAATTAGCTATCCATTAACGTCAGTGTATAGAACCGATAAGCAAAGGGATATACGCGCTGAGCATTATTTTTTTACAGGGCGCCCATGCGACTCACCATCGTCACATCACCTGTGAAATATTCAGGTAAATATAAAGGCGCGTCTGTCGTTGATCCGTCACGTCGATAACAGTCTGCGCTGTCATTTCTGGAATAGCAAAACTGTTGCTGACAAGACAGGCAAACGGCATCATTTCAGCTTGCGCCTTGGCTCCGAGTTTCGCCATGGGGGCTGGAGAAAGAAAAGCATAGACTACGTCATAAGCTGCCAGCGAGTGGTTCCAGAAGTTACCGCGACGAGTGCTCAAGTTGGCAAATCCTCGTGCTAACAGCCATGCCCAAGCCCATGTCAATGGCGCATGCTCAACGCCAACAAACACGCAATCTGGGCGGGCGCGGGCCAGATGACGCAACAGACCACCATCGCCACAGCCAAGATCCACCATGCGGCAGGGGGTTTCAGGTAACAGGGACAGCAAGGCATCCCGGCTTTTACGATTGGTAAGATACAGTGGTACCTGATTGATATCCGTCCGCCAAAAAACCAGCAGCAACAGGAAAAATCCGCTGAACCATATCCAGGCAGGCAATGCCATGCTGCTTGCCAACACGGCGCAGGGAATAAAAACCAGATGGATAAATAACCACCAGATCGGTGCGCGCAACAACATCGCCGTAAGCACTGCGCAAACACCCTGTAGCAAGGCAACAAGTACAAGATGATCAAAAAGTACCGGCGAAAAAGCCAGCACCAAGCCAATGGCAAGCATGGTGCCAACCAATTGAGCAAGCAGGGCAAAAAACAACGGATGCGAATTGCGGCGGGAATGACGGCGGACAAAATCCGACCAGTAATCAAAAAACCGGGTCACTGTACAGCCGAGGGCGTCACAGACTCGACCTCAGCTTCTGCCTTGGGTAGCGCTTTACCCCTGTACTGAAGCGCATTGTTTTTTGCCTGAAAACTGCCAATCATCTCCCCTGGCTCGGGTGGTGGATCCTGGTACGACTGAAAGCCACACTGTTGCAATTCAGTAACATACCAGCGCTTTCCGGCATTAAGAATGAACACGCCGGGTTCCGGCCGATAAACATCTAAACGAAATTTATTCGCACCCAACCCGTCCACCGCGTAGCGACGCTGGCATTGCGGGAGACCAGCAACAATCAATGAGGCTTGCCACGGACCTCTCCAATAGGCTTGATCACGTACAAGTGCTAATGATTGACCACGATCATTGATATTAAAAAATGCCTGCTGGCTATTGCCACAAGCACTCAGCAGCAGAGAGAAGAACACCAGTGTGATTCGCTTGAATTTATTTTGCAAATCTATTCTGGAAAACATCAAGCCACCCATTGAAGACATTATCGAAAATACTGAAAAAACGCATTGCGCTTTTATTAATAATTTTATAGTGCTCTAACGATCAGCGTGATTCCTTGATCAAACGGCCATTCGAGGGTTGCAAAGGGCGCGCATTATTACGGTAAAGACGTGAAAATATTGCTACTTGTTCCGCAGAAACCGGTATCGGTTGCTTTAACACCATCCACAGTACGCCTTCAGTACAGGGGGGCGTAGTCAATGATCCCATATAAGTCCAATAAGCTCGGCTTTCCGGCAGTATCTTGTTTAGATCGATAACATCGACAGGCGCCACCTCGATATTCTGGTCCAGTGGCAAATTGTTCCACAGTGTCTGGATCAAGGAGTTCTCACCACCTTTTTCGAGCAACACTGCAACGACAGCAAATTGACCTTCGTCATTTTTGTGCACCAAGTGCATCACCATATCGTAAGCGCGTCCATCGACTCGTTCTTCGGAGGGGCGATGAAAATTAAAGTACAACAATTCATAGCGCCTACCTGAAATCTTCAGACTTAATCCTTCACCAACGTTCACCTGCACCGTGTGGCCGGTATCAATGATACGGAATGGCCTTGATTTGTAGTCGAATGTGATTTCTTCGAGATTGACCTTAATGCCTTCGCGAATATCAATCGGCGATTGACGTTTGCCCGTTGCACAGATTGCATAGTCATCCCGCAGCTTAGCCCAGCGGGTTGATCCGCCTTCATCATCGTAAGACCAAGCGCCAATCTTTGAGGCAGAAAGCTCGTCTTGATCATTAACTAGAAATGCTGCTGTTGGCCTCTTCTTTATCGCTTTGCGCGGGCCGGACGTTGCATAATGCAATTCACGCAAACGCTTGTCTGCCAGGCTTTCCACCCCTTGCCGCAAGGAACTGGAACTGACCTTTGGCGTAAGGGGTGCCGGTGACGCAGCAAGCGGCTTTTTTCCGGCGCCAGCAGCCGCCTGATCTGCGGCGGCTTTGTCCGCAGCAGTCTTGTCTATAGATGGCAGAATGATCAGCTTCGGTGTTTCAGCCGCGACAACAGCCCCTCTATCGGCAACAAGCGTTAAATTCGCCGTGACTGGGCCTTCATTTCTGGCTTGCGACAGGAGTGGTGGCGCCACTACATGATCTAACGCCGCACCCATTGCAGATGGCCCCCCCGCAGGCACCACACCTGCATTGGCAGAACCATTTGCAGTGGTGGCGCAAGCCACATTGAATATTCGTTCATCGAGACTGCCCACTTCTATGGCATTGGGGCGCTGACGAGAAACGACATCCTCGCGAACCAGAGTATCCCCTCGAAAATAAGCGCGGCGGAGTGTAGTGAAACGGCGCGCAGCACAATCGTAAAGATTCTGTGCTTGCATTGCGTCATAAGCACCGCCGACATCACTCACCGGGCGTTCAAGCACTACCCGGCTCCAGGCCGTAGCGCCAGAAGTAGTGCGCTCGATGCTGGCCTTATTGATGTCGATGGTTTCGCTCTTGCCGGCAATGATGGTTTGCCAGTCACCGACTGTAGCGCCCAAGGGGCCATTCAAACTAAAAAACAATCCCACCAGGATAAACGACAAACGCGATGCTGACATGACTCCCCTTTTTTCTTCCGAATTAACCCGGCTTACGACACCCTGCGCCTGATGTCAATCGAAATCGGCGATATGACGACAATCCAGAATCAAACCTGGATATTCATGATGTCGTGATAGGCAGAGACCAGTTTGTTACGCACCTGCACCATCTGCTGAAAAGACAAATTGGCTTTTTGCAGATTGATCATCACATCCTGCAAATTGACGTCACTCTGACCGCTGGAAAAATCCTCAGCCATCTTGTGCGCATCCATTTGGGCGGCGTTCACCTGGTCGATTGTTTTTGACAACACTTGCGCGAAATCCGCGCCCCCTGCCGGGGCGGCCTGGTTCGCGGATTTACCACCTGCCAGCGCAGTTGCTGCACGCAACTCGGAGAGCATCTGGTCAAGTTGTCGTGTATCGATAGCCATAAGCATAACCTTACCTGAATTCGATCAGCAAAGAAATAGTAAAGGAGAAGCAATCACCGTGCCATAGTTTTCTGCGATTACTCATGCTCGCGTCCAGTAAAAAAACCTTCGGTGCGGTACTGGTTCAGTTTGTAACGTAGCGTACGTTCCGATATCCCCAGAATAGCCACCGCTTTCTTGCGTGAGCCATTCACCTGCGTCAAAATTTCCAGAATGTGCTGTCGTTCAAGCACCTTCATGTTAGCCGGTGAAGCTGGAGCACCGACAGTCGCACTGGCTTCCGAAAAAATCGGCGCTGGTGATGCGGCGGCGGATAGCAATTCCGCCCCGCCAATCTTGCCTGTTTTGTCTAATGCCGAACTCAAAACCAATGACGCAACCTCTATACGATCCAGCGGCAATTCCTCTGCATCTATCAACTCATCTGTCGCCAGAATCAGCGCACGCTGAACCACGCTTTGTAGCTCTCGTACATTCCCAGGCCACGCATAGGCCAGCAAACGGGCTTCCGCTGCGGCGGTAAATTTTGCCGCTTGGCGTGCCAAAGTTGCCAGCTCAGCCAACAGCTTACGTGCCAGGGGCACGATATCGCCCGGCCGTTCGCGCAACGGCGGAATCTCCAGGGGAAATACATTCAGACGATAAAACAGATCTTCGCGAAAACGTCCTGCACGCACTGCTTCGGCCATGTCGCGATTTGAGGTGGCCAGAACGCGAATATCCAGGGCGACGGGCTTCTTGCCACCCACGCGCTCGACCTCACGCTCTTGCAACACACGCAACAGCTTGGCCTGCAAACCTAAAGGCATTTCTGAGATTTCATCCAGTAGCAAAGTGCCGCCATTGGCTTGTTCAAATTTTCCCGCCTGCGCGGTTTGCGCTCCGGTAAACGCGCCTCTTTCGTAACCAAAAAGCGTCGCTTCGAGCAAATTGTCCGGAATCGCCGCGCAATTGATAGCCACAAAAGCACCCGCCGAACGCAGGGACTGATCGTGAATATAGTGCGCAAAGACTTCTTTGCCTACACCGGATTCCCCAGTAAGCAACACGGTCGCATCCGCCCGTGCCACACGTGCAGCCAGCAGCAGCGTGGCCCGTGTTTTAGCATCCACAGCAACAACACCAGCTGCAGGCGCAGGCGGCGTGGCGTAGCGAGCGATTTGCTCGATCAATGTCTTTGGTTCAAACGGTTTGAGCATGAAGTCGCACGCACCGCCACGAATTGCCGCCACAGCCTTGTCAACATCGCCAAAAGCGGTCATCAACAACACAGGCAGTCCAGGATAGCCTGTGCGAATTTCACCCAGCAAGGCAAGGCCATCCATCGGACTCATGCGCAAATCTGAGACCACCATATTGAAGGTTTTGTCGCGCAACCGCGCTAATGCCGCCGGACCACCGTCGACGCAGACAACTTCATGACCGGCCGCCTCGAGCGTAATCTGCAAGGCATCACGCAACGCATCATCGTCCTCGACAACCAAAATGTTTAGTTGTTCGGACATGGCAGACTCACCGAAAATCTGGCACCGGCATCAAGGCTGGAGACTACATCAATACTCCCCCCATGCGCCCGAACCACGCCGCGCGCAATGGCAAGACCGAGACCCGTGCCATCGCTGCGGGTGGTATAAAAAGGCTCAAACAATCGAGACACGGTAACCTTGTCCATCCCGCAACCATTGTCTTCTACCATTAGCAGTAAACTGCCCTCCTCGCGTCGGACAGACAGTCCGATGCACCCATCTTCTCGTCCGGCAACCGCCTGCAGCGCATTTTCCAGCAAGCTGGTCAACGCACTCACCAACGATTTGCGCTTGCCCATGAGCACAGCGCCCGCGCTCTCGTTGTTGACAACAAACCGTACATGGCTGTTTTGCACCAGCGGCTCAAAGTTTTGCGTCAATTCGGCCAAAAGATCCGTCACGGCAAAATGTTCGCGCCCTAGCGCCTCACCGCGCGCAAACAACAGCATATCCTGAATGAGCCGCTCGATGTGTTTCAGGCGTGCCACAGTTTTTTGTGCGATGGCGGCATGCGCGGCGGGAGACAATGCCGCATTTTCCAGGTTACCCGCATACAGCAGGGCAGCAGCCAGCGGTGTCCGCAGTTGATGCGCCAGTTGAGCTGCCATTTCACCCATCGCTGCCAGGCGCTGATGGCGCTCTGCCTGGGTTTTCAAATGCTGCGCCTCGGTGATATCGTGCAGTAGAACAATGCGGCCACCGGCTGAGTCAAGCGGAGTGACGGCAATGGCCAGACACCGCTCGCCACACAAATATTCTCCAGGCGTATCACCGGGCTGCAACGCTTCCGCCTGGATCGCCGTCCAGCCAGCGCCGACTTTTACTCCACCAAGCAGGCAACTCGCCGCGGGGTTGATCTGTACCGCACAGCCGGAATCATCAAGCACCACGACACCCGCAGGCAAAGCATCAAGCAGTAAGCTCAGCCGCTCCGTCAATGCTGCTTTTTCTTGATATTGCTGGCGCAGCGCACCGTTGGCCACGGCCAACTCTTCAGTGAGCCTGGCGACCTGATTTTGCAAATCGCTGTAGGCGTTGCTTAATTCATCCGATGCCTGGCTAAAAATACGAAAAGCTTCGGCCAGACGCAGAGCCTCATCCGGCGCAACCTGAGGTGATTGCGCATGGACTGTCAAAGTTTCGGCCGAAACGGGAGGACGCTGCATAGGCTTTGATGATGGCAGAATTAAGGATCACAGACAAGAAAATGAGCACCCGATATACCGGCAATAATTGCCGCTTCTTTCAGGAACCAGTCTCACCATGGCAGGGCATACTCAACACGCGAGCAAATTGACTCGAAAAGCAGGCCCTATCGACCATCCGTAATGGCAGAAACCGCTACCGCCTCTTCGCCGCTTCCATTATCGATGGAAGCGTTCATCCGCCTGAACAACCAGCAGAAACTTGCGGGCATAGTCGTCATTGCCCTGTTTCTGGCGATCATGATCGGTGGTTTTCTGTGGGCCCGCGAACCAGCTTACGCTGTGTTATTTTCGATTCAAGATGAAAAAGATGGTGGCCAGATCGTCGCTGCATTGCAGCAACAAAATATCCCTTACCACTTTAGTGAGGGAGGGCATACTATTCTTGTGCCACAAAACGTCGTGCACGATACGCGACTTCGGCTTGCTGCCCAAGGGCTGCCCAAGGGCGGACTGGTGGGTTTTGAATTACTTGAAAATCAGAAAATGGGCATCAGCCAGTTTGCTGAACAAGTCAACTATCAACGCGGACTGGAGGGCGAGCTTGCCCGCTCGATACAATCCCTTGCCGCCGTCAAAGGTGCCCGTGTGCATCTGGGCATCCCCAAGCAAACAGCTTTCTTGCGCGACGAACAGAAAACATCGGCCTCTGTACTAGTGAGTCTTTACCCGGGACGCACACTGGAGTCGGCGCAGGTTGCAGGCATTGTCAATCTGGTAGCCTCCAGCGTGCCACAACTTAACCCTCTTAACGTGACGGTGATCGACCAGGAAGGGCGTTTGATTTCGCAATCTCAAGACTCTTTGCGCAATGCCGGACTTGACCCTTCACAGCTTAAATATGTGCGCGAAATCGAGGCAAACTATACAAAACGTATTGAGGATATCCTTTCGCCAGTCGTTGGCGCTAGCAATGTACGGGCGCAGGTTGCCGCCGATGTTGATTTTTCGCAGATCGACCAGGTCGCTGAGACCTATAAACCCAATCCGTCGCCCGAAACCGCCATCCGCAGCCAACAAACGATCGAAAACAGTAGTGGCGCCCTCGCTGCTGCCGGCATACCGGGTGCTCTAAGCAACCAGCCACCGGTATCTGCCACAGCACCACTTAGTCAGCCACCAGTTGCCGGCTCCGCCAGCGGTACGAACAATGGCAATGGCAGTGCCCAAAATTACAGCAAGAATACCTCGACGAATTATGAAGTCGACAAAACCATTCGCCATACCAAGAGTGTGCCTGGCACGGTGCGTCGTTTATCAGTCGCCATCGTGGTTAATCACAAAAAAGAACTTGCAAAAGATCCGGCAAAATCCAAATCATTGCCACTGACTGAAGCGGAAATGAAACAACTCACCGAACTGGCTCGTGAAGCGGTGGGGTTCAACAAGGAGCGCGGCGACACGCTGAATGTCGCCAACGCGCCATTCACGCCCATCGAAAAAGACATCGTACCGGATGCCCCTTTCTGGGCTGATGCCGAACTCATTGCCACCCTAAAAGAAGCGGCAAAATATCTGCTGTTCGCTGGCCTTATGTTCTGGTTGTGGACTCGCCTGTTGAAACCCATGCTGGGTAAACTGATGGAAACGACACGCTCGCCCAGATCAAACCCTGCTTCCTCAACAGAAGCAGGCGACCCATCGCACATGCCCCAGGTGATGTATGAAAACAAGCTTGCCGCAGCACGTGATCTAGCGAAAAAAGATCCCAAGGTAGTTGCCAGCATAGTGAAAGGGTGGGTGGATGGCGGCGAGCGCGCTAAGTGACGGCGTCGAGAAGAGCGCCATTCTTCTCCTCTCTCTCGGCCAAGATGATGCCGCCGAGGTACTGAAAAATCTCGGCCCTAAAGAGGTACAAAAACTCGGTCAGGCCATGGCCGCATTAAAGCAGGTATCGCGGGCACGCATCGAAGCCGTGCTTGATGAGTTCACCGAACAGACCACCCAGGGTACGCCCGTTGTCATTGACAACGATACCATCAAGGCAATGCTCAACAAGGCACTGGGCGATGACCGAGCTGCCGGGATCATCAGCCGCATCATGTCGGGCAACGACATGGCCGGTATTGAAGGCCTGAAATGGATGGATGCGATCAGCGTTGCTGATCTGATTCGCAACGAACACCCACAGATCATCGCGACTATTCTGGTACATCTGGAGTACGACCATGCCGGCGAAATTCTCAAACAATTCACCGACCGCCTGCGCAATGATGTCCTGGTCCGCATTGCCACACTGGATGGCGTGCAACCCACGGCCCTGAGAGAATTAAACGATGCCATGACTCGCATTCTCGCAGGTGCTGCGGCTAATACCAAAAAAGCAGCCATGGGAGGCATTCGTCACGCCGCCGAAATTCTCAACTTTGTTGGCCAGGCGGCAGAGACCACGATTGTCGATAGTGTACGTGAGTACGATCCGGAACTAGCGCAAAAAATTCTCGATGAAATGTTTGTCTTTGAAAACATGCTCGATATTGATGATCGTGGCATTCAGTTGCTTTTGCGCGAAGTGCAGTCGGATGCATTGATCATTGCCCTGAAAGGCGCATCTCCCGGGTTACGGGACAAAATTTTCAAGAATATGTCGCAACGGGCTGCCGAAATGCTCAAGGAAGATCTCGAATCAAAAGGTCCGGTACGACTTTCCGAAGTTGAAGGTCAACAAAAAGAAATTCTCAAGATCGCACGTCGTCTCGCTGAAGAGGGTCAGATTCAGCTTGGTGGAGCCGGTGGCGATGACTTCGTCTAATCTTGCTTGAGCCCTTTCCAATGACTACCGATACACGCCCCGTCGCCTCACTAACCGCCTGGGAGCGCTGGGAGCTCGCCAGCTTCGACGACACCGAGGCAAAATCCGGCTCAACAGAAAACGAAACAACGTTGCAGCCGCCACCATTGCACACAGATGAAATTAACCGTCTGCATGAAATGGCTCGGCAGGAAGGCTATCAAAAGGGATTCGATGCCGGATACAAAGAAGGGTCGGAGACTGGCCACGAAGCGGCCCTTGCAGAAGGACGCCAACTATCCACGCAAATCACGCAAATCATATCGCGACTTGAAACAGGCATTAGCGAACTCGAGCAGGCCGTTGCAGATGACCTGCTCGCCCTGGCACTTGAGATTTCCCGCAAGGTCACCCACCAAACGATTGCCATCCAGCCACAGGTTATTCTCGGGGTAATTCGTGACGCCTTGGCGCAACTCCCATTGCAACACGCGACCATTCACCTTCACCCGGCAGACATCACACTGATTGACTCATTCAACGAAAAGCAGTTAATGCAGGCGGGGCACCGAATTCAGGAAGATAGCCAGCTTGCGCGTGGTGATGTCGTCATCGAGGCTGGCAATACGCATCTGGATGCACGGCTTGCCACACGCTGGCAGCACGCCATTGCGGCGCTTGACCAGGATATTCCTTGGTTGGCAACTGATCGCCCGGAGCATGCATGAATCCGCAACGCCTGGCGCAATATCTCGACCAGTGTCGGACGCAGGTTGTTGCAACCCATCCCTGGCAACTCGCCGGTCGACTGACCCGTATCAACGGGCTGGTGATGGAAGCATCCGGCCTGAAGTTACCGCTGGGAGCCGGTGCACGTATCCAGGTTCGCGGCACCACCATGGTCGAAGCAGAAGTCGTCGGTTTTGCGGGCGATCGTCTGTTCATGATGCCGACCGAAGATGTTTATGGCTTATCCCCCGGAGCATTGGTGTTACCACTCGCCCCCATCTCTGCACCCCCCATCCTCGGAGAGATTCCACTCCCCCAACGGCGCATGCCGGACCGCGCAAAACACCTGCCCGTAGGCGACGAATTGCTTGGCCGGGTGGTTGATGGCAATGGCCGGCCGCTGGATAACCTAGGCCCAATTAGCGCACAAAACTCGCATTCTCTGGCGAGCCGCCCCCTCAACCCCTTGCAGCGCGAACCCATTCGTCACATCATGGACGTTGGCATACGCGCTATCAATGCCTTGCTGACGGTAGGTCGCGGCCAGCGGTTGGGATTGTTTGCCGGCTCAGGCGTGGGAAAAAGTGTACTCTTGGGCATGATGGCGCGCTATACCGAAGCGGATCGCATCGTGGTTGGACTGATCGGCGAGCGCGGCCGCGAAGTCCAGGAGTTCATCACCCAGAATCTTGGCGACGAGGGCCTTGCTCGCGCAGTCGTCGTCGCCGCGCCGGCAGATGTCAGCCCGCTGATGCGTCTGCAGGGCGCCGCTTATGCCACTGCCATTGCCGAACACTTTCGCGATGAAGGCCGGCATGTCCTCTTGATCATGGATTCACTCACCCGCTACGCCATGGCGCAGCGGGAAATCGCGCTGGCGATTGGCGAGCCGCCCGTCACTCGCGGGTATCCCCCTTCAGTTTTTGCTCGCCTGCCGCAATTGGTCGAACGTGCAGGCAATGGCCCGGCAGGGGGTGGCTCAATCACGGCTTTTTACACCGTACTCACCGAGGGCGACGACCCACAGGATCCCATCGCTGACTCCGCTCGTGCGATTCTCGACGGTCATATCGTCCTTAGTCGCCAGCTTGCCGATGCCGGCCACTACCCAGCCATCGATATTGAACAATCCATCTCGCGGGTAATGAATAATCTTGTTCCGCCTGAGCATCTTGAACTTGCGCGCCAGTTCAAGCAACTCTATACGCGCTACCAGCGCGCCCGCGACCTGCTGTCCGTCGGTGCCTATGCCGCAGGTACCGATCCGCTACTGGATCGCGCCATTGCGATTTACCCCAGACTTGAAGCCTTTCTTCAGCAGTCGATTGACGAACTAGCAGATAGTCATAACTCACGGCAACGGCTTATCGAATTGCTCACGCAGTAATACAACCCATTGGCCCACTTAACTTTGCGTCCTCCCTTTCTTCTAAGTCACTTTTATCATGGCACCCTCTTTTTCCCTCCAGCCTTTACTTGATCTCTCCCGCTTTCAACTTGACGAAGCTGCCCGCAAGCTGGGGGAATTGATTGCGGGTGAACAAGAAGCTTCCCAGCGCCACAGCTTGCTGGTTACTTATCTTGAGGAATACCAGACCCGCTTTCTGGAAGCTGCAAAAAATGGCCTTGGACGAAGCGAATGGAGCAATTACAGTAGCTTTCTCGCCCGTATTGACGATGCCATCATCCAGGCGGCCCTCTCCGTCACGCTCACACAACAACGCACCCTGGCCGGACAACAAAACTGGGTAGGCAGGCAAGGCCGCGTCAAGGCATTCGATACCTTATCGGAGCGCCATCGCGCACAAGTCACTGCACAAGAACAGCGGGCAAATCAAAAAAGCAGCGACGAACATACTGCACGGCGGCACAGCGAAAGAATTAGCGATGAAAATACATAAACCAAACTGATGTGCGCCCAATAATCTGCGCAGATAAACCTTGTTCATTCAAAAAAATGGCACAAATTTTGCTTATTTTCTCTTCGACACGAACCCCAGGGTCTCAAAGAGAATATGCCTGAGCTGCCGATTACCCCGCCTGTTGTTACGCCTTCAATGCAAACTCCGAGTCGTGCCAATACGTCATGTCTCAATTCTGATTCGGCGACTGAAACTGGCATCACCGCAGGGATGCCTCTATCTTTTGCTGCAACACTGACATCTCTGACCGAAAAAAAATCCACCAGCTTCGCAAAAGATGAACAATTTGTAGACAGCGCTGTACCGCTGGCAGAGCCTGCCACGATACCTCTTATAACGCTAGAAACACCTGAATTATCAGATAGCGGCGAGGTACCAGCGACACCCGTCGATTCATCTGCACTGCTCTCGCTGCTGCAAGCGGACGTCTCTTTTGCTCAAGCATCAGCAGTCCCCGCCATAACACCTGCATCAACAGTGGTCAGCATGCCTAAACCCACGATTAGTGCAGCCAGCGCCGTCCCGCCAGCGCCGACTTTTCCCATCAATCAAGGATCAATGCCAAAAAATACTCTCGCCGCACTACCGTCCGTTCTGGCTACCGATCCTGCCGGAGAAAATCACTCCCCTATCTCAAAACTTGCCGTCCAAGCGGCAACTTCTGCCGAATCAATCCAGGAAGTCCCTGTAAATTCGGCTTCGAGTCAGGCTCAGGAAACTTTCAGTACGGTAATGGAGCGCATCACGAATCATTCCGCTGCTGGTTTCGCGCATTCACAGGCAGCTGGAACGTCCGCTTTGTCACCAGCGCTTGAGCTGCCTGTAGAAATCCGGCTGGGTAAAACAGGCTGGCGCGACGAGGTTGGCCAAAAACTAACCTGGATGATCAGCAACAATCGGCAACAAGCCGACCTCATACTGACCCCGCCACAGCTGGGTCGCATCGAAGTAACTCTGTCGCTTGACGGCAATCAAGCCAGTGCAAGCTTTGCGTCACCTCATGCCGCCGTGCGTGAAGCCCTTGAAAATTCCATGACGCGGCTTCGCGAAGTACTGGCCGACGCCGGCGTTACTCTTGGACAAACTCACGTCGGCTCCGAATCGCGTCGTGATTCAAACCCTATGAATCCGAAAAATGAGGGTCTTGCGGTTATGCGTCAAGACAATGGGCGCTATGTTGCCGCACTCGACCCACCTGGAAGCGGGTTCGCTTCACGCGGCATCAGGGCTCATGGCATGGTGGACGTTTTTGTCTAGCGATCCTGGAGTTACCGGTAAATAACCATTACGCCATCGTAAAATCCACGCTTATTTCAATCACTAAATTCTGGAGAAAATAAATGGCAACCGCCAAACCAACTGGGGAAGAAACATCAGTTGCCCCTCCGAAGAAAAAAAGCAAGTTACTGTTGTTCATCGTCATTGGTGTAGTCGTTCTTTCGTTGATTGGGGGCGCAGCCTTTTTTCTGCTGAAAAAACCCGCACCCGCCGAAGGGGAAGATGACGCCGAAGCCACATCTCATGCACCCGCTAAAAAGAAAAAGGTTGATCACAATGTACCGCCCGTTTTCTACAAGTTTGACAAGCCCTTCACCGTCAAATTGCAAACCTCAGAACAAGACGCTTATTTGCAAACAGAAGTGCAACTCAAACTGCAAGATCCCCATGGCCAAGAATTAATCAAACAATATGAACCTGAACTCAAGCATCGCATGACGCTTACCATGATGGGTAAAAAAGCATCCGATCTGCTAACCGCCACTGGCGTACAACGACTGGCGAATGAATTACGCGATGTTGCCAACCACGTCATCGAGCCTCCGCCACCGCAAAAAAATCCACCCGTTGCTGTAGCTGAATCAGCCGATAATGCAGAACCTGATGCTCCAATTCAGGCAGTGCTGTTCTCGACGTTCATCATCCAGTAATCCATCGCTCCCATCACGTACCTCCTCTCATGACCCAAGATTTTCTCTCTCAGGACGAAGTCGATGCCTTACTCGAAGGCGTAACTGATGCATCCGATGAAACATCGGAGAATATCCCCTCCGTTGAAGGCAGTGTCAAAGCCTATGATCTTGGTCGCCAGGAGCGCATTATTCGTGGGCATATGCCGGCGCTGGAGCTCATCAATGAGCGCTTCATCCGCTATTTGCGAATTGGTCTGTTCAATTACATGCACAAGGATGTCGAGGTTTCGGTCGGCCCGATCAGAGTACAAAAATACAGCGAATTCATTCGCAATCTCGTGGTGCCAACCAGCTTTAATCTGATTCAGGCCAAACCCTTGCGTGGCACAGGACTGATCGTATTGGACCCAAATCTGGTCTTTCTCGTCGTAGATAACATGTTTGGTGGTGACGGACGCTTTCACACGCGCGTAGAAGGAGAAGGTCGAGACTTCACAACTACCGAGCAGCGCATCATTCAAGGTCTACTATGTGTGGTGTTCGAGGAATACCAAAAGGCATGGCAACCTGTTTTTCCGCTGACATTTGAGTATGTGCGCTCAGAAATAAATACGCAATTTGTTAATATCGCCACCCCGTCGGAAGTCGTCATAGCGTTAACAGTTACTCTCGAGTTTTCCGGCAATACCTCCGAAATGCATGTTTGCCTGCCCTACTTGATGATGGAACCGATTCGCGACATTCTCTATGGTGCGCCGGGCAGTGCCCCCACTTCAGCAGACAAACGCTGGACCAGCATGCTGGCGCGACAATTACAAGCAGCAGAAGTCGAACTCACCGCCGCGCTGGGCACGACAAGCGTTACACTAGGCGGAATACTTAAGATGCAGGTGGGCGATGTTATTCCGTTGATTATTGAAGAAAAAGTACAAGCCACTATTGGTGGCATCCCGGTCATTGAAGCCCGCTACGGAATTCAAAACGGGCAACTCGCACTGAAAATAGAACGTTTTCTTGCAGAACAAGAAACATGACAATTATCATAATCTTTGACGCATTCATGGCTGTCATGATGCAAGGAGCCTAGTATGAGCGAAGCCACCGCATCCCCGGGTATCGAAACACCTGCTAACAAAGACGATTGGACGGCGATGAATAGCCAGACTGGCGCTGACACATTGCCCCATGCAGATGCCGTCCAGCCAGCACAGATTTTCGAACAGTTTTCTGGTGAAGATCGAACAACGTCAGAGCCACAGGGTTTTGACATGATCATGGATATTCCCGTTGCGCTAACGGTCGAGTTGGGGCGCACCAAGATCCCCATCCGCAACCTGTTGCAACTGGCGCATGGCTCGATCGTTGAACTTGATGGCCTGGCTGGCGAGCCGATGGATATCCTCATCAATGGCACACTCATTGCGCAAGGCGAGGTTGTCGTAGTTAACGAAAAATTCGGTATTCGCCTAACCGACATCATTACGCCCCAAGAGCGCATCCGCAAACTGAACCGCTGATAAGTCGAAGCTTACGCCCTTTACTTCGAGGCTTTTCAAACAGCGGTTAATTTAGACTCGCACCCACTTAGCTGCGGCTACCGCAGCATGATTTTCGGTGCACATGAAAACACTCACAGCCTCCGCCTTCACTCTTTCACTCCTTGCGACCGAGGCTTCAGCACAAGCAGCTTCTATAGCTGCGGCACCTTCAGTCAGCAGCAGTCTGTTGCAAATGTTCCTTGCGCTGATCGGTGTTCTGGCGCTTCTTTTTGCCTGTCTCTGGTTACTAAAAAAACTCACCGCCCAGCGCGGGGCAGCAGCGGGGCTCCTGCGCGTGGTGGCTGCCACCGCAGTGGGTACTCGCGAACGGGTCGTCATCGTTGAAGTCGGCAGCACTTGGCTGGTACTCGGCGTAGCCCCTGGCCAGGTTTCAGCGCTGGCTGAAATTCCCCGCCAACCAATGGCTGAGCCACCGCATGAGACAAAGATTGCCTCTGTTCCCCAATGGCTGCAGCAGTTGATGAAAAAACGTTGATCATGCGGCAGCGAATTCTCTTCGTTCTTCTGCTTGCGCCCGCACTCGCATTTGCTCAGGCTTTGCCGGCGCTTACCAGCACGCCGGTAGCTGGGGGCGGCGTCCAGTGGTCATTGTCGATTCAAACCCTGCTGCTGCTCACCGGCCTCACTTTCCTGCCGGCGCTGATTCTGATGATGACCAGCTTCACTCGCATCATCATCGTTTTTTCGCTGCTCCGGCATGCGCTGGGAACCCAGACTTCGCCACCAAATCAGGTTTTGGTCGGTCTGGCCTTGTTTCTTACTTTTTTCATCATGGCACCCGTTGGGGATCGTATTTACAACGAGGCTTATTTACCCTTGTCCGAAAACAAAATCAGTTTTCAGGATGCGCTGGAAAAAGGCGCCGTGCCATTGCGTGCCTTCATGCTCAAGCAGGTACGTGAAACCGATTTAGCCACTTTTACCAAAGTCGCCAAGCAGCCGACACCAGCAAAGGCCGATGAAATTCCCATGCGGGTTCTGATTCCGGCCTTCGTCACCTCAGAGCTCAAAACTGCCTTCCAGATCGGCTTCATTGTATTCATACCCTTCCTTATCATCGACATGATCGTGGCTTCTGTGTTGATGTCGATGGGGATGATGATGATGTCACCCGTCATCGTCTCGTTGCCATTCAAAATCATGTTGTTCGTGTTGGTCGATGGCTGGAACCTGCTGATAGGTTCCCTTGTGCTGAGTTTCGGATCATGACCCCAACGACCGTTATCGAAATAGGTCGCGGCGCACTGGAACTTACCTTGCTGATTTCCGCGCCGCTGTTCATCGCCGCACTGGTGACTGGCCTCATTGTCAGCATCTTTCAGGCGGCAACCCAAATCAACGAAGCCACGCTCTCCTTCGTGCCGAAACTAGTCGCCATTTTCATCACGCTGATTCTTGCCGGGCCGTGGATGATCACCATGATGACCGACTACATGCGTCGCCTCTTTGAGTCGATTCCCGGAGTCATCGGCTAGTGATCAACATCAGCTCGGCACAGCTTGATGCGTGGCTGGGTCTGTTCGTTTTTCCGCTGACACGCATCCTCGCCCTTCTGTCAACGGCGCCGATATTCAATAATGCGGCATTGCCAACCAACATTCGCCTGGTCATGGGTTTGTCCATTGCGTTTGCCCTCGCTACGGCATTGCCCGCACCGCCACCGATTCCTGCTGGCTCCTGGCTGGGGTTGGCTGTCATCGGTGAACAACTGCTGATTGGTCTCATGATGGGGTTTGCGCTACGCATAGCCTTTGTCGCACTCGATATTGCGGGTGAATTAATCGGTTTGCAGATGGGGCTCTCGTTTGCCACCTTTTTTGATCCGGGACGCGGTGGAGAAACATCGGTCGTAGCAGAGTTCCTTGGGCTCCTGGCCGCGCTAATTTTCCTCGCCATGAACGGTCACCTGCTGATGCTGGCGCTGCTGGCCGAAAGTTTTACATTACTGCCAGTAAGTGCAACACCCTTTCATGCAGCAGGATTCTCGGCGCTATTAACGGCCTCAGCCATGATGTTTTCTTTGGGCGTAATGCTGGCATTGCCGCTAATTGCCGCGCTTCTGGTCACCAACATCTCGTTGGGCGTATTGTCTCGCGTCGCCCCGGCACTGAACCTTTTTGCCGTTGGCTTTCCGGTCACGCTGGGTCTGGGTTTCATCGTTCTGCTACTCTCCCTGCCTTATATCGGCGCCGCGATGGATGGCGTCTTCAGCAGAGGGTTTACGATAATGGAAATGGTGCTGCGCGCAGCGGCTGGATGAAGGAGGCGCGAGTTACTTTCGCGTCAATTGAATCACGCCCTGGGCGACCCGTTGTGAACCAAGTACTGAGGAATCAAGCCCTTCCGTATACTCAACCACGGTATAAGCATCAAAACCATTTTGCCGCATGAGTTCCTTGGCGCGCTGTTGAAACACAACCCGTGCCTCGCCCGCGCCTCCGGAATAGACGCGCTTCATCTTCAGCGACAGATGGTAGTAACGATCCGGGAAACTCGCCTGCTCAATTTCCCAGTTGGGGGCCAGAGGGTCGAGAATCAGCCAAGCGGCACCTGCATACAAACCCCAGACGACAACTCTTTCCAGAGGAATTTGCGTGGTCTTCGAAATGTTCAGCGTGGCATTCGGAACGATAGGCGTGTTTGAAGGAAAGTTACCGTCCAAACCGCTGCAGCCGCCCAACGCCAGCGCAGTGAGCAATAAAAGTCGGCGCTGGCGAGGCGGCGAAATCACAGGAAATTAAACAGTGAGAGCTGCGCAATCTTGACAAACGACTGCTGCGCGGCCTGCAAACTGGTTTGCTGGTGCGTCAGATCGGAAATTGCCTTGGCATAATCCAAGTCTTGCAGATTCGATAACGTCTGTCGATATTGCAAACCAAGATCATCGTTAAGACTACCAAGCGAATCTATCTCGTTCATGCGCGAACCAATCTGCGCACGCACACGCAGAATGTTGCTGCTGGCCTGATCAAGATTGGTCACGGCAAACCCGATGTCGCTAACGTATTTGGCATCAGCACCTGGCGTGCCCGTGGGGGCTTCAAGAGCACCGATCAAATTCGCCAGGGTGACAAACACGCTCTGCGATGTACTTGGCGCCACTGAAAAACTGTCGCCACTGGCCGGCGCGCCAGTGACTGTGACACTTGCACCCAGATCGAAGGCAGGCTCTGCACCTTGCGCCGCCAGTACGATGGGTTGTCCACTCTGGAATACACGCTGGCTTGCCGCCGACGCAGGTGCCGCACCGCCGGTCAGCAGTGAATTGCCGGATACCGTATCTACCAGGTCGTAGGTGGTCACACTGCCTGTCACCGTAAATTTGATGGCTACATTTTTTGTGGTCGCCGCATTCCAGGCCGCTGGATTGGTTATTGAGCCTGAAGTAATAGCTCCAGTGCCAGTATTGCCGCCAGCATAGTCCGTCACAAAAGTACCATTTCCATTCCGGATTCGTTTGAATACATCATTGCCGGAATCACTGACCTCAATAAAACGGCTCGGTGAAACTTGCAGCTTGCGCTGGCCATCATCGCCTTGATAAACAATTTCATTGCCGGCAATCAGGTTATCGACCGAGCCGCCAAACGGCGTGGTCGAGCCCATGTAACCCGCAAAAATGCGCTGGCCGCTACCGTCGGTGGCATTGGCGATGCCAAGCAGCTGGTCGAAATCAGAACGCAGCTCAGTCGAAATCGCCTTTCGCTGACCCGTCGACAGGCTAGTGCTACCGGCCTGAATGGCCAGTTCGCGCGCACGCGCCAGCACGTCGGTGGCGCTGGCTAGTTGTCCTTCCTCAAGCCCCAGGGCCGAGGTAGCCGCGGACTGATTCTGCTTGAACTGGGCAACCACATCGCTGGCTTGTTGCACTTCCAGCGCACGGGCTGCCGCCACCGGATCATCGCTGGGGGTCAGGATGCGCCGATTTGCAGAAATCTGCTGCTGCACATGCAGGAGCGACGAGGTATTGCGGTTGATGCCGGACACGCCGGCATCGAAAATCATTCCACTACTGATGCGCATGAGACGTCTCCTTGCTGTGACTTAGCTTCATTGGCCGAGAGCGATGATTTCATCAAATATCTTGCTTGCAATTTGCAGCACCTTGGCCGATGCCTGGTACGCCTGCTGATAACGCAACAAGTTGGCAGCCTCCTCGTCCAGATTGACGCCGGAGAGCGACTGTAGTGCCTGTGTCGCATGATCGGCCAAGCCCTGCTGAGCGGCACCAATGGCCGCCACTTCGTTGGTCTTGCTGCCGACTGCGCTGACAATCTGCGCATAGGCCGACTGATAGGATGCCGTAGGGCCCGAAGTCGCGCTGCTCATGAGGGTGTTACTGGTCTGCAATGCACCCAGCAGGGCGACGTTGCGACCGTCGGCAACCCCATTGGCATTGGCCTCGACAGTAAATTTGTCACCAGCTGCCGGGCTGCCGGTAATCTGGGTGGTCCAGCCGTTATAGGCCAGATTGGTACCAGTGGTATATGCAATGCCCGTAGCGAGCGTTGTTGTACTGGTGACATCGACCACATCGAATGTCGTCGCACTGGTAAAGGTAATCGTCACCTTGTGCTGCAAATTCGGATTGGGCGGCGGCGGCGCATCGACCGTCCCGGCACTGATCGCAGCGGTGCCCGTGTTGGTCAATGCCATTGACGTTCGGACGGGCGCAGCAGCAGCGATCTGGCGTGCATCCGAAAAGGCCGCAACAAGGGTGCTGGCACCGCTGCGTGTCGGCTGGATCAATACGCTGTCGTTGGCATTGGGAGACCAGGCACCTGTACTGATGGTTATACCATCAACGGTCTGCGGCAACGTCGTAAAATTCTGCACCTGATTGTCGACGAGGCGCGTCAGGCGATAGGGCGTGGTGCCGCCGACATAACTGAGCTTGTAATCGCTGCCGGAGAGTTGGGCAATCGTCGCTCCATCAATACTTACTGTCGGCGCTCCGCTTCCCGTGTTAAGGCCATTGGGCAGGACCACAGGCCCCGCGACATTGAAGAAATTCGTTCCCAACGCACCGTTCAGATCCTGCCCCAGCTTGTGCTGATCGTTAAAATTCTGTGCCAGCGTCAAGGCAATGCGGCCGAGTGCATTTTGCGTACTGTCGAGGGTCTGGCTACGGAAGTTGAGCAGGCCGCCCAGACTGCCGCCGGTAATCTGCGACTCGGGCAAAGTGAGCGGCGTGCCACCAACGCCGACCATGGCGACGGTAGTGCGGCCGGGGTCATCCGAGGCTTGTACCGCCTGCAATTGATATGCCTGATTGCCAACCACCAGCGGCTGGCCATTGCCAATAAACACACCGTAGCTACCGTCACCCTGAGTCACTGTGCTGACTCGCACCAGCTTGTTCAAATCACTCAGCATCTGGTCGCGTTGATCGAGCAAATCGTTGGGTGGCTGATTGGCTCCCCCTGCCTGCGCCAGAACAATGCGCTGATTGATGTCGGCAAGTTGCGAGCTGTAGGTATTGATCTGCGTGATCTGCCCGGCAATCTGCTGATTGGTGCCTTGACGAATGCCTGTCAGCGTCTGATCCAGCGCCTGAAACCGCGAGGTCAGCGCCTGCGCTGCAGAAAGCATGGATTGACGCGCAGGAGTGGATATCGGGTTGGCAGCGACGTCTTGCACTCCCTTGAAGAAAGCTGAAAACGCAGGCGACAGTCCGGCGCTTTCATCGGCGAGGAGATTGTCGATCTGCTTGATCTGCGCCAGATAGCTGTCCATCTCGGATGAACTCGCCTGCGCACTCAACACCTGGCTGCCGAGAAACTGGTCATAGATCCGTTTGACCGTTTCCACTCGCGTCCCTTGCCCGATAAAGCCTGCGCCGGTAAAGATAGGCACGTTCGTGCCCTGCACGATCGCTTGCCGGCTGTATCCAGCAGTCGAGGCGTTGGAAATGTTGTGGCTGGTGGTCAGCATCCCCGTTTGCGCCGCATTCAGACCACTCACGCCAATACTAAAAATACTCATGTTCGCTCCAGGCTATATCCGTAATAACGGCAAAACTTGCCGCGAGTTGAGGATACAAGCGAATACAGCAACGGCCGTGCCAGTTTGCGCCAACAAGCAAGAAGCAGCTCAGCCAGTCAGCGCCTGTCGCAAAGCACCCCCATCAATGATGCGTTCAAGTTTGGCCGCATACAACGGATCAGTAGCATACCCAGCCGATTGCAAACGCTGAGCAAAGCGAGCGGGCTCGCGCGTCCCCAGCGCAGTGGCATAGCGTGGATTATTGGTCAGCAGTTGCACATAATCATTCATCGCTTCTGCATAGGAGCCATAGGCGCGAAAACGCTCTGTTCGCCGCTGTGCCACACCGGCAACGACTTCGGTTGTTGTCGCTTCTACCGAAGAGCCGTGCCAATTTGTTCCTGCCTTGATGCCGAAGAGATTGAAGCTCGGACTGCCATCCGCGCGACGGGGTTCGGATTTACCCCAGCCAGTTTCCAGCGCAGCATGCGCGACCATGAAATGCGCTGGAATGCCGGTTTTTTGCTCAGCCGCCATGGCGGCTGGCAATAAGCGATGAACAAACGCACGCTGCGCTGCAGACGCTGCCGCAGGAGAAAAAGTCGGCGCTGGGGCGGAGACGGCGGAGACGGCGACTTGGTCTGGTAAAGATACGACAGAGGGCACCGAGGACGGCGTCGCAGGGCGCGGGCTGACTGGAGCCATCGGGACCCGCGGTACGGAGGAAGAAGAAAGTGGCAACGGCGAAGATATCGGCAGCTGCAGCAAAGGCAGCATCTTGTTTTGCTGTGGCAAGGAAAATGCTGGCCCAGCAGGCTGCAATGGCAAGGGGGCATCAAAGGGCTGCGGCTCCTGATTCTGCCGGGAAAGCTGCGCCTCAATCATTGCCGCAAGCCCCGTCCCCCGATTGCTGCCGCCCAACACTTGGCCAAGTTGCTGATCGAGCAGTGATTCATACATTTGCGTCTGCTCGCTATCGAACAATCCTTCGTGTGGCGTGGCATCACGCATGGATTTCAACACCATCTGTAAAAACAGCGCCTCGAACTGCTTGGCTACCGCCTTGTTGCTCGCTGGGTCCCCCGCCTTGGCCTGGTGCTTGAGCGTAGCCAGACCGCTAACATCAAAAATGTTGGCGGCGGCCACACTGGCTTGATCGCGCGTAATGCTCATACATCAAATTCTTGCATGAGCACACCAATAACAATCAATGAAGTAAAGCAGTAAAAATCAGCTTCACTGATTACGCCATGCATAAACGATCAAATAATTTCCAGCTCGGCATGCAAGGCCCCTGCCGACTTCATCGCCTGCAAAATCGCAATCAAATCCTGGGGATTGGCACCCAGCGCATTCAAGGCCTTGACGATTTCGGAAAGATTCGCGCCGCTCTTGATGTTCATCAGCGCACCGCCTTCCTGCTTGATCTCGATTTGTGCATTCGCTACGCCCGCCGTTTTTCCGCCAGACAGGGCGCCCGGCTGGCTTGCGGCATTTTCGGTATTAATCGACACCGTCAAATTGCCATGGGCTACTGCACAATTTTCGAGCAGTACCGACCGGTTCATCACGATTGAGCCGGTACGGCTATTAACAATCACTTTGGCCGCTGCTTTAGCCGGATTAACCTCAATGTTCTCGAGGCGACCAATAAAGCTGACGCGCTCATCCGTGTTCATCGGCGCACGTACCCGAATCTGGCGGCCATCGACGGCTGTAGCTGCCCCCGGAGAAACCCGGTTGATGGCTTCAACCATGAGTCGCGTGGTACCAAAATCTGCCGTGTTCAGATCAAAAGAAACAAACTCCCCCTGACCCAGCAACATGGGCACTTCACGCTCGACCGTCGCCCCCGCTGCGATGCGACCCACCGATAGTTGGTTTACCGTGGTCTTGGAACCAGCCCCCGAGGCGCCCGCACCAACCACCACTACATTGCCTTGCGCCATGGCATACACCTGACCATCCGCCCCTTTCATCGGGGTAAGAATCAGCGTACCGCCTTTCAAGCTTTTTGCATTACCAATCGATGATACGGTGAGATCAATCGTCTGACCGGCACGGGCGAAAGGCGGCAAATTAGCAGTAACCATCACCGCCGCCACATTTTTTAATTGCAGCGACAATCCCGGCGGCAGATTAACGCCCATTGCCGAGAGCATATTGATCATGCTCTGCACGGTAAATGGTGTCTGTGTCGTCTGGTCGCCACTGCCATCAAGGCCCACCACGATGCCATAGCCCACCAGTTGATTATTACGCACGCCGGCCACAGTCGCCATGTCCTTGAGTCGCTCGGCGGATGCCGTATCCATTGCCAGCAAACCGGCCAGAAAAATTAGCAGAAAGCCTGATTTGATGCGTGTCATTGCGAGCTCCTAAAATGGCATAAAGGAAAGAAAGAATTTCCCTAGCCAACCCATGACCTGGGCTGAATCCAGGAAGCCGTTCGCCTTGTATTCGATGCGCGCATCCGCAACCTGAGTCGACACCACAGTATTGGCAGCGGTGATGTTATTGGGATTCACCACGCCAGAGAATCGAATGAACTCTTCACCCTCTTTCAGCCCGATTTGCTTTTCGCCTGATACCAGCAGATTCCCGTTGGGATAGACCTCGATCACCGTGACAGCCAGTGCGCCGGTGAAATCATTGGAGGAGGTGTTCTCGCCCTTGCCGTTGAAATTGTTGGTGTCGCTGGCAGCCAGTGCCGTACCTTGGGCTCCTTTGAATGGCAAACCGACGATGGTCGGGACAGTAACATCGACCTTCTGGCTACGCGTAGTCTTGTTTTCCGACTTCTTCGAGGCCTGAACTTTTTCCTGGATATTGATAATCAATGTATCGCCCACAAAGCGGGCACGTCGATCCTCAAACAGGGGGCGTGCAGAAGCGACATTGAAAATTGCCCCATTGCTGGGGGCAAGAGTAGATCGTGGCTCGGGCCGAGCCGTCATGGGCTGATGTATGGCAGTCGGCGGAGTCGTCGTCACGCAACCAGCTAACAGAATCACCAGCAAGAACCAGCAAATTAATTCACTCATGATGTGAGTCTTTCATGACTAATTACAGTTGCGTCAGCTTCGCCAGCATGGCATCCGATGTGCTTACGGCTTTGGAATTAAGCTCATAGGCCCGCTGAGTCTGGATCATGGTGACCAGCTCTTCTGCCACATTGACGTTTGATGTTTCCACATACCCTTGATTGAGCAAGCCAACGCCATTGGTGCCTGGCGTATTAGGCGTTGGCGTGCCCGACGACGCCGTTTCAACAAACAGATTTTCGCCCATGCTTTGCAAGCCGCCATTATTGATAAAACCTGCCAGCTGGATCGTGCCAATCTGGGTGGGTGTAGTCACGCCTTGCTCGGTATAGGACACGATGCCATCACGACTGATTGAGACACTCGTCGCTGTGCTCGGAATGGTAATTGCCGGCGACAGGGGATAGCCACTGGAGGTTACGATCTGGCCGGTGCTATCCAACTGTAAAGAACCATCGCGGGTATAAGCGAGTGTACCATCCGGCATTTGAATCTGGAAAAAACCATTGCCATTAATCGCGATATCGAGCGGGCCTTCGGTACGCTGCAAGCTGCCTTGGCTAAAATTGCGCTCAGTTGAAATGGGTCGCACACCCGTGCCCAACATCAACCCTGAAGGAATCTGCGTCTGTTGTGACGATTGCGCACCAGGCTGACGCATGGTCTGGTAGAGCAAATCTTCAAATACAGCCCGCGCACGCTTAAAACCATTCGTGCTGACGTTGGCCAGGTTATTGGAAATGACATCAAGATTAGTCTGCTGGGCATCGAGGCCCGTCTTGGCAATCCAGAGGGAACGAATCATGGTGTTGGCCTTTTAAAAATTATCGTGAAGAGAGAATCTGGGCAGCCGCACGATCGTTGGCATCCGCCGTCGATAGCATCTTCATCTGCATTTCAAATTGGCGCGCCAGCGAAATCATGTTAACCATTTGCTCAGCAGCATTGACGTTGCTGCCTTCGATATAACCAGAGGCAATTTTTGTCTGTTCATCAATCGGCGCAGCACTCCGGTCTTTCATGCGAAACAAGCCATCTTCGCCACGCACTAGATCAGTTTCCAGCGGGTTGACCAGCTTGATGCGGCCAATACTATTGACCGTATTTTTTTCACCCGACTCTGGAATGGTCGACACCGTGCCGTCAATGCCAACGCTGACTTTGACTTCCGGCGGGATCGAAATCGGCCCGCCATCACCTTGCACTGGCAAGCCACTGCGGGTTTGCAGAATGCCATTGACATTCAGCTCAAAATTTCCGCTGCGCGTGTAAGCCTCGCTGCCATCGGGCGCTTGTACAGCAATCCACCCTGTCCCCTGCACCGCCATGTCGAAAGCGCGACCGGTATAGATTTGCGGCCCCGGGGTGAAATCGGTATGCGTACTCGCATCCACAGCAAAGGCTCGCGTCGACAAACCGGGAGGCAGCGCGTTCGATTGAACTTGAACTGCACGCAAGCGATGCTCTTCGGCGCGATAACCCGTAGTTGATACATTGGCCAGATTGTTCGCCACCGCCGCCTGACGGTTTAAAGTCTGGCTGGCTCCGGTCATCGCCGTGTAAATCAGTCGATCCATGCGCTCCCTTTCAAATGACTCGCCGCATCGCCAGCGCCGACTTTTTATCTATCACCGCAGGTTGACCAGCGTTTGCAGGATGCTATCCATCGTCTTGATGCTCTGTGCATTCGCCTGGTAAACCCGCTGTTGGGTAATCATGTTGACCAACTCAGCCGTCAGGTCGATATTGGCATCTTCCACTGCGCCGGACTGGAAAACACCAAATTGACCGGAGGAGCCAGGCGTACCTAGAACAGCTGTACCAGTCTCCGGCGTTTGCGCCCAAACTCCGTTACCCAATGGTTGCAGCCCTTGCGGATTACGGAAGGCTGCCAGCACGGCCTGACCAATAACTTGTGTCTGACCATTGGTGTAGTTACCCAGCACCGTTCCATCCGAACCAACCTTGAATCCGACCAGCGAACCGGCGGCAAAGCCATCCTGTAACAAGGTATTTACCGCAAAGGGTGAGCCAAACTGGGTGCTCCCCGCGAAACTTAAATTGAATGCCATCGGCGCGACAGCTCCCGCGTAACCCAACTGTGCAGGCGTGATGGAAACCGCAAGGGGTGCTGAGGTTATTTGACCTGCCGTATTGAATGTCAAGCTTCCTGTTGCGCCTAAATTACTGAATGTGGGAGAAGCCCCCGCCGGATTGGTTACAGTGGAATACACATCCCACGCATTCGTGGCCGTTTTGACAAAGTACGTCGATTGTGTGTGCGGATTACCCAAACTATCGTAGATCGTCACCGCCGTCGATTGGTTGTACGAGGTGGGATCTGCATAGTTAAAAGGGGTCGTCGCAGGCACCGCTACGCGCGAATCGAGATTGAGATTGGCCTGTACCCCTGTTGCTCCGGTACTTGTGCCGGTAGCCTGTGGCGAACCAGTCAAGCTTTGAGTGGGATTAAACAGCCGTAGCGGAGTATTCGGACTGCCTGATGCGACAACACCATTTACCGCCATGATGCCTTTGAGCTGCAAGCCTTCGGCGTTGACAATAAAGCCATCCTTGTTCAGTTGAAACTGTCCATTGCGACTATAAAGCGTGCCACCTAATCCATCATCCATCTGGAAGAAACCACCACCGTTGATCGCGATATCCAATGGATTGTTAGTGTTAGAAATATTGCCTTGGGCAAATTGCTGCAGGACGCTTGATATCTTTGTTCCCAGACCAATGGGGGATGCTCCCGAACCATTGAGCGACGCCGCAAAGACATCGGCAAATTGCGTCGTACTCGACTTGAAGCCAACTGTGTTGGCATTGGCGATGTTGTTACCAATGGTGTCGAGTGCCTTGGCTGATGAATTTAATCCACTTAACCCTTGCTGAAAGCTCATGATTTTCTCCGTTTAGAAAATTTGTTTGATATCGTTCAATGTCACCAGACCCGAAGCACCAAGATTCAAGCTCACCCCCTGGCTACTCCGATTGATGTTTTGTACACCAGCAAGTTGCAAGGCCGTTGCCGCAACATTGTCTGCACCCTGTGCCGCTGCCACCGAAATGCTGTATGCACCATTCACCGCCTGCACCCCGGCATCTGTCTTGCCGTCCCACACGAAGTTATGTACACCGGCATCAAGCCTGCCCAGATTCAGGGTATTCATGACAATTCCGTTCGCATCTTTTATGGTAACGGCCACCTGATCCGCATTGGCGGCAAGCTCGACCCCACCCACCGCACCCGCATCGGTAAGATTCATCCCGTTACCTGCAATAATGACTTGATGCCCAACCAGTGCCGCCGCTTGCAACGCCTCCGAATCAGCGCTCGAAGACAATAGTTGCTTCAGTGTCGCATTAAGCTTCTCAATGCCATCCACCGTACTGATCTGCGCCAATTGAGAGGTCATCTGGGCGTTATCCATCGGGTTGAGCGGATCCTGATTTTTCAGCTGTGTCGTCAGCAATTTCAGGAAGCGATCCTGCGCATCCGTCGTTGCGCTGGTAGTTTTCTGGGCAGTGCCGTTGATCGAATTCAGCAGGGTCTGGGTTGCCGCATTACCTGTCGTTACACTCGTTACCATGACTCTCTCCTAGGAAATTTATTGCCCAATCGCCAGCGTCTTTTGCAACAGCGACTTGGCGGTATTCATGATCTCGACGTTGTTCTGATACGAACGCGAGGCAGAAATCATGTTGACCATTTCATCGACCACATTCACATTCGGCATGGCGACATAGCCTTGCGCATCAGCCGCTGGATTTTTTGGGTCATACATCATGCGTAACGGCGCGGCGCTATCAACCACCTGCGTGACACGCACCCCGATGCCACCACCTTCGACCGGGGTCGCCTTGAACACAACCTGCTTGGCACGGTAGGGCTGGCCATCCGCGCCAAGCATGCTGTCGGCATTCGCCAGGTTGCTGGCCACCGCGTTAAGACGGGCTGATTGTGCGGTGAGTGCGGAACCAGCAATTGAAAAAACGTTAAGTAGACTCATGATGATGATGATTTGGTTATTGGCCGTTTATTGACTCAGCGCCAGCTGCATATCCTTAATGTCGCCACGAATGAATGTCAGCACGGCTTCCAGCCGCAAGGCGTTCTCGGCAAAAGCACTGCGCTCGATATCCATATTGACTGTATTGCCATCGGCATTCGGCTGGAATTCCGTGCGATATCCAACTGCCAAAGCGAAAGGAGAGTCCTTTGCTCCAGCCACAATATGGCGAGGTGAAGTTGTTGCCAGACCAACATGACTGCCATCAGCACGCCCGGCAACTGCCGTCGCCAGCGCTCCCTTGAAGTCAATATCGCGCGCCTTGAAATCAGGTGTATCGGCATTGGCGATATTCGAGGCCAACAGTTCCTGACGATAAGTCAGCGCGCCTAGTGCCGCGCGATGGATGCCGAGCTGGCTGTCAAATCGATCACTCATGCTGTTAGTCATTTGATGATTAAGAAATTCACACCTCGACTAATGCATCATTCGTGCCACACAGTGACTTAGGCTTTTCTGCACGATAAATGCAGGTACTTCAAAAAATCCGGCAAAAAATCCCCCTTTTAAAAGGCAATACTGCCCAGTAATGCGGCAAAACTTGCCGCTTGAACAGACAAAAGACTTGGGCCCTGCTGGCTGTATCCACTCTACAAGAACCGTGTTGTAATCTCCTCCCATGAACTCATTGAAAACACTCTTTCTCTCGGCAGTTTCTTCTGGCGTCCTGCTGTCTGCCTCGGTTATGCCAGCAACTGCATCAGCCGCTGCTGTCGCACCAATTCAACTTGCTATTGCCGAGTTTCTTGATGTTCAGAATAAAGGTTTACCAGGTCAGGCTAGTTACAGCATTGGTGCTATCAATACCAGCGGCTTGCCTGATGATTGTCGCAACCTGAATGTCACGATGGATGCCAATGCCCGCCCCTGGGGGAAAACCCATGTCAATGTACGCTGTACAGAAGGCAGCACATGGAGCCTGTATGTTCCTGTGGATATCCATGTGCTGGTCAACTATGTCGTCAGTGCCCGCCCATTAACTGCAGGTCAAATAATTAGCACGACAGACATTCGCCAGAGTCAAGGTGATCTTGCTGATTTACCCCAGGGCATTTTGACCGACCTCGCACAGGCCATAGGTCAACTCTCCCGTATCTCTCTTCCCGCCGACCGCCCTTTGCGCGCCGATATGCTGCGTCAGCCTCTGGTGGTGAAACAAGGGCAGAATGTCAAAGTAGTGTCCGAAGGTGCCAGTTTCCAGGTCAGTAGCGATGGGCGCGCGCTCAACAATGCCGCCGCAGGCCAGGTAGTTCAGGTTCGCCTCGCCTCCGGCCAAGTGCTAAGTGGCATCGCGCAGAAGGATGGCACAGTTGCCATTGCTTATTGACGAAACATTCCTGGTGTAGATTGTTTGGGAATTACTTGCATTCTGTCGCCACGGGTTTATCCAGACTTTGCCCCCTCAGGCGAAGCTTCTTCTCTTTTCCACCCAATTCGTAGAAAATTGACACTTGAAAGCTAAAGTCTGCGTCTTCCAAGCCGTTAAACCATACAAGCTCCAAATCTTATGAAACAACTCTTATGAAAATCGACGCCTCCAGAACTTCACCTGCTTCGCCCACAGCAGCGCCTCAGAAAACTCGCCTACAGAACACAACAAATCCTGTGGCAACAAATTCTCCTGCAGCAGATGGCTCGGTGACGACCCACCTGCAAACAACTGGCGGGGCAAGCGCGACTCAAGCGCCTTTTGATAGCCAGCGTGTCGCAGAAATACGCCAAGCCATTGCAGAAGGTCGTTTTCAGATCAATACCGACAAGATCGCCGACCGTCTGATCGGGGATGTCCGCGACTTTCTCGCAAAAGACCAACCGGCCACCTGATTAGCTTTTTATGTCTTTGACCTTGGTTCATTCACTGATAGAGCAAACAGTTGCGGAGCTGCAACGTTTTCTTGCAGTGATTGACACAGAGAGGCAGGCACTGGTTTCAGGCAAAATCGATCAATTACCGGCGATCGCGGAAAAAAAGTCCGCGCTAGCAACACGCCTCGCGACGCTCGAATCGCAACATGAAAATGCATTGCATGAAGCTGGTTTCGCGGCAGGACGCGAAGATGTCGTCGCCTGGCTTGCGGCTAACGCACCCCCCTCTGCTCCCGCAACACCTGCAATACCCGCGCTATGGCAACAGCTCATTATCCTTGCGGCTGAAGCAAAACGGGAAAATGAAACCAATGGTAAATTGATTGGTGCCCAGATGCAGCAAAATCAGCAAGCGCTCGGCCTACTCCTTGGAAAATCTGCAGATGCCACGACCTACGATGCCGGTGGGCAACAAAAATCCATGACTGGCCGACGGCCCTTGGGTAGCGCCTGAGTCCTTTCGTTCATTCTGCCAGCGGCACATCCACTGCCAAATCGGGCGTAGGTGACTCAATCGTAATCGCGACACGCCGATTTTTCTGCCGGCCTTCTGGCGTGGCATTATCGGCAAGAGGTCGCTGGTCAGCATAGCCAGTTGCCGTTAAGCGGCGTGGATCAACGTTGGTATCAATGAACAATCGCACCACACTGGCCGCACGAGCAGCAGAAAGCTCCCAGTTGGAGGGAAATTGCGGATTAGTGATAGGGACATTGTCCGTATGCCCCTCGACTCGAACAGGAAAATCAGCAGTCGCCAGCACTCGGCCTACGGCACCCAGCGCGCGCACCGCCCCCAGACCCAAACGCGCTTCGCCCGGTAAGAACAAGGCGCTGGCACTGATATCAATGGTAAGGCCCAGGGCACCTTCTGCCATCCTGACCTTGCCTTCAGCCATTAACGGTGCCAAAGCCTGATTAAGCTCTTTTGCCAAGTTGCGCAGGTACTCTTTTTTAACCAGTCGGGCTGGATCCGCTTTAATCCTTGTCGAATTGCGTTGGGGAGACAGACTTGTCGGCGCAGGATTGTTCGGGTTAATCATGGCCATCGCACCAGAAGCTGTGCCTGGCTCGTTGCGAAACGCAGACACTATGGATTCTGACATGACGCGGTACTTCCCCTCATTGACTGACGAAATAGCGTACATCACAACGAAAAAAGCGAACAGCAGGGTGATGAAGTCTGCGTAGGAAACTAACCAGCGGTCGTGGTTTTCAACATCATCCGAAGCACGGCGGCGACGCCGACGCCTATAGTGCGCCATCAGCAAAATAACCTTGCAAGCGACTCTCGATAATGCGTGGATTATCCCCATTGGCGATGCCGGTCAGTCCATCCAGCAGCATCTCGCGCAGGATGATGACACGTGCGATGTTCGCCATCAGCTTCTTGGCGATAGGCAGGAATATCAAGTTAGCTACTCCAACACCATAGATAGTGGCCACAAACGCCACGGCGATGCCACTACCCAGCTTGGAGGGGTCAGACAGATTTTCCATGACATGAATCAAACCCATCACAGCACCAATAATGCCGATTGTCGGTGAATACCCACCGGCTGACTCCCATACTTTCGCAGCAGATTTGAGGCTGGCCTCCTGAGCGCCAACTTCTACCTCCAGAACTTCACGCAAACGCGCTGGCTCTGCACCATCAGCCAGCAATTGCAACCCTTTAGCAATAAACGGATCGCGTTGAGCTCTAATTTGAGCCTCCAACGCAAGCAGACCTTCTTTACGTGAAATATTGCTCCAGCGGACTATGTCGGCAATGAGCTTGCCTGGCTCGATGGTAGGTGGGGAAAATACCCATTTCACCATTCGCATGCCATCTCTGAAAACATTCAGCGGGCTCTGCAACATCACGGCACCCAAGGTGCCACCAATGACAATCAGAAATGCTGTCGGCTGCAGCAGTGACCCTAAATTTCCACCTTCTAGCAGATGCCCAACAATAATCACCGATAAACCGATGAGCAAGCCGGCAAAACTGATTTTATCCATCGTCACTCTCCGCCTTGCGCTGTAACACGATGGCGCGGTGCCCTCGCAGACTTGCACTCGCCTGTCAGGCCGGCCCGCAAACGAGCAATGGCTTGACTGTGCAACTGACAAGCACGTGACTCGGTTACCCCCATCACTTCACCAATCTCACGCAGATTCAAATCCTGTTCGTAATACAGTGCCATCATCAATTTCTCTCGCTCTGGCAATGCTTCAAGTGCAGCGGCTACGGCTGTACGCGTTCCCAATTCTTCCAATAACGCTAGAGGATCAAGATTTGCCGCATCGACATGCCGCTCAAGATAAGGGGCGCCGTCAACCTCTACCATGTCCTCAATATAAATTAATTGGTGCCCTCTCGCCTCAAGCAAAATCTTCTGATAATCAGCCAGAGAAATTTCCAGTGTGGCGGCCAGTTCAGTTTCTGATGGCGGCCGTCCATGAGCATGCTCTAACTGCCGGATCGCAGCCTCAATCTCACGCATTTCCCGACGAACGCTACGTGGCAACCAATCATTTTCGCGCAAGCCATCCAGCATCCCACCCCGTATCCGCTGCGTAGCATAAGTTTTAAATTGAGCGCCAGGCACCTCTTCGTAACGGTCAATGGCATCCAGCAGACCCATCATGCCATTCTGGATCAGATCATCGACATCAACATTTGCCGGCAACTTTGCCAATAAAAGAAAAGCAATACGTTTTACGAGCGGCGCATACTGGGCAACCTGCTGTTCTTTGGTAAGGACGCCTTGGGCGGTGTACATTCGTGTCACTTGGTTCATCAATAACGCACTGACTATAGCATCGACTAGTCTGGGGCAACTACCGTAGCTATCTACGAGCAAGGTCTTAACTCAAGCTCGTCGCCATGATCCCCAACGGGCACCAAATGACTTTGCAAAGCACTCGCGAGATGATCACTGCCGAATCCTCCACCCTCCACGCGCGCGCTGCCAAGATAATTCAAAACGACATTCAGATGAGCGTGTGCCGTATTACGCATGTTGTGGAATATCACCTGCGCCTCCTGCTCTGTCCTGGCTTTAGTAATCGCTACATGAAACCTCTCACGTCCACACGCTTGTGACAAACGCTTTATCAATGCGTAGCCACGGGTAATGGCAGCCCCCTGTGCCGCAACCACCACAACAAGGTGGGGCATGGCCAGCGCCAAGGGCGAAAGATGCGAGTCATGACGTGCCACACAATCCACCAGAATGAATGTACACCCATCCTGCAACTGTCTCAAGGCAGCATTCAGCCGCTCCGCAGCCACTGTATTTGTCCGGAGAGGTGCGGCGGCAAATCGTGCAGCCGACATGACGCTCAGAAAGGGTGCCACAGGTTGCACCAGCTGTTCGATCGACACATCGCCTTGTACCAGCGCCAGCAAATCGTGCCGCACCTTGATGCCCAGAGCGGCGTGCACATTATCTGCGCCAGCATTCTCGTCAATGATCACAACCCCCTGCCCTGCTTCGGCCAGTGCAGTGGCTGTACGCACCAAAAGCGCTGTGCGGCCACAGGCTTCGCGTCCCGAAACGAAAGCTACCGCCCGTGCTTTGTGGGCGCCAAACAGACGCCGTAATCCGGCAGCCTGATCAACACCAGCCGCTAATGCGGGAGAAATAGACTCAAGCAACCGCAATCTCCCGGATCATCTCTTGATCAGGCATCATTCCCAGAGCAATTTCCTCCTTGTGCAGGGTATGCGCCGTCTCGCCAGTGCCGACTTTAAACGCACGATGCAGCAGATATTTACGGTTAGGTAAATAGAGGTCTTCCGGAACGCGCTGGCCATTGGCCACATAGCTCAATGTCAATCCATGCCGCACGATGCAGTCAATCGATGGTGCCAGCGCCGTCGCCTCATCGACTTTGGTCAGGATGCAACCCGCCAGGCCATCACCTCCGTAGGCGCGTACCACATCATCGAGCGTATCGCCGCGACTGCCCGCATTCAACAGCAATAGCCGGTTAACTTCACTGGAGCGGGTCAGCATAGCGGCTTGATCCGCCATCATGCGGTCACGCTGACTCATGCCGGCGGTATCAATCAATACCATGTGCTTGTCACTCAAGCCTTCGAGCGTACGCTGCAACTCCTCGCCATCACGCACCACGAATACAGGCACCCCCAGAATCCGCCCATAGATGCGTAACTGCTCATGCGCACCAATGCGATAGCTATCGGTGGTTATCAACGCCAACCGATCGGCCCCATGCCGCACCACACAGCGCGCCGCCAGCTTGGCTGTGGTTGTGGTTTTGCCAACACCGGTGGGTCCCACCAAAGCATAAACACCACCGCGATCAATAAAGTCCGTTTCCGAAACCAGCGTATGCAAACGCCGATTAACCGCGGCAGTCAGCCATTGACGGCACGCCTCCTGACTCACATCCACCGGCATTTCCTGCACCAGACGGCGTGCCAAACTCCCGGAAAATCCAGCGGTAAGCATTTCGCTCAAGAGCAACGCACGTAACGGATTGTCCCTGGCCACCTTGCCCCAGGCAAAACCTGCCAACTGATGCTCGAGCAATTTCTTGATCGCGCGCATCTCATCTATCAGCAGTACCGTCTGCGACGATTCACTAGCCCCTCCCACAGACAGGGGAGTGACTTCTTCCTTGGGCTGCGTTTGCACTTGTATTTTTTGTGCTTGCACTTGCAAAGCGGGCTTGGGCTTGATCTCGCTTGCCATTGGACTTGCCACAGCGGACGCTGACTTACCTGACATCTCCGAATTGTTGGGAAACGAAGCGAAAGGAGACCAAGGACGAACAACCACGGGTGACTCGCGACGTATCACTTGACGTGCTGAGGATAAAGTCACCGTGTAGTCACTCTCTTCGGCGGGCGGCTGGGCCGACATCAAGGGATTCATTGATGGGTTATGCGACGGATCCGCCGGCACTGATGCCGGAGATGGTGTTGCAGATATTTTTTCTGTCGGCTGCATCTGCTGCGATATGGCATCAAGGCTCTCTGGCGACATCGCAATGATCTCGACGCCATTTTCCACCGCTCGATTTGAAATCACCACAGCATCCGGTCCCAGCACTTCTTTCACGCGCCGCAGGCAGTCGCGCGCCGTTGCACCGACAAAACGATTGACACTCATTTGCTTGCTCCAATAAGAGTAGTTACCTTGATAATTTTCGAGTCTGGCACTTCAACATTGGCAATTACCTTGAGTTGCGGCACGGCACGACGCAAAAAACGTGACAAAAGCCAGCGCAAATTTCCCGGCACCAGCAATACTGCAGGCAACCCTAAATTTTCCTGATGCTGGGCGGCGGCCGCCGTCTCCCGCAACAGCGTATCCGCCAAACCCGGTTCGATGCCGCCCGCATCGCCTCCACCTTGTAGCGCCTGCGCCAATATCCGCTCCAACCCGGGCTCTAATGTCATGACCTGCATTTCATTACCTGTCGAATAAATCTGCTGCACAATGGCGCGGCCCAGCGCGATGCGCACCTGCGTGGTTAACTCCAGCGGATCTTGGGTACGCGGCGCCTGTTCTGCCAGAATCTCAATGATGGTGCGCATATCGCGAATATTGACGCTCTCTTCGAGCAGGTTTTGCAACACCCGCTGCAAGACTCCCAAGGGCAATAGCTTCGGCACCAGATCTTCCACCAGTTTTGGTGACTCACTGGCCAGATGATCCAGCAGCGCCTGCGTTTCCTGACGACCCAGCAATTCTGTCGCATGCGACAGAATGACATGGTTTAAATGAGTAGCAACCACCGTGCTGGCATCAACGACCGTATAGCCAAAAACATGCGCCTGTTCGCGCAACGTGGCATCAATCCATACCGCAGGCAGACCAAAAGCAGGGTCTTTCGTTGGCGCCCCGACCAACTGACCAGACACGCGTCCCGGATCAATCGCCAGATACTGGCCGGGGAATGCTTCACCTTCACCGATGGGCACGCCTTTGAGGGTTAGTCGATACACATTGGGCCGCAATTCCAGGTTATCCCTGATGTGCACAGATGCTGGCAGAAAGCCGATTTCCTGGGCAAATTTTTTGCGCAACCCGCGAATGCGTTTCAGCAATTCGCCATCCTGTCCGTGATCGACCAAGGGAATCAACCGGTAACCAACCTCCAGACCCAGTACATCCACTGGCACGACGTCAGACCAACTGGCTTCAACACTTTCCACAGGTTGAGCGGCTGCCTGCTGCGCCGCAGCAGTTTGTTTAACTGTCGCCGCAGGGCGATTAAATTTTTTCCAGGCAACAAAACCCAGCACTGCTGCCAGCATCAGGAAAACGAGGTTCGGCATGCCTGGAATCAGTCCGAGTATCCCCAGAATGCCCGCCGTTAGCCCCAATACCATCGGGTTGCCAAACAACTGCGCCGCGAGTTGCTGACCGATATCCTGTTCAGTGGCAACCCGCGTTACCACCAGACCGGCAGCGGTCGAAATGATGAGTGCCGGAATCTGCGCCACCAGACCGTCGCCGATCGTGAGCAAGGTATAGACCTTGGCCGCGTCACCCGGGCTCATGTCATGTTGAAGCACGCCAACAACCAGCCCACCAATGATGTTGATAAAAAGTATCAGAATGCCAGCGACGGCATCGCCACGCACAAACTTGGAGGCACCATCCATTGAGCCATAAAAATCCGCCTCCAGCGCCACGGTAGAACGGCGTTGACGCGCCTCGTCTTCACCGATCAAACCGGCATTCAAGTCGGCATCAATGGCCATTTGTTTACCTGGCATCGCATCCAGTGTAAAACGCGCCGAAACTTCAGCGATACGCCCGGCACCCTTGGTGATGACAATAAAATTAATGAGCGTCAGGATGATGAATACCACAATGCCGACAGCGTAATTGCCACCGACCAGAAAGTGTCCAAAGGCTTCGATGACCTTGCCCGCAGCATCCGGACCCGTGTGCCCCTGCAACAAAACCACGCGCGTGGACGCCACATTCAGCGATAAACGCAGCAAGGTAGTCACCAGCAAGACTGTCGGGAAAATGGCGAAATCGAGCGGCTTCATGGTGTACATCGCCACCAGCAGCACCATGATAGAAATCGCAATGTTGAAAGTGAAAAACACATCCAGTGCGAACGTCGGCAATGGCAACACCATCATCGACAAGATCATCACGATCAGCAGCGGTGCCAGCATCTGCCGGATATTCAACCGCCCAAGAAAATTCTGCAGGGCCAGACTGTCATTCATTCAGGCACCCCTGGATCGAGTTCTGCAGGTACGGCAATCTGCGTGGGCGCTGTTGGTGGCGCTATCGACGGCGACAGGGTACCTGCTTGCTCGGCAAACGTGTTCAGCTGATACACCCAGGCCATCACCTCGGCCACAGCCGCATACAACGCCGCCGGAATCTGGTCGCCAATATCGGCATGACGATGCAATGCACGCGCCAGGGGAGGTGCCTCGAGGATCGGCACATGATTTTCGCCAGCCAGATCGCGGATGCGTTGGGCGATCAGATTCATGCCTTTGGCTACAACAACAGGGGCCTGCATTGCCTTGCCGTCATATTTCAAGGCGACAGAAAAATGTGTCGGATTAGTCACCACAACATCGGCTTTAGGCACCTCCGACATCATGCGGCTACGCGCCATTTCGCGCTGCTGACTGCGAATGCGCGCCTTGAGTTGCGGGTCGCCTTCACTTTCTCTGGCTTCTTTTCGTAACTCTTCGCGCGTCATCTTCAAGCGATCATGGTATTGCCAGAGCTGAAATGGCACATCGATCGCCGCGATGATCGCCAAGCCACCGATCAAGGCCACAAAGCTGAAAAAAATCACCTGGGAAAATGAAGCCAAGCCCGTTTCAATCGGCTGGGCCAGCAGAGCAAACAGCCTATCCTGCTCATGCCTGACAATCCAGTACAACACGCCGCCAATCAGAATAGCCTTGAGAATAGCCTTGATCAGCTCCGCAATGCTTTGCCAGGAAAACATGCGCCCAAGTCCCTTGATAGGATCAATACGCGTGAAATCAAGCTTAAATGCTTTGGGCGAAAATACCCATCCACCCATGACAAAAGGAGTTGCGATAATCGCCGCGATAATGACCAGAAAAAGAGGCCCGACATACATGAAGGCGTCAACCGTCAGCGACAAGGTACTGCCACGCATGATGGCTGTATCAAACGCTGCAGCCCGGTTAAAGCTCAATCCGTGGCGTAGCAAGTCGGCAATACCCTGCGCGATCCAGCCGCCCAACACCCAGAAAGTACCCGCGCCAGCTGCCATAACCATAAACGCCATCAGCTCGCGAGAATGAGGCACATTCCCCTCTTCGCGAGCCTGTTCAAGGCGCCGCGGCGAGGCTGGCTCAGTTTTTTCGAGATCGCTCTCTTCAGCCAATGATGTTTTTCCCCATACCGGCAATTATTGCCGGTTGCTCAACTTCAGAGCGGTAGAACAAACACCAAAATCTCTACCTATTTGAGTCCCTGCCCGTGCATGACGTCAGGGAAAACGGTTCGCTTGAAATGCGGCAACGCTTTTTATACAAATAACAGGATATGTGCAGGATTTTTATTAACCAGCTGAAAATTCATTTCAAGCCAAATTCGCGCGCTTTACGCTCACGCTCGATTTTCATGATGTACCGTTGAATCAGCGTTTCCATCAGCCCCGGCAAACCGACAAACTGGCAACCAACACTCTGCGTACGCACGCCTACCCGCCCCGCGACTTCATTGATACTACGTAAACGGAGCACGGTCGTGATCGTACCGATCTCGGGTAACTCGATATGACACCCGGGAAACTCCATGTCCAGCTCGAGGGACAACGCGGAAGGAAAACCGATGAGGCACACGCCTCCGCCGCTGATATCAGCAACCTCAACTTCAATCTGACGCTCTTTACCTTCCACGGTCGGAAAGCGAATTTTGCATTTCAACCGCTGCAAAACCGGCAATACAAGACGGTAGTGTTCCCGCCGTTGCAAACGCAACAGGCTGTCGGGCAACTGCGCAAGAAAAGCAGGGCGGCCATCAACCTGGGTAGTAGTCACCCCGGACAAAATGAACTGGATTTTTACTTTATCCAGCTGGGTAATGCAGAACAGCTTGCTCATCTGCAAAGCCTTGCGGTTCATCCCGGCGTCTGCACCATATTCCAGAACCAAGCCGTTAGGGCTCGCTTCCATCAAGCTCGACAACACCATATCGCGACCTTCGTTAAAAAGCAGGGTGATCTGCGATGCACGCTCAACCAACCGTCGAAAAATAGGCAGCATCTCGCCACGAGCATGCAACAGATATTGACTGAATTCATCGGTAGGCAGCAGTGCCGTATCGGCGTTCTGTACCTGCGCCGAACGTGCGTCCGGATCAACTTTGGGACTGGTCATCTTGATCAACAGAGAGACTGCAAATAAGTCCGTTGAATTCTAGCCCAGATTAACCGTGCGGAATGCCCGCGGAAGAGAAGGCAGATGGATCGCCCTGCTCGACACGATACAGCCAAGCCAGCAACTCTGCCACGACGACATAAAGCTGCGCTGGAATGTGCTGATCCATGTCCACTTGAGCAAGCAGCGCAACCAGAGCGGGTGACTCATGCACATAGACACCGTGTTCTTTTGCGCGGGCGATGATTTCGTCCGCAATCAAGCCGCGGCCTTTGGCTACGACAACAGGCACCTCAGCACCCGGCGCGTACTTGAGCGCTACCGCCAGCGCGCGCTGTTCGGCCCTCTTGTCCTTACCCATCGCCGCTCTGTTTGGACTGAACGCCCTGCAAAGTTAATCCAGCGGCAGCCAATGCCTGTTGCAAAGCGGGCATTGCCTGCCGCAATTCCGACAGGGCGGCATCCGACATCTGCAGCTTAAGCTGGACATTCTGACCACTTAGCTGTACGCGGGCATCAATTTCACCCAAGCGCGGCAGCGCAAGGTGTAGTGTCGTTCGCCAGGCGGTGGTGTCTTCCGCTACAGCACCGGCTTCAGGCGCATCGCGCTCGATTGTCCACTCTATCATCTGCTTGGGCCAGACCTCCCCATGCCATACCAGACGCTGGGTTGCAGCCGCTTCAAGCTGCTGCTGAACCAACGAGCGCAAATCATCCGGTATGCTCCAGACCGTCGCTGCCGAATTGGGCGATGTATTGGCTAACGCACGACCTTCCGCCACAAGCGCATTATCGCCAGACAAATCTCTGCCGAATAATTTTTGCAGCAATGCCAGGGGCGAAGCGCTCTGCGACGCCGCTTCACGCCGTATCACCAGCGCCGAGTCTTCTACCCTTTGCCCGTCCTCCACGGCACCTCCCAGAATCGCCCGCGTTACAGGTTGTGCGTATTGTCCCTGCGGCTCTGCAAGCAAGCTCGCCAGCGGGCGCTTGCCTAATGCCCACTGCACTTGATGTGCTTCGTAAAACAGCCCGCTCGTACTGACCGCAGAAGCCAGCTGCGCGGGCAGACGCTGTGATAACTCGGTGGCACTCAATGATGACAAAGGCATCAGGGAACGCCCTTTGGTCAACATCGCTGCAGGCGCCGACTCGCCTTCCTGTGGCAAAAGCGCAGCCATCTGTCGGCCAAGGGGAGACAACATACTCTGTTGCAAAAGCTCGGCCATCCCCTTTGGGCCGGTCTCGGCCAATTGCCCAACTATTTTCGCCGCAATGGTTCCTCTCATGCGGGCAACCACGACCAGTTCCAGGGTATCCCCGGCCTTGACGCTTTCGGGCAGAGCAAGCGTTAGCGACCTGCCCGCGACGAGTGCCTTGTAGGTATTTTCTGGCAGGACTTCCTGAATACGTGCGCGAAACACCTGCCCTGACTGAAGATCAGGCAAGTCGGCAGGAATTTCCGCCACTGGGCGTAGCGAATTCACTGGCGCATCGGTCTGACTACGAACCTGAACACCCACCGGGGTGGGAACCATTACCATGACTAGTCACTCCTTTGGGCAGGGAGGCAAACCCTTTAGCGCCATGCTTTACCCACACAAAACAAAGCTCACCAAATATTCAGGGATGGCTCATCCGAATGAAGCCTCCGTGGCTGAGCCCCCATTGGATAGCGCATCCATTACGGCATACGCATGATGCATTTTTCGCCGCTGGTGTTGACTACCAAGAAACTGGCGTACATTCTCCATCCATGGTTCAGTATGGCAAAGGATTTCAGCATTATCCTCAAGAATTTTCCGAATCATGGCTGCTTTTCGCGCCCGGTCGGCCCCGCTCAAGGATTCGACACCCACGCTTTCCTCCGTCATGAGCTTGTCGCGCAGTATGGAAACGCGGCTCTCCAGCGCGATAAGCTTATCCCACTCGTTGGCCTGCGCAGCCGCCACCATCTGCTCGGATAGCGCATACATTTCTTCATAGATAACGAGTTGACTGGACACTGACGTCATGGCGAGACTCAGGCAGCAACCTTGTTCTTTTGGTGTGCAAGGACTGCCGGATCATCGGCAATCTCTTCCCACGCCGACTTGATCTCACCCAGCAGGGAAGTCACCTCATTCAACGCGGCCTGATCATCGTGTAAATTGGCATGTAGCAGGCGTCTGCACATATAGTCGTAGAGCGCTGCCAGCCGATTTGCCAACTCATCGGCTGCAGAAAAGTCGAGACTAGCTGCCAGCCCATTGGAAATAATATCGATTGCCTGAGAGATCGCCTGGCCTTTCTCGGCAACCTGTTTTTGTTGAATTGCATTGCTGGCTTTTGCAATAGCAAGCAACGCTCCATCGTAAAGCATCAAAATCAACTGATGAGGGGAAGCCGTGACCACACTGGTCTCCAATCCAACCTTGGCGTACGTTTGCGCAGCATGAGAAGTAGCAAAGGACATGGAATTCTCCTGAAAATTAGTTAGTTGAAGATCTGGCGAACTGTTGCGTCAAGTATTGGCTGGTCTTTTGCATATTGGCCATCATCGTATCCAGCGCAGTGAATTGGACGCGATAACGCGCCTCGATTTTTGCCAGGCGCAAATTCAGCGCATCGCGACTATTGCCAATTTGCTTGATTGAGGCGGCGATACCGTCCGTACGGCTGGCGATCAGGCCATCGAATCCAATGCTGGTTCTCAGCACTGAACTAAAGCGTACGGCAATACCCTCGTTACCTGTCGTAGTCTGCGTGAATAATGCCGTTACGTCTTTGTTCGGGTCCGCCAGCGCAGCAGCCAGTTTGGTGCTGTCGATCGCCAGCGTGCCATCTTTTTGCACTGCGATGCCAATATCCGATAGCGTACTAATGCCATTCGCAATGCCGGTAACGCTGGTATGCACGAGGTCGCTCAGCTGCGATTGAAGGGAACGCACCGTGCTATCACCATTGAGTATGGCTGCTGTTTTGGTTGCTACATTAAAACTCGAATTCGTCTTGAGCAGGTTAACAGCGTTGTTGTATCCCTGAACAAAGGTGTTGATCGCAGAGGTAATGGCATCCGTATCGGGAACGATCGTCAGCGTCGACATGCCAGGTGCGGCCAGTGTGCCCTTGGTCAGCTTGAAGGTAAGTCCCTCGATGGCATCCGTAACAGTGTTGGAAGAGCGGCTGATGTCGATCCCGTTGATGTTGAACAGTGCGTTATCGGCGGGTTGGGTCTGTAGCAGGCTGGCGGAGTCCAGTCCGGAGAGTAGGTTAGTGCCGCCACCGCCTGAGTCCGTCACCGCCACGGCAATGGAGCCCACCGCGCCGCTGGTGGTGGACGTTAACACCAGTCGGTTCGTGGTGCCATCGTTCAGGATAGTTGCCGTTACACCGGCGTGGGCGTCGTTAATGGCCTGGCGTATGCCCGCAAGTGTGTTGTTGCTGCTGTCAATGGTGATGTTAACGGCGCTGCCGCCACCAATGGTGATGGCCAAGGTGCCGGTATTGAACGTATCTGCTGTAGTGGCATAGCCTGTGGTGCTGCGCAGTGTGTGAAACTTGGCCAATTGCGTCACGCTCAAGGTATAACTGCCTGCTGCGGCAAGGCTGGAAGCAGAAGCAGTCACTACGGCAGCATCCGACACGGCAACCGACTTGCTACTGAAAGTAGTCGTTGCCGCCAGAGCCGCCGCCGCCGTTTGCAGGCTCGACAAGGCGCCCTTGATCGAGCCATACGCCGTCAGCTTGGCATTGTAGTTAGCCTCTTTGGTCGACAGCGTTGTCAAGGGTTGCTGCTCCAGCTGCATCAATTTGCTGATGATCCCATTGACGTCGAGTCCAGAAGCAATGCCGGGTGATGAAATCGAACTTGTAGCCATGTGTGTACTCCTTCTGGTTGACTATAACGGAAGCCCTCACGAAATCTGTAGGGTTATCTTAAATGTAAATGCCTGGCGCGCACTCACAGCGGACTGCAAAAAAATTACCCTAAAGTTTTACGCCAACCGCCCGTTAAAGGTTACAACTGCGGCGATCCTGCTTTGCAATTCAAGCAAACCGGAGGAGGAGATACCAACGAATTCCGTTTTTTTTAACCAAGGAGAATTTTCATGGCACAAGTCATTAATACCAACGTAGCTTCCTTGTTCGGCCAGAACGCGCTGAACAAATCCAATACCGCACTGCAAACCGCAATGCAACGCTTATC
>SCUZ01000061.1 GCA_004322535.1 Rugosibacter sp.
GCCACAGCATACCTTGATGCCTGCGCTGCGCACCTGCGCCAGCGTGTCAAAACGATCTGCTTGTGTATGTGTGGTGATCACCTGGCCATAAAATTCAGGCGACGTATCCAGATTGTGGTTGTAATAATCCAGCCCCGCGTCTTTCAATTGTTCGGCTTGCCCCTCTTTGAGCATGCCCAGCGTGGCGCAGGTTTCCAGCCCCAGCGCCTTGACTGCCGCGATCATCCCGGCTACCTGTGCCAGATCTTTTTCTTTCGGCCCGCGCCAGGCCGCGCCCATGCAAAAGCGGGATGCACCTTTGTCTTTGGCGGCTTGCGCAGCAGCGATCACCTCTGCAATCGGCAGCAAGGCTTCGCGCTCGGCCTCGCCATAGCGCGACGACTGCGAGCAATAACCGCAATCTTCCGAACAACCGCCGGTCTTGATCGAGAGCAGGGTAGAACGCTGCACCGCATTCGCCGCATGGTGCTGGCGATGCACTTCCTGCGCGCGAAACATCAGGTCGTTAAAGGGCAGCGCAAACAGCGCTTCGATGGCTTTGATGCTCCAGCGCAGATTCGGCGCAGCTGAAGATGTGGGGTTGTTCGCAGTGGCGTGGATGTTTTCGTTGGTAGCAAGAGCAGTCATTGCGGTGGACTCGATAGAATGCAAGGGAAGGCATGCATCTTGGTGGAAGGATCCGCACTTGTCAATCAAAAACCGGGCAGTAAACGCAGTCAACACGGCTCTGCGTGCAATAGGGGCAGCACTATTGCCACGCGATTGTTTACTGTGCAGCGCAGCCAGCAATAATGCCGTGCTGTGCCCCGATTGCAATGACCACTTGCCACGTTTGACCACACAGCGCTGTCCGCAATGCGCCTTGCCCACGCCGACCGCCGACCGCTGCGGCGCGTGTCTCAAGCAAGCGCCCTATTTCGACGCCACCACCGCCATCTGGCAATATGACTTCCCGATCGACCGGATGATCCAGTCGCTCAAGTATTCGCGCCGTCTCGCCAGCGCTGACTTTTTCGGTGCCGAGTTGGCGCTGTTGGCGGTACCGCCTACAACGCTGTTTGCATCGCCGCTCGACTTCATCCTGCCCGTGCCCTTGTCAGCCCAGCGGTTGAAGCAGCGCGGCTTTAATCAATCCGTTGAGATTGCCCGCCCGCTGGCGCGGCAACTCGGCATCCCGCTTGAACTAAAAAACATCCATCGCCACCGCGACACCACACCGCAAACCACCCTGCCGTGGAAAGAGCGCGCCAAAAACATACGCCATGCGTTTGAGTGCCGGATTGATCTCACCGGCAAAACCGTGCTGGTGGTGGATGACGTGATGACTACCGGCACCACGCTGAATGAACTGGCCCGCACCCTCAAAGCCCACGGCGCAGTACGGGTGGAAAATCTTGTGCTGGCGCGGGCGCTGAAGCATGGCTGACAGGGTGTTGAAAAACTACTGTGGCGACCATCTGCTTGAATTGCTCGCGCGGCGATTCCGCATTGGAAACATTCGCCAGCATCAGTACACCAAGGGGGAAAGCCAGTAATTTTATCGTGAGTTTCATGTCATTCCCCTTTTTTTTACACTTGGCGCGCTACAAGCTTTATCACTTTAGTGATCTTGGAGAAATCAACATCCGTCGGCATCTCGAACAGACAATGTCTGCCGCTCCGCGATGCCCACACCGCGCCAATCGTGCGCTTCTCTTCCGAATCCACACTGTCGTAGCGATCCTTGCCTTTGTACTCGACCACCATTACGCGGCCATCCGTCAGTTGGCAAACGAAATCGGGATAGAACCAGTCGCTGGAGGTTTGCAGACGGAATGAAGTGGATTTTTGAGAGAGGTTGCGCACCCAGAATTTAACTTCCGGCAATCCATCGAGAAACTGCGCGCATTGAAATTCCTCGGTAAGCTCCCGGTTCTTTTTGAACTCGACGAGCTCGCCAGGCCTTACGCCGAAGTAATGTTTCTGGAATTGGAAGCCGCCCTCATAGAGCCAACTCGGCTCATAGCGCATGGTTTTGAAATTGATCGCGCGTTCCTCGCTGACCGCCAGCGCGGAATCGGGGAACAGTAACGACTGAAAGGTGCTTTTGCGTTCGCTGTCGCGATGTTCCTGGATACGCCCTTCAATTTCATCACGCAAACGAAAGCGATCCAATGCCAGTTGGCCTACATCCGTAATCCCGTAATTCGCCATCAAACCGCGCAATACTTTTCTGATGAACCCAGCCGATTCGCCCGCCGTAATGTCGTGGTGTTCAATCTCGCCATCGAGCCACGCGATCAAAGTCTCCAGCGTCCAATCGCCGGCGCCGCCAAGTTGCAGCACTTGCTGGTGCAGCGTGCCGACAAAATCGGCAGCCGATGTTTCCTGCAACACATTGGTCAACACCTCGCCCTTCGCTCCAACATCGACATAGCCCGCCTTTCCGGTGGGCCGCTGCAAGGGATTGTAGCTTGATGAAAGTGCGGCATCCTTTTCACTCAGCTTCCATCTGTGCTCGATCAGGAAAGTGCTCTCGAATTCAAACAGCGAGCCATTCTCGCGCACGCACAACAACGGCACCTTGAAGTCAAAACCCTGTTCGTAAGGCGACGGCATTCGCGTCTTGCCGCTGCCACCGAAAGCCATTTCCGTTGCGCGCACCACCTCCACCATCTCAACCACCCGCGCTTGCGCTTCGGGGGTCCTCACGCAACTTTTCAGTCTCTCCGTTTCATCTTCGTCCAGCGGAACAAAGACCGTAATTTCGTGCGTATCGGCATTGAGGTGTACCTTGCCGCCAAGTTCTGCAACCTGGACTTTTGCGACGGCAACATCCAACTCATCGGGAGTGAATTTCACCGTTCTGGGCTGCACGCCCAGCGGCAACACGCCTTGCGGCACGGGAATAATGATGCGCTCGGCTTCCGCCGAGGTGAAACCGTTGCTTTCCAGCGCTTCGCGCAGCTCGTTCAATACCGCAGGCAACGATTCGGAAACAGAAAAAGCGTAAGCGCAATTGAGGTCGGGGTGCCGCTTCGCCTGTGCGTTCGGCAGACGCAGAATGCGCCCCACAATCTGTTCGATGGCGGTCGCAGAATGCGTTTCCTTGAGGCTGCACAACACATAGGCGAATGGGCAATCCCATCCCTCGCGCAGCTTCTCCACGGTGATAATGAAGCGCACCGGGCACTTGGGCGAATTGATGTTGCCCACGCTTTTCAACTCGTCGAGCTTGCCCGTTGAAATTTTTATTTCGTCCCTGGCAAGTCCAAACTTGCTCACCATCAGATCGCGCAACGCTTCGCAGGCATCCACGCGCTCCGCCTGAATCAGCATAAGGGGGCGCAAATATTCGCCGGTTTGCTGGGCTTCCGCTGCAGCGAGCTTTTCGAGATCGGCGCGCAATAAAACGGCATCTGCCAGCAGTTGATCGCGCTGACTCGGATGGCGCGTAATCACGCGCAGCGGCAGCTTCACCATATCCGCCGCCTTTAATTCCGCCGCCGATACATGATGCAGCACGTTGGAAGGATGCTTCGCGCGCGCCGGTGTCGCGGTGAACTCGATAATGCACGACGGCAGCACGTTGCCGAGTGTGGCGAAGGAAAGATCGGTGCGCGCATTGTGCGCCTCGTCCACGATCACAATCGGGCGGCGCAAGCGCAACATGTTCACCAGCGAGGGTTTCGGCTTGCCATCCGCACCCGGCAACAAATCCTCAAGGCGGTCGGCTGGCACATTCAGCAAATGCTCCGAAAAGCTGCCGTTCTGGTCATACACCTTGCGCCCGGTCGTATCTTCCACACGGAACGCCTGAATGGTCGCCACAATCACCACCGTCTGCCCCGCTACCGTTGCGCGGGACAAACGCAAAGCTTCCTCGATGGTGACGATTTCCACCGTGCCGCACGACAATTCCAACGCCCTGCGATACGGGTGGCGCGTGTCGCGCAACGCATCTGCGGTTTGATCGAGAATGGTATTGCTCGGCACCAGCCACAGCACCACCGCACGATCCGCGTGCAGCAGATCGCGCATCGCGATACCGGCAGCGTGGCAAGCCAGCAAGGTCTTGCCGCCACCGGTTGGCACGCGCAAACAGAGATAAGGCATCCCCGCATCCAGCCCAACCGTATTGACCGGAAGATAAGGCAACGGCTCACGGCTGTTCTTCAGTTGCACCGCCCGAAATGCCGCTTCTGGCCGACGTTCATGCGAACATTGGTGGAAGAAGTCGCGCAGCGAATCCAGCACACGTTCCTGATAATCTTTTAGCGTAATCATGACACTTTGATCTCGTAAGGAGTTTGACGGACAATGATGTTTTCGGCGCGCAGCCGATCACGCCCAAGCAAACATCCAGCACAGTAAATAACTTTCGGCCCGTCAAACGGAGGAAGCTGCGCCAACACCACGCGCGTCAACACATTCCCGCCATTCGCACTTTTGTCACCAAGTATGCCGTTGTAGAGTAGATAAATTCCCACACCACGGCAATCACCCAGCAACGCCGACTTTGACACGCGCTCACGCGGCAATGGTTCGCCGGTTTCGGTGAAATATACATGCCGCGCCAGATCAGCGAAGCGCACGCTGTCACGGATTTTTCCATGCTCGTCGAACAGAGGTTCGCCAAGTTCACAGTAGCGGAAGCCCCCACCGATGCCCTCGACATGCTCGCCTTTTGCGTTGGTATAACCTTCGGCGACGCGACGAACCCGTTCCGTCGTCACGTTGCGTGCAATGTGATCGCCCATTTCTACCAGAATGAAGCGGCGAGTGCCACCGTCTTCGACATTCTGTTTCAACACTGCATGCGCCGTAGTGCCCGAACCGGCGAAGGAATCGAGGATCAGGGAATCTTTATCAGAAAAAGCTTGAACGAGTTTTTGTACTAACTCCGGTGGCTTTGGGAAAGAGAACGCTTTTCCGTCACCGAATAATTCCTTAACTTCATTTGTGCCATGCTGCGTATAGACACCCTCAATGATGGAGTACAACTTAGCACCACGCTCTTCCCCATCCCCGTCTTTCAGATACTGCTTATAGTTGACACTCCACTTTCCCTTAACCTGTTTGATCACCAATTCATCGTTTTCAAGGGCCACCAAACTGCGTTCACGTGACCATTGCCACTGTTTTTCCGGCCAAATCTCATGGCCTTCAAATAGGATTGAGTAGCGAAGATTTGGTCGAGCATCCATACTGTTAGTTGCCAGCGGCTGTAAGCGGTATGGCCCCCGTGTTTCGTGGTTGTGGTCACTAAACTTGTAATATCGTCTGGTGTTTTCGTCCGGCGGCAATACAATCTCTCCGAGACAATCACGGGACTTTGCAAAACAAAGAATGTACTCGTGCAAGTTCACTACTTGCTTGGATTTTGCCCCGCCACCGTAACTTTTCTTCCATACGAAAGTTTCCACCCTATTCTGGATGCCAAAAATTTCATCGAACAACAATTCTGCATAACGATGCTCATTGGCATCTAGCGACATCAAGATCACGCCGTCCTGGCGCAGAAATTGTTTCAGCAATACCAGACGCGGATACATCATGCACAGCCAACGATCATGCCGATCCAGCGTTTCGTCTTCCTTGCCCACCACCTTGCCCAGCCATTCGCGGATAACCGGGCTGTTCACATTGTCGTTGTAAGCCCATCCCTCGTTACCCGTGTTGTACGGCGGATCAATGTAGATGCACTTCACCTGCCCGGCGTAGTAAGGCAAAAGTGCCTTAAGCGCGACAAGGTTGTCGCCCTGCACAATCAGATTGCCCTCGCCAGGATTGCCGCAAGCAAGCTCGGGCACATCCTTGAGTAAATGAAAAGGCACTTGCTGGTGATGATTCACCACGGCCTCTTTCCCAATCCAGTTCAGCGTCGGCATGGTTGGTTTATTTTTCTGTTCCCGTTTTCACGGGATGGTGATTTCCCGGCATGAGATACGCCGATTCAGGTCGGTTCAATCAGCCATCCACCCTGTGAGGCAATCCGCGCCAAACTTTTCTTGAGCTTTTTGAAAACTTTGTCGTTCGCAAAATCAGGATGGGCAATGATTAACGCATGTGCCGGATTATCCGGCAGGGTGAGATGGTTTTTTATCGGATCAGACATTACGTCTATCTCATGTGCTGACTCCGGCTGGCCGTGTTCATCATTTTGAATGACATCGGCTATTTGACGAACGGAAAGCGCTGTGAGCGACACAACGCCATGAGCGGGTTTCTTCTTGGCATGCGCCGGATTAAAGCCGCACAGCTTGGCGCGATCAACTGAGGGGTTTTGTGCGGGATCGTTGAATGCGGTTGAAGTCAGTTTTAAGTTGCCATCAACAAGGGTGAAGCATTCTTTGGCAACGCTACGATAGAGAATTTCTTCATCCTTAACCTTGTCCTCAATCGTCATCGTTACGCGCCAAGCCACTTCCACAAGGTGAGGATGCCGACGGGTTCAATAAGCTGCCCGTCCGCCATTTCGTTTTTGATGTGCGTCCCCCATACCTTGATGAACTCGGCTTGATGATCGGCACCAAAATAGAGGGTCAACTCGTGGTTGCCACGCCACCACTCAAACACGACTTCACCGTTTTCACTTGCGGTGATATGAGGGGTGCGCCATTCAAGTTTAGCGGAAATGATTTGGACATAAATTTCTTCCAGCCAACCCAGCGCATTCGCAACTGCCAAAGGATTTGGTTGGGTGCTCCCATGTCCGTCCCAATTCTCCGGTAGTGATTGCAAGGCAAGCAGCTTTTGTTTCAAACCTTGCAACACGAGATAGGTGACATCCGCCGTTTTTTTGACCCCAAGATACGGGTCGTTATTTTTTTCAGCGAGACGAGTATTTGAACTACTTTGCCTAAAAAAAGGCAAAGCAGAGGCGAAATCAAATGTGGGCGCAGTAATGGCTGACATCAGTCTATTAACCCCCTAATTTTGTCCGTGATACAAGCCTCAAACAATTCGTTTTTACGATCACGCAATTTATCAAGCAGATGCCAGATAGCTTCATCATCAGGCGCATAGTCGCGCACCTGAAACAAGTCGAAATCCAATAAGACCGACATTGTTCCTGGCGTTGTGGGATCGACTACCGCTTGATTGATAATCGCCATGCCTTCCAAATCTGTCTGAGGCATTTGCAACTGCATGAACATGCCGCTCACGTCTTGCGGTATGCCTGTGGGGATTTCCGGGTAAAGATGGAAGTAATCGTGTAACTCGATGGAGGGTTTAGGTATGTCAATGCGATTAACAAAGCGCAGGGCGCAACGCACAACAGTTTTCGGCTTGCACGTTGCTACAAAAACCAGCCACGTCTGGTAAGCTTCTTCGCGCAAAACTTTCCATTCGGTGTAGGGCGGCATATGGCTAAAGGTAAAGCCGTTCGTGCGCAATTGAATAACACGCGAATTATCCTTGTTGGTGAGCCTTAATCCGATATCGGTAGCAGTTGACGAGTGGCTGCCTTCTCCCGTGATGGCATCCGCCTCCATTCGCATTTCAACCATTTTCATGGGCGATTTAATCGGGAAACGCTCCCCCAGTTCTGCGTGAACAGCATTAAACGCTTCATGAGAAAAGCCCTCTGCCATCTTGACTTGAATATCAACAATGGCTTCGACTATCGGGGCTTTTGAATAATGCTTTTGGGACATAGTGTCTTGTGGCATCAAGATAATTCTAATTCGCTGGTTATGGGAAAAGCAAATTGCGGCTACACGTGTTCAGGCTACAACACTGTGGCCCAGAGTAGTATATGGGCAATTACCAGATAGCTCAAATAAATCATGTAGGTTGGGTTAGCGGCTTTATCGCGGTAACCCAACCTACATGACTGCGAAAATTTTCTTCTCGAACAGAATTTAGTGTTTGGTGTTGGTATCGTTTTCGTTAAGCATTCCAGTTTGCGCGAAGAGTGATGCCTGTTTGTCTTCCGGCGGTTTGCAAATCACAAGATTGTGGCCTCCGACATCACCACTTAACGGCAACAACCCAAGAGATTTATATTTTGGCTGATCTTTCTCATCAAACGTGTGAAACTCATTGGCTCTGTATAGGATGGCGGTGGACAAGTGCAGGGCATCAGGCGTGGCTATAGTCATGCCGCCATATGTGTCGGGTTTTGCCAAATAGTAATTTCTCAAATCTCTGGCTAGTTTTGCCACCCGCATATCAACGCCAATCTTCGCACAGTTTGGTCGTTGCATTACCTCTTCAAGCATCGTTTCAACACCGGCTGGTATTTTCAGTGTGGTGATTTCGGTATAGGTGACTACCGAAGTCATGATTGAAATTTGCCGTTTCTTAACGCGCTCCAAGCAATCATGAATTCCCTCCATTTCGCCGGGCTTTCGGGTTGTTTCATTTTTGAGCCATGCCAGAAAAACGCATGTGTCCCAATAGTAAATAGGATTATTGCCAGCCATTTCGTAGCTCTCTGATTATCTCTTCGGATGGAGTGCCATCTCCTATAGATGGAGCAATCCCACGCAAATCATCAAAGCTTGGAAGCGAGTCGGCATCCTGATAAATCTCAAGATGTTCAATATCTATGTGGTGAGGGAAAGGGGCATTTTTCCTGTACTTCATGTTGCCATATACGCTAACGCGCCGATTAACGGCGGCTATTGCATCTTCTCTTAAGTCACGCGGAAAGTGGCAAGTAATGCTGCTAGCACCGAATTCTGGATAGACTGTAAATACGTTTGCGCCAGCATGGATGTTAATTTGTTCGAGGCGACCCTCAACAGAACCATGACAATACTCAACATCGGCAAGCGCAACATCAATTCGCTTAGCAAACACCTCAGTCATATCAACGTGCTCATTGCCAACGAATAACTGTGTGGTCGTCACTCCCCTGCCAACAGGGGCAGCAATTTCACGCAAATCCTGAAGAATGCTGTAATCAACATCATCAGGAATAATCCCCTTCTGTATGCTGCTGACAGTGCTATTGAATTTATTGAATACTAGCGCACGAACATCTGGACGGTTTTTAATCTGCCGGGCTTCCAGTTCAACCGTGGCAGGACTATTGTGAGATAGACCGACAACAACAAAGTCACTGGCTCGCTTGCCACCGGCTTCTTTGTAATCAAGTTTGGATAGGCTGCTATAAAGGTTCTTTAGTGCCTTAAGAAAATATTCAAGGCGAACGTGTCCCTCATCGCTTTCCAGTCCTTCAATGACCAATTTAATGTGATGATTTTCCACGATCACGCCCCTGTTGCTACGAATATCCTGTGTGCCATTTGCAATGAGTCACAGTACAGCAGTTTGAATGTTACCACTCGTAGATTTGGCAAGGCACATGTGGCGCAATGCCCGTTGGTTATTGCGCCCTACGCTTGCTAAGATGAATTGGGGACAAACTACTGATTATGTTTATTCCCTTCAAGCAGCTTCTAAAGTTCAGATCTATTCCCATTTTCGCCACTTTTGCCTTAAAAGTCGGCGCTGGCGATACGGCGAATACAGGTTGTGGAAGCATGCTCCGCAGCCATTTGACAAACGTGTTTACTGTAGCTACAGTAATGCATGCGAATCGAGTTCGATCCAGCCAAGAATGCGGCAAATCAAGCCAAGCACGGCGTGCCGCTTTCCATGGCAGAAGAACTCGATTGGGAAGCTGCGCTGGTGTGGGTTGATGATAGGCTTGAGTACAACGAGAGGCGCATGATCGCGCTTGCTCCGAAAACCGAAATCCTGTACTACGTGGCGTTTGTAGATCGTGGCGATGTGCGCAGGGTCATCAGCCTGCGCCGCGCTAATCGTCGTGAGGTAAAGCACTATGTCGAAAGTCTCTAAGAAGCCCACTATCCTCATGCCGACGGCAGCGGAGGACAAAGCCATTACTGCGGCAGCCAGAAGCGACCCGGACGCGCAGCCGCTGACGCCAAAGCAGCTAAAGGCGATGGTGCCACTGCGTGGCCGGCCGAAATCTGAAAACAAGAAGCTGCTCGTGTCAGTACGCTACAGCCCTGAGGTGGTTGCCTATTTCAAGTCCACTGGCGAAGGCTGGCAATCGCGCATGGATATTGTTCTGCGCCAATACGTGGCGCGTCATTCGCGCATGCTTGAATGACGCAGCCTCGGCTGTTCCTGCTTCCGCCATTGTTTACCTTAAAAGTCGGCGCTGGCGATGCGGCACCAGCGCCCTGCGCCACGCACGATTTGTTATGCCTTGCCAATGAAGGTGTCGTCGGTTATCGTAATTGTCCGCAACACCCATTCACTGTAACGTAAAGGAGCCATCATGACTGTTGCCAAGGTGATTGAAATTACGTCGAGCAGCAAAAAGAGTTTTGAAGATGCCATCTCTTCCGGCATTGCGCGGGCGTCCGAGACGATTGCTGATATTCAGGGGGCCTGGATAAAAGATCAAAAGGTCGTGGTAAACAAAGGCAAGGTGACAGAATACCGTGTGACCATGAAAGTCACCTTTGTTTTGGTTGGTGCCAAAGCCACGGCAAGTGCCAAGAAAAAATAAATTGCAGGAGGCCGCAGTTCTTTTGATGATTTTGCAGGCTGAAAATCAAGTCTTTTCAGCCTGCAAATTTTTTCTGGATAAAACAATATTTCTACGCAGGAGACAAAATGAAATCACGTTCCGTCCTATTTTTAGCCGCTTCTACCCTGTGTTTTTCTTTGGCGGCACATGCAGATATCACCGTACCCATGAACAAGGTGGATGAGCAGGGTGTTGGCGCGCAGGTGGGCCAGGTTGTTATTGGCGAAACGCCGTATGGCGTGGTTTTTAGCCCGTCGTTGGCGGGGTTGCCGCCGGGTGTGCATGGGTTTCATGTGCATGAAAATCCCAGTTGCGGGCCCAAGGAAAAGGACGGGAAAATGGTGCCTGCACTAGCAGCAGGCGGGCATTACGATCCAGCAGCGAGTAAGCACCACGGTCTGCCGTGGGGTGATGGACATCTGGGTGATTTGCCTGCGCTTTATGTTGATGCTCAGGGCAATGCCACCACGCCTGTGCTGGCGCCCAGGCTCAAGTTGGCCGATGTGACGAGTCGCTCTTTGATGATTCATGCGGGGGGCGATAACCACGCAGATCATCCAGCCCCTCTGGGTGGCGGGGGTGCTCGCTTGTTCTGTGGCGTGATTCGATAATAAAAACTCAGCAAAAACCAGCGAATAACTGGTAAACGCAGCATTTACGCGTTTTGCGCACGCCATCTGCCGGAGTAGCCGGTTTGCTGCACTAGCGTAACGCCCCCAGTTTGGTCGATAATAGCGAGTTTTCAGGAAGGCACAGTGCCTTCCCATCTTTTTGCGATGACTACCACCATGCCGTCTGCCGTTGTGTCTACCTCTGTGTCCGCATCTGCTTTACCCCTTTCTAATGCGATTCGCGCGCTGGCCATGGATGCCGTGCAAAAGGCCAATTCCGGGCACCCGGGCGCGCCCATGGGCATGGCGGATATTGCCGAGGTGCTCTGGCGTCGCCATTTGCGCCACAATCCGGCGAATCCGCACTGGGCGGGCCGCGACCGGTTTGTGTTGTCCAATGGACATGCCTCCATGCTGCTTTATTCTCTGTTGCATCTCACGGGGTATGACGTCTCGCTGGATGATTTGAAACAGTTTCGCCAGTTGCACAGCAAAACGCCCGGCCACCCGGAATTTGGTTACACCCCTGGCGTGGAAACGACGACCGGTCCGCTGGGGCAGGGTATTGCCAATGCCGTGGGCATGGCGCTGGCTGAGAAGCTGCTGGCGAATGAATTCAATCGCCCCGGCCATGCGATTGTTGATCACCATACCTATGTTTTTCTGGGTGATGGCTGCCTCATGGAAGGCATTTCGCATGAAGTGTGTTCGTTGGCGGGCACGTGGGGTTTATCCAAGCTGATCGTGTTTTGGGACGACAACGGCATTTCTATTGATGGCCATGTAGCGGGCTGGTTTACCGAAAATATCCCCGAGCGTTTTCAGGCTTACGGCTGGCAGGTGATCAGCAGTGTCGATGGACATAATCCAGCGGCTATTGATGCGGCTATAGGCCAGGCGCAGGCGGATACCCGGCGGCCAACGCTGATCTGCTGCAAAACAGTGATCGGCAAAGGCGCGCCCAACAAGCAAGGCAGCCACGATGTGCACGGCGCCCCCTTGGGCGATGCCGAAATTACCGCAGCCCGTGTTGTGCTGGGCTGGCCGTATGCACCGTTTGAAGTGCCGGCAGATATTTACGCGGCATGGGATGCCAAAAAAACCGGCGCAGAATCCGAAGCTGCCTGGCAGCGAGGGTTTGCCGTTTATGCCAAGGCGCATCCTGAGTTGGCGGCTGAGTTTACCCGCCGCATGGCCGGTGATCTGCCCGCTGATTGGGAAACCCATGTAGCGGCTGTGCTGGAAAAACTTAACGAAAAAGCTGAAACCATCGCTACGCGCAAGGCCTCGCAAAATAGTATTGAAGCCTTTGCGCCCAAGCTGCCGGAACTGCTCGGTGGCTCGGCGGATCTGACGGGGTCGAACCTCACCAACTGGTCAGGCTCTAAAATGGTAACGCGGGCAGGTCGCGGCAATTACATTCACTACGGCGTGCGCGAGTTTGGCATGGCCGCGATTGTGAATGGCTTGACCTTGCATGGTGGCTTTATTCCCTACGGCGGCACGTTTTTGATGTTTTCGGAGTACGCGCGCAATGCCTTGCGTATGGCAGCGCTGATGAAGCAGCGGTCGATTTTTGTGTTCACCCACGATTCGATTGGCCTGGGCGAAGATGGCCCGACGCACCAGCCGGTGGAGCAGTTGGCGACCTTGCGCTTGATTCCACACATGGAAACCTGGCGCCCTTGCGATACGGTTGAAACGGTTATTGCCTGGGTCTGTGCCATTGAGCGGCGAGATGGCCCCACTTGCCTGGCGTTTTCGAGACAGAATTTACCGTTTGTCAAACGTAGCGCAGCAATGCAGGCGGCTATCCGGCGTGGCGGCTATGTCTTGTCCGAGGCGGCTGGCCCGCTAAAAGCCGTGTTGATTGCGACCGGATCAGAGGTTGATCTGGCGCTAAAAGCGCAAGCACAACTGGCCACAGAGGGCATTGCCGTGCGCGTGGTTTCCATGCCGTGCACGAATCGTTTCGATCATCAAGAGGATGCCTATCGCACCAGCGTATTGCCGCAAGGCATTGTGCGCGTGGCGATTGAAGCGGGGGTGACGGATGGCTGGTACAAGTATGTCGGGCTGGAAGGCGCGGTCATCGGTTTGGACCGTTTTGGTGAATCAGCACCTGCAGGTGCGTTGTTCAAGGAGTTTGGCTTTACCGTAGAAAATGTGGTTGCTATGGTAAAAGGTCTTGTTTAGTTTTTATTTCAGGAGTTTTACATGACGATCAAGGTTGGCATCAACGGGTTTGGCCGCATCGGCCGCATGGTGTTCCGCGCTGCGGTACAAAATTTTTCTGATATCGAAATCGTTGGTATCAATGATCTCCTTGAGCCGGATTATCTGGCCTACATGCTGAAATACGATTCAGTGCATGGCCGTTTCAAGGGCGAGATTTCGGTTGAAGGAAGTACCTTGATCGTGAATGGCAAAAAAATCCGCCTGACTGCGCTCAAAGATCCGGCTCAACTCAAATGGAATGAAGTCAATGCTGATGTGGTGATTGAGTCCACCGGGCTTTTCCTGACCAAGGAAACTGCCGCATTCCATATCGCTGCCGGTGCAAAAAAAGTCATCATGTCTGCGCCCTCGAAAGACGATACGCCGATGTTTGTGTTTGGCGTGAATGACAAAACCTACGCCGGGCAGACCATTGTTTCCAATGCTTCCTGCACTACCAATTGCTTGGCTCCGGTAGCCAAGGTGTTGAACGATATCTGGGGCATCAAGCGCGGCCTGATGACCACCGTGCATGCCGCCACCGCCACGCAGAAAACCGTGGATGGGCCGTCCAACAAGGATTGGCGCGGTGGCCGGGGCATTCTGGAAAATATTATTCCTTCCTCAACCGGCGCAGCCAAAGCCGTTGGCGTGGTGATTCCTGAATTGAACAAGAAGCTCACGGGGATGTCGTTCCGTGTGCCGACTTCCGATGTTTCCGTCGTTGATCTCACCGTGGAATTGAACAAGGAAGCCACTTATGCCGAGATTTGCGCTGCCATGAAAGCGGCCTCGGAAGGCGCCATGAAAGGCGTGCTGGGTTACACCGAAGAGAAAGTGGTTTCCACCGACTTCCGCGACGAGACCTGCACTTCGGTGTTCGATGCCGAGGCTGGCATTGCGCTGGACAGCACTTTCGTCAAGATCGTCGCCTGGTACGACAACGAGTGGGGCTATTCGAACAAAGTGCTGGAAATGGCGCGCGTGATTGGCAAATAAATCGTACGCAAAAAGTCGGTGCTGGTGATACGGCGATGCAGGCCAAAGGGTAAGCAATGAACTTCAAGAAACTGACTGATCTGAATGTTTCAGCCAAGCGCGTGTTCATCCGCGCCGACCTGAATGTGCCACAGGATGAGCATGGCGCGATTACCGATGACACGCGCATTCGTGCGGCGTTGCCGGGTATTCGCTATGCGCTGGAAGGTGGTGCGGCGCTGATGGTGACCTCGCATCTTGGCCGTCCGACAGAAGGCGAATTCAAGGCCGAAGACTCGCTCGCCCCCATCGCCGCGCGCCTGGCAGAATTGCTCGGCCGCCCGGTACCCCTGGTGCAAAACTGGGTGGATGGCGTGATCGTTGCGCCGGGTGATGTCGTGCTGCTGGAAAATTGCCGAATGAACAAGGGCGAGAAAAAGAACGATGATGCGCTGGCACAAAAACTCGCGAGGCTGTGCGATATCTGGGTGCATGATGCCTTTGGCACCGCGCATCGCGCAGAAGCCACCACCTATGGCATGGGTAAGTATGCGCCGGTGGCTTGTGCCGGGCCGTGCCTTGCGGCCGAGCTTGACGGCTTGACACGGGCGTTAGCTAAACCGGCGCATCCGCTGGTGGCCATTGTTGCTGGTTCCAAGGTGTCAACCAAGCTGACCGTGCTGGAATCGCTGGCAGACAAGGTGGATCAGTTGATTGTGGGTGGCGGTATCGCCAATACGTTTTTATTGGCAGCAGGCAAGAAGATCGGCAAATCACTCGCCGAGCCCGATCTGGTTGAAGCCGCACGCCGGGTGATGCAAAAAGTACGCGTGCCCTTGCCGGCGGAAGTTGTCTGCGCCAAGGAATTTTCAGCCACTGCGGTGGCAACGGTCAAAAGCATTGATGACGTTGCGGCCGACGACATGATTCTGGATATTGGCCCGATGGCGGCGCGAGAACTATCCAAAATTGTGGCGCAGGCAGGCACGATCGTCTGGAACGGCCCGGTTGGCGTGTTTGAAATCGAACAGTTTTCGGGCGGCACCAAAACGTTGGCGCATGCAATTGCCGACTCCAGGGCTTTTTCGTTGGCGGGTGGTGGCGACACCATTGCGGCGATCCATAAATTTGGCACCAAGGTGAGTTACATCTCGACCGCAGGTGGTGCTTTTCTGGAGTTTCTTGAGGGCAAGACACTGCCCGCTGTTGAAATTCTCGAGCAACGCGCCAACAACTAGCCGTTAATCGGAACCTTTGCCATGCAGCGCGCAACCAAAATCGTAGCAACCCTCGGACCCGCCTCTAGCAGCCCGGAACGGCTGGCTGAATTGGTGGTGGCAGGCGTTGATGTGGTGCGCCTGAATTTTTCGCATGGCACGGCCGATGATCATCGGCAGCGCGTGGAAGCCTTGCGCGTAGCGGCGCATCACGCGGGGCGCACGGTTGGCGTGATGGCGGATTTGCAGGGGCCAAAAATCCGTATCGGCAAGTTTGCTGCCGGTCCGGTAATGCTCAAGGCGGGCCAGCATTTCATCCTTGATGCAGCCTGTGCTCTGGGCGATGCGACGCGTGTTGGTCTGGATTATCCGGAGCTGGTGGATGATGTGGTGGCGGGCGACGTGCTGTTGCTGGACGACGGCCGCACGGTGTTTGACGTGGAGCACATCGAGGGTGGTGAAGTCCATTGTCGTAACCGGCATGATGGCGAGCTATCCAATAACAAAGGCATCAACAAGCAAGGGGGCGGATTGTCGGCTCCGGCGTTGACGTTGAAGGACATGGTAGACATCAAAACGGCCGCCGCGTTGAATGTGGATTTTGTTGCCGTGTCTTTTCCCAAGACGGGGGCCGACATGCGGCAGACGCGGCAGTTGCTGCACGAGGCAGGGTCAGATGCGTTGATCATCGCAAAAATTGAGCGCGTTGAGGCGATTGATAACCTGCAGGATATTTTGCATGCCACGGATGGCGTCATGGTGGCGCGGGGTGATCTGGCAGTTGAGGCGGGCGATGCGGCAGTGCCTGCTTTGCAAAAGCGCATTATTCGCATGGCGCGTGAAGCAAATCGTTTTGTTATTACCGCTACGCAAATGATGGAGTCGATGATTTCCAGCCCGGTGCCGACCCGCGCTGAAGTGTCCGATGTGGCGAATGCGGTGCTGGATGGCACGGATGCCGTGATGTTGTCTGCTGAAACTGCTTCTGGCGCATATCCGGTGGCTGCAGTAGAGGCCATGGTGCGAGTCTGTGTGGCGGCTGAAAGCTCACACGAAGTGAAAGTGGATGCCCACTTTTTAGATCGCACGTTTACCCGTATCGATCAATCCATTGCCATGGCGGCCTTGTTTACGGCAGTGCACATGAAAGTCAAAGCGATTGCCGCGTTGACCGATTCCGGCTCTACTGCCTTGTGGATGAGTCGCATTAATTCAGGCGTGCCGATCTATGCGTTGACGCCACGCAGCCGTACGCGTTACCGCGTGAGTATTTTCCGTGATGTATTTCCGGTGATTACCAATTTTGTGGCGCATGATCGTGATGAGTTACTCTGGCAGGCTGAAGAAACCTTGCTTGCGGCAGGTGTCGTGGAAGAGGGTGATTTGATTGTCCTCACCATCGGCGAACCGATCGGTTTGGCGGGCGGTACGAATACGCTGAAACTGGTCAAGGTGGGCGAACATCGCCGGCCAGAGGTTTGATTTTTCTAAAAGGAGATAGCAATGGCTCTTGTATCAATGCGTCAGTTACTCGATCATGCGGCAGAAAATGGTTACGGCCTGCCTGCCTTCAATGTGAATAATCTGGAACAGGTGCAAGCCATCATGGAAGCGGCAGCCGAGACCAATAGCCCGGTCATCATGCAGGGTTCAGCCGGGGCGCGTAAATATGCAGGTGAAGCTTATTTGCGACATTTGATTGAAGCGGCGGTGGAAGCCAACCCGGATATTCCCGTGGTGATGCATCAGGATCACGGCGCGAGCCCTGCCATTTGCATTCAGGCCATGCGCATGAATTTTTCTAGCGTGATGATGGATGGCTCGTTAAAAGAAGATGCCAAAACGCCCGCCTCGTTTGACTACAACGTTGATGTCACCCGCCGCGTGGTTGAAATGGCTCATGCGGTTGGGGTTTCGGTGGAGGGCGAGCTCGGCTGCCTGGGTTCGCTGGAAACCGGCATGGGTGAGAAAGAAGATGGCCATGGCGCTGAAGGGGTACTTTCTCACGATCAGTTGCTGACGGATGCGAATGAGGCGGCCGATTTCGTCAAGGCCACGGGCGTTGATGCGCTGGCAATTGCCATTGGGACATCCCACGGCGCATATAAATTCACTCGTCCGCCCACCGGCGCTGTGTTGCGTATCGACCGCATCAAGGAAATCAACGCCCGTATCCCGAATACACATCTGGTGATGCATGGTTCCTCTTCCGTGCCGCAGAATCTGCTCGCAATAATCAATCAATATGGTGGCGCGATGGGCGAAACCTACGGTGTACCAGTGGAAGAAATTATTGAAGGCATCAAGCATGGCGTGCGCAAGATCAATATCGATACCGATTTGCGCATGGCGTCCACTGCTGCAATCCGTCGCTTCATGGCAGAGAATCCCAGGGAGTTTGACCCGCGCAAATACCTGGGCGAAACCAAAAAAGCCATGAAAGCCATTTGCAAAGCGCGCTACGAAGCCTTTGGTTGCGCTGGCCAGGCGAGTAAAATCAAACCCCTTTCGATGGAAAAAATGGCCACGCGCTACACGAGTGGCGAGCTCAACCCCATTGTCAAATAATTTCTTCTTACGCCGAGTTTTCCCATGACACAACCTGCCTTGTTTGAATCTTCCCTGACGACTTTGCCACTGCTCGCGCGCGGCAAGGTACGCGACATCTATGCCGTGAGCGATGATCTTTTGCTCATTATCACAACCGATCGCTTATCTGCTTTTGATGTCATTTTGCCGGATCCGATTCCCGGCAAGGGTGAAGTGTTGACTGCTGTGGCTGATTTCTGGTTTGGCAAGCTGGCGCATGTAATCTCAAACCAGCTTACGGGGATAGATCCTGAATCCGTAGTGGAAACAAAGGCCGAACGGGAGCAAGTGCGGGGTCGTTCCGTCGTGGTCAAACGTCTTAAACCCCTGCCCATTGAAGCGGTGGCGCGTGGTTACCTGATTGGCTCTGGCTGGAAGGATTATCAAACCACCGGTGCTGTCTGCGGTATTGCCTTGCCTGCGGGACTGCAGCAGGCGCAGCAATTGCCTGAGCCTATTTTCACGCCGGCAACCAAAGCTGAAATCGGCGATCACGACGAAAATATCGACTACGCAACAGTAGAGCGGTTGATTGGTGTTGATCTGGCCAAAAAAGTAAAAGAAACCACGCTGCGTCTGTACCGCGAAGCGGCTGCATTTGCCCGCGTGCACGGCATTATTATTGCCGATACCAAATTTGAATTCGGCCAGGATAAAGCGGGCCGGTTGTACCTGATTGATGAAGTGCTGACGCCTGATTCATCGCGCTTCTGGCCGGCTAATCAATATCAAGTGGGTATCAGCCCGCCCAGTTTTGATAAACAGTTTGTGCGTGACTACCTTGATGCGCTGGATTGGAACAAGCAGGCCCCGGCCCCCCGCCTGCCTGCGGACGTTATTGAGAAGACTGCCGCCAAGTATCGCGAAGCGTTGATCCGCCTGACTGGATCGCCCACTGCGGCCTAGTTAAACATGGCCGGCTTATCCATTTTCTGTAACATTGAGTTTGACTCCATGATTGACTTATCTGGAATTGAGATGGACATCTGTTGTTTGCGGACTCTGCTAACGGAGGATGCGTGACTTTTTGGCTACAACGACTGCTAGGGCTAATAAATCGCAGGCGGCCTGCTTGGCAACCGGCGAGCGAAAGTAATGCCGCAAAAAACACGGTGGCAACTTCAGCGGCACTCGATTTTCCCGAGCAATTGGCACGCTCCAGTCTGGAACGCCGTCTGGAAGTTGAGGTGGGTCATTTGCGACAAGAGATGCAGCAGCTGCGTGCTGAAGTGATGCAGTGGGCTTTAGAGGTGCGACAGTTAAAAATAGTACATAACGCTTCACCGGTGTATGCCGAAGCGGTGACACTGGCACAACAAGGTGTATCGACGGCGCGCATTGCGGATCGCTGCGGTATTTCGTTTTGCGAAGCCGAGCTAGTCGCTGCACTTGCGCAAAGCGCGGCCAAGAGCGGTTTTAACAAATAAAAAAAGAGTGTGGCGCAGCTCCGGGACTTGATGCTTGAATTGATGCCGAGAGTGGGTTGATCAGGCGGCTAGTCCATTGTCTGCATGCCGTGTCACCAGCGCCGACTTTTCAGTCGCAAGTGATGAGGCGAATGGTTCAGGCAGCTGGTTTGTCCAGTGTTAGCAAGGCTTGGGCGGTGGCACTATTTACGTCCAGATGGCGTACCAGAGTTTCTTGATTGATGTTCAGCAACCCGCGTATCGCTGCGAAGTCATCGGGCAGCGCGGCATCGCTCCAGCCTTTTGCTGAATGGCGGGCCAGATCAACAGCCAGCTTGACGTTGCGCACTCTGGAGTTTTCTGTGTGGCGATGATCCATGAGCTGTATCAGTAAGGCTGGCAGATGCCAAGCCTCCGCCAGCGCTAGTTTAAGTTGATACAGCGGCACGCCATAAATCTCGGCTTGAATCATTGCCGAGCGTTCATGAGGCCGAGCCCGCTGTGCTGCACTGATCTTGAGCGCCAGGGTGGGTGCGAAAAGCCACATCAGGAGCTCTGCCAAATCATGCAAAAATGCGGCGAGCGTTATTTCCTCAACATCGACGTCGCGCCGCAAAATCGCCCAGTGACGTGCCCAATGCGCCGCCTGGCGCGCGCGATTGATCGCCTTGAGTAATCCCAGCAATGCTTGCGGGTGAGCCTTGAGTTGATCTTCAACCACGGGAAGATGTTGAAAATCACGAAAGAAAGGAGTGATGCCTATCATCATGATCGCTCGGTCCACCGTGGCAATATCAACCGTCTGCCGCTGGGTGCGATGCAACTCGATATAGGCGAGAACTCTTAATATGAGCAAGGGATCGTGCATGACAACCCCGGCGAGGACGCGGCCATTGGTGGCATCCGCCGTTGCGCGCAGGCGTTCGAGCTCATCGACAGAATGGCGGAGCACGGGCAAATCAGCGGTTGAAAAGAAGTCAACCCAGGCGGTGCTGTCTGATAGGGGCTGTTCGATCATGGCTGTTTCACGCGGGGCAAGAAGTGGGGCACGCGTCAATGTAGCAGTTCAGGCTTTTATTGCCAATGACAAGCAATTCAATCATCGGGATGAGACGAGAGAAAGGCTCAAGCTGAACGATCCACTAGCCGATTTTTTTTAACAACAAACCCTTCTGAATTGTGCCTATGGCGCGCGAAATGGCGAGGGTTTCTTCAGAAGGTATTTGCCGGATCAATTCACCTGTTTGAGTATCGACGACTTTAACGACAACTCTTTTTGTTGTGTCATCGACGCTAAATTCAAGATTGCGGTTGGTTTGCTGCAATACCTGATTAATATGAGCCACTGCTTCTTCAAGTTGCGCTGAAGAGGGCGGTTTTTTTGCAGGCAAATCTGTGGCAACCGCCGATCCAATGGGAGTATTTTGCTGAATAGTCGGATGGCTGGTGCGATTCTGCACCAAGGTGTTTTGATTCAGCAGGTTTATGTTTTGTACGTCCATGAGTAACTCTCTCAATGGTCTTGATCAGCCATCAGAATTCCAGGCTGCGCATGCTGCATTACGAAGCCTGGGGTTGATGCATGACGCTAATTCACATGATGACTGATATGATCAGCTTGACTTAACGCAACAAGCTCAGCACGCTATTGGGCTGCTGGTTAGCCTGCGCCAGAATGGCCGATCCTGCCTGTTGCAGAATCGAGTTGCGGGTCATGTTGGTGGTTTCCACCGCGTAGTCC
>SCUZ01000062.1 GCA_004322535.1 Rugosibacter sp.
GTTGCGCTCTTGTCGCGTCAGGTCTTGCAGGCTTCTCTACATCCAGCAGAGAGGCGAGATTATAGGTGCACTTCTGATCCTTGTAAAGCATTTTTGAACTTTTCTTTAGCGATTTCTTTTTTATCTAAATAACCCTCAGATTTTAAACAAGAGTTACTTTCACAAACTTTCGCTTACCCACCTGCAGCACGACTGTTTGACCGGGGGTTAATACCAAGGTTCTGTCATTAACCTTCTCGCCATTAAGCCTTACGCCACCACCATCAATCATTCGGAGTGCGTCGGACGTGCTCTGTGTAAGGCCCGCACCTTTAAGCACTTGCGCTATAGGTCCGCTCACAATACTGACTTCCAGCATATTGTCTGGCAGGTCCCCTTTTTGAAAGCGGGCCTCGAAATCTTCTAATGCTTTTTCTGCATCCTTGGCTGAATGAAACCGAGTTACGATTTCCTGCGCAAGAGCGACTTTGGCATCACGCGGATTTCGCCCATCATCGACTTCTCTTTTTAATCGAGTAATCGCTTCGCTTCCCGTAAATGAAAGTAAAGTAAAGTACTTCCACATCAAAGTATCTGATATCGACATGAGTTTGCCAAATATTTCTTGCGGAGACTCAGTGATACCTATGTAGTTATTCAATGACTTAGACATTTTATTTGCGCCGTCTAAACCCTCTAATAAGGGCATCATCAAAACACACTGGGGAGATTGCCCATAGTGCCGTTGAAGCTCACGGCCTACCAGCAAATTAAACTTCTGATCTACCCCACCAAGCTCAACGTCAGCCTGCATTGCAACGGAGTCATAGCCTTGGCAGAGCGGATAGAGAAATTCGTGGACGGCGATAGGCTGCCCAGTAGCATATCGCTTTGAAAAATCATCACGCTCCAGCATGCGAGCGACTGTATGCCTTGCGGCCAACTGAATAATTCCGCTTGCGCCGAGAGAATCAAACCATTTTGAGTTAAAGCAAACTTCAGTTTTCTCGGGATCCAGTATTTTGAAAACCTGTTCACGATAAGTTTGCGCATTGACTAAGATTTGGTCGCGAGTTAACGGGGGGCGCGTGGCATTTTTTCCTGTTGGATCACCAATCATGCCGGTAAAATCGCCAATGAGAAACATCACGTGATGACCCATTTCCTGAAAATGGCGCAACTTGTTGATTAGCACTGTATGACCCAAATGAAGATCTGCGGCTGTCGGATCAAAGCCAGCCTTGATACGCAAAGGGCGGCTGCCTTTGAGTTTCTCTACAAGCTCAGACTCAATCAATAGCTCATGGGCACCACGTTTGATGTACGCAAGTTGGGTTTCAATATCAATCATGAAATAGGCTTAATAGGCGAATTGGAAAGTCACTTTTAATAAAGTGGTAAGATTGCTTTTTGCTGCAACTATTTCATTTAACAGTGCAAAAAATAGATCTTGAAATTCTATCGCAACTTACCCTTGGCTTAACTACTCGTGTTCGACTGCCTATCGCTGTTGTCGGCGGTTTGGTTTGTTTTTTTAGTGTGGCTTTCGCTTTTGCGACAATCAGTCCCCCTTCATCAAGCAACTTCAGCCAGCAACAGACGACTGAAAATCTCGCCCCTGTATTAACCTCTTTGGGTTTACCAAAAAATCATCTGCTTTATGAAACTCGAATTCAGCGGGGTGATACGCTAAATTCCATGCTGCAGCGTTTAATGGTTCATGATGCTTCGGCCTTGAGTTTCCTACATACCAATCAATCGGCCCTACTTATTGCAAAACAGTTGGACTCCCGCAAAAGTGTAGTAGCGAGCATTTCATCTTTGGGCGATTTACAATCGCTAGCATTTCCCTTGGCTTCTGACCATGATCTATTTCTTGTTATTGAGCGCCAAGGTAATCGCTTTATTGCCAGTAAAAAATCATTGTCATTAGAAAAACAGATTGTGACGAAAGCAGCTGAAATAAGTCACTCACTTTTTGGCGCCAGCGATGAAATGGAAATTCCTGAAAAAATTACACTCCAGCTAACCGAGATATTCAGCAACGATATCGATTTTCAGCGCGGTCTGCACAAAGGCGATCGATTTTCAGTCGTTTATGAGGTATTCACATACCTAGGTCGCCCTGTTAAAACCGGACGAATTCTAGCTGCCGAGTTTCTAAATAATGGAGAAGCTTATCGAGCCGCCTGGTTTTCATCCTTGACAGATGGGGGTCACGGCGATTACTACACTGCAGAGGGAAAAAGTATCCATAAAGATTTTTTGCGCTCACCCTTGAAGTTCTCCCGAATTACCTCTGGATTTACAGAGTCACGCCTTCATCCTGTCTTAAATAAATGGAGGGCCCACACAGGAGTTGATTATGGCGCTCCGGTAGGAACGCAGGTCAAAAGTACAGCGGACGGCATCATTGATTTTGTGGGGAGCAAAGGAAGCTATGGCAATGCTATTATTGTTCGCCACAAAGATAATTGTACAACGCTCTATGGGCATCTTTCAGCTTTTGCTTCAGGAATGCGCCAAGGTCGCCGAGTAAATCAAGGTGATGTCATCGCGTACGTTGGTGCTACCGGCTTAGCAAGTGGTCCTCATCTGCACTACGAGCTCCGCATTAATGGCATTTATAAAGATCCCTTAGAAGTCGTTCTTCCCAATGCGCAACCGTTAAGTGCAATACAAAAAGCTAATTTTAAAAAATCAACTGCAGACTATTTTGCCAGCCTAAACATGCTTCAAAAATTTAATCTTGCGCAGTCTGAATGAAAAATCACAAATTGTGCGGCTTTTTATTGGGCTGATGTCGGGCACGAGCCTTGATGGCGTCGATGCCGTGCTGGTTGACTTTTCTTCTGGCCAACCACAAACACTCGCCACAGCCTGGCTACCCTATTCCGTCGCATTGCGCGACCAAGCATTACTACTTCAGTCAGCCGGCAATAATGAGCTGCATACAGCAGCGCTATTGGCTAACGATTTAGCGCGACTTTATGCGCAAGTGGTTGAATGCGTACTTGCAAAGACAAATATAACTGCCGATCAAGTAATCGCCATTGGCTGTCACGGCCAAACCGTTAGGCATCAACCCAACGTCGGGTATAGCTTACAGATCAACAACCCTGCCCTACTCGCCGAATTAACTAAAATTACCGTTGTCGCTGATTTTCGTAGCCGCGATATCGCCGCCGGGGGGCAGGGTGCCCCTTTAGTGCCCGCTTTTCATGCCGAAGTTTTTAGTTCACCTACTCAACATCGCTTGATTTTAAACATCGGTGGATTTGCTAATCTGACCGATCTCAACCCTGCAAGCCCAATTCGAGGCTTTGACTGCGGGCCTGGCAATATATTGATGGATGCATGGATTGATACCATACAGGGTGTTCAATACGACAAAGGGGGCCATTGGGCCAGTGAGGGAGTGATTTCCATGGCCCTTCTTGAGAGATTGATGTCGGATCAGTTTTTTCATGCACCACCACCCAAAAGCTGTGGGCGAGATGGCTTTAATATGTCTTGGCTTTCTCAGTTCCTGAGCGGGAATGAACGTCCAGAGGATATTCAAGCCACTTTAGCGGAACTTACAGCCCTTACATCGGCACAAGCTATTCGACGGTGGTGCGGCCTTCCGGATGAGATTTTCGTCTGTGGTGGCGGAGTTCATAACACGATGCTAATGACCCGCCTACAGCACCATCTCCCGAGTTGCCGTATCACCAGCACCGACTTTCTGGGGCAACCATCCGATTGGGTCGAAGCGGTCGCTTTCGCTTGGCTAGCATGGCGTACTACTACAGGATGCGCAGGAAACTTACCCACTGTTACCGGGGCCCGTGGACCCCGCATTCTTGGTGCGATCTACCCCGCCTAAGCTTCAATTCAGCTATAGCTCGCCATGCACTCGTCGGGCAGATAGCCTATCTGCCCGATAAGTTAACTAAAGCGAGAATGAAGACCCGCAACCACATGTACTAGTTGCATTGGGATTTTTGATCACAAACTGCGAACCTTCCAACCCTTCGCTGTAATCAATTTCAGCACCCACTAAATATTGATAACTCATCGGATCAATAAGAAGTGTCACGCCATCTTTATTCAGCGCGGTATCGTCGTCATTAACAACCTCATCGAAGGTAAAACCGTATTGAAACCCTGAGCAACCGCCACCAGAGACAAAAACACGCAACTTCAACTCTGGATTGCCTTCCTCATTAATCAACTCTTTGACTTTTTTCGCCGCATTATCCGTAAAGTTAAATGGCGCGGGCATTTCTGTCACTGCATTCATGGTGTTCTCCTATAAAACATATGCCAAGAATAGCATATGCGTGCATAGTTAATAATTTCAAGTAACACTATTTTGCCCCTGAAGCCAATTTTAATTCAACCGTCTTGCCAATCGACTCCTGATGAATCAGGCGACCTTGAACAATAGCGCCAAGATGAATTTCAATCATCCCATAGTCAACATCACCCATGACCCGCACTTTTGGCTGAAGTTCCACAGAAGCAGTAACGTTCACTAGACCAATGATGGTTCCGTTAGTCACTCAACGGGAGACGACCACCTATCCTTCAACATGTGCTTACTCACTGATGACTGGTATTGCTGCATGACTTGGTGTTGCGTAAATATTTCCCTTAACTGTTCCATCTATCCGTAGCCCGCCTGTAAAAACAATGTCTCCCATAATGGTTTTTCTACACCAATTAGCATATCAATACGCCATCGCAATGGTCAATGCGTTTATTGCTACTCGATGGGCCGTAATCCCAAACTGGGTACGTGAGTACCCATCTTCGGATCCTTACGGCAATAAGGGAATATGTGACAGGCCTGCGCATTCATCAAATCCAAACATGATATTCATATTTTGTACTGCTTGGCCTGCAGCACCCTTGACTAGGTTATCAATGACCGAAAGCACAACGAGCACATTGCCTCCTTGTGGGCGATGAATTGCAATTCGACAAATATTCGCTGCGCGTACAGACCGTGTTTCCGGATGTGAGTTTGGTGGCAACACATCAACGAAAGGCTCCCCAGCGTAACGGCCTTCAAATAATTGCTGAAAATCAACTTCCCGGGTAATTCGCGCATAAAGTGTTGCATGAATCCCTCGAATCATAGGCGTTAAGTGAGGAACAAAAGTGAGTCCAATAGCCGCACCGGGTGACCCAGATGCCGCACACGCAAGACCTTGCTGAATTTCAGGCAAATGACGGTGCCCAGAAACACCATAAGCTTTAAAGTTATCTGCCGCCTCAGAAAATAGCGACGAAGTTTCAGCTTTTCGGCCGGCACCAGAAACACCCGATTTGACATCAGCAATCAAGGAGGTCAACTCGACACATCCCGACTCAACTAAAGGTAAAAATCCTAGCTGTGTTGCCGTTGGGTAGCAACCAGGATTTGCAACCAATCTGGCTTGCCGAATAGCCGATCGATTCACCTCAGGCAGCCCGTAAACTGCCTCTGCAACCAAATCAGGGCTAGCGTGTTTCATGCCATACCACTTCTCCCAATCAGCAATATTTTGAATGCGAAAATCCGCTGCCAGATCAATTACCCTGACACCGGCATCGAGTAATTGTACGGCCTGCTGCATGGCAATCCCACTGGGCGTGGCAAAGAAAACAATGTCACACTCTACCAGTGGCGCCTCCTTCGGGTCACTAAATTTCAGATCAACTGAGCCACGCAGGCTAGGGAACATCTCTGCTACAGGAGTATCCGCTTCACCTCGCGAAGTAATTGCCAACAACTCAACCTCTGGGTGCTGCGCAAGCAGCCGCAAAAGCTCAACCCCTGTGTAACCTGTACCACCCACAATACCTACCTTGATCATACCTGGCTCCCAAAATTCATAAAAGAAGGATGGTAACTCGTAAGCAAACTAGCCGTTAGAAACAAAAAAGCCGCCCGAAGGCGGCTTTTCCCATCTCAAGAAGCTTAACGCTTCGAGAACTGCTTGCGGCGGCGCGCCTTGCGGAAACCAACTTTTTTCCGCTCAACTTCACGGGCATCACGGGTAACAAAACCAGCATTAGACAACGCAGGCTTAAGGGTTGCGTCATATTCAATCAAAGCACGTGTAATACCATGCCGCACCGCACCTGCTTGACCAGACTCACCACCACCTGTGACATTCACTAGAATGTCGAAAGTTGTCGCATGCTGTGTCAGCTCGAGTGGCTGGCGAACAACCATGCGGCCTGTTTCACGCGAAAAAAATACATCGACTGGTTTATCATTTACGACAAATTTACCACTTCCAGCACGGAGGAAAACGCGCGCAATAGCTGTCTTTCGACGACCAGTACCATAATATTGAGTAACTGCCATAGGGGACTCCTTGATTTTCCAGAGCTTAAATAATATCAAGCGACTTAGGTTGTTGCGCGGTATGCGGATGTTCTGCCCCCGCATAACATTTCATCTTCTTCAGCATGGCATAGCCTAATGGGCCTTTGGGTAGCATACCCTTGACAGCTTTTTCAAGCACGCGGTCAGGAAAACGTTGTTGCAGCTTGTTGAAGTTTGTCTCATAAATTCCGCCCGGATACCCGGTATGCCGAAAATACTTTTTATCCTGCGCCTTATTACCCGTCACGCGAAGCTTCTCAACATTGACGACAATAATGTAATCACCCGTATCAACGTGAGGGGTATAAATTGCCTTGTGCTTGCCACGCAAGCGGCGTGCGATTTCCGCAGCTAAGCGGCCAAGCACCTTATCCGCCGCATCAACGACGAACCAGTCATGCTGTACCTCATGCGGTTTGGCAGAAAATGTTTTCATTCTTTTCCCTTACTTGCTCTTTACTTGCATTAATAAGCCAGCGAGCACTCAATGGGTTAACCCAACTAAACAAGCGCTTTACGGACAGCCATGCATTCTAATCAATCCGCAGGGGAAGTGTCAAACGAGTTTTATCTAAAGTACAGATCGCACAGACGCTTCCCGCTCAATCGCTAGCTGGCACAATGCCGGGCACTCAAGGTTTATTTTCGGAATACCGTGTAGGATCAACCAAATGAGCGGAAGAGAAGCCTTCTTTTCTTAGCCGGCAGGCATCACACACACCGCATGCGCCTCCGTTTTCATCAGCCTGGTAACACGATACGGTTAGTCCGTAATCGACCCCCAACTGCATGCCTGTAGTAATAATTTGCGCTTTACTCATAGAAATCAGCGGTGCATGAACCGTGAGCACGGCCCCCTCTACCGCCGCTTTGGTCGCCAAATTTGCTAATGCTTCAAATGCGCGAATAAACTCGGGACGACAATCAGGATAACCAGAGTAATCAATCGCATTAACCCCAACGAAAAGATCTCGAGAGACTAAAATCTCGGCCCATGCCAGTGCAAGCGAAAGCATGATGGTGTTACGCGCTGGAACATACGTAATGGGCACACCAGGCTGCACGCCAGCGATAGGCACAGCAATCGAAGTGTCAGTCAACGCCGAGCCACCCAGCTGCCCCAAATCCAGCTTGAGCACTCGATGTGCTACGGCACCAAAAGCCTTTGCCACACGCCCCGCAGCAAGCAACTCAGATCTGCTGCGTTGCCCATAGTCGAGCGATAAACAATGGCATGCGAAACCTTGCTGCCTAGCCAAAGCCAGCACCGTTGCCGAATCCAAGCCACCGGAAAGAAGAATAACTGCATTTTTCATGGGCGCAATTTTAGCAAAGGAGTACGGTTATGGCTGCTCTATAATCCACAATCTTTTTATTTGGCCCTTAAGCAATGATCAAAAAAGTGTTCATACGTACCTTCGGCTGCCAGATGAATGAATATGATTCCGACAAAATGGCCGATGTTCTTGCGGGGACAGAAGGCTCCATTCGAACGGACACTCCTGAAGACGCCGATATTTTGCTTTTTAATACATGCTCAGTGCGCGAGAGAGCGCAAGAGAAAGTATTTCACGATCTAGGCCGCATCCAGCATCTGAAAAGGCTCAATCCAAATCTCATTATTGGCGTGGGTGGCTGCGTCGCCAGCCAGGAAGGCGAGACGATTGTCAAGCGCGCACCATATGTTGACCTTGTCTTTGGGCCACAAACACTGCATCGTTTGCCACAAATGATCGCTGCACGTCGCGCAACGGGAATGCCGCAAGTTGACATCTCATTCCCCGAAATTGAAAAATTTGATCGCTTGCCTGCGGCCCAGACCGATGGCGCTTCTGCTTTGGTTTCGATCATGGAAGGCTGCTCGAAATACTGCACTTTTTGTGTCGTACCTTACACCCGGGGAGAAGAAATTTCGCGGCCATTTGCCGATGTGTTAGCGGAAATCTCCGGTCTCGTCGCTCAGGGTGTCAGCGAGATCACCTTGCTAGGACAAAATGTTAACGCGTACCGTGGCCCCATGAATGATGGTGATACGGCCGACTTGGCGTTTCTTATTGAAACCATCGCTGAAATTGACGCGCTTCATCGCATTCGCTTCACAACGTCGCATCCACGCGAAGTCACACAACGCTTGATTGACGTTTACCATACTGTACCCAAACTAGTATCACACTTGCATTTGCCCGTCCAATCGGGGTCAGACCGCATATTGTCAGCAATGAAGCGGGGTTACACCGCACTGGAATATAAATCACTGGCACGAAAATTAAAGTCTGCACGCCCTAACCTGTCGCTCTCATCCGATTTCATCGTCGGCTTCCCTGGGGAAACCGACGATGACTTTGAGGAGACAATGCAGCTAGTTGAGGATCTCAACTTCGACAACAGCTTCTCCTTTCTATACAGCGCACGTCCAGGAACACCGGCTGCTGGAATGAGTGATCTCACGCCTCCAGATATAAAAGCAAACCGACTGAAGCGCCTGCAAGAAAAGATCGCGCTGCAAGGTATGGCGCGAAGCGAGGCAATGGTCGGCAGTGTGCAGCGGATTCTGGTAGAGAGGCACGCTCGCAAAGATGCACGAGAACTCGCAGGACGCACTGAAAATAATCGTGTCGTTAATTTCGCTGGCGATGACAGATTTTTAGGGCAACTGATTGATGTCCGCATCACTGCAACCTGCCCAAACAGCCTGCGCGGTGAAATGATCGTCTAGACAAAACATTGCTAGCCACTCTCGGCTAACCATATCGCCGTGTAATCACCGTATCCCCAGCGCCGACTTTTGCGAACATCGCGAAAGAGCCGAAGTCCGGCATGCCTTACCTTCTTCCGTTGAAGACGAACCCCTTTTTAGTGGATAATTGCAAAGGATCGCCTTAAGCGGTTGATACCATCCCTCGTAGGAAAACAATTGGAGCCAGCATGAGTACCTCTTTTATTAAAGTCCCCACACAAGGCCAAAAAATAATCCCAGGTCAGACAATTCCTGACAATCCCATCATCCCATTTATCGAAGGTGATGGGATTGGCGTTGATATCACGCCTGTAATGCAAAAAGTAGTCGATGCCGCAGTTCAAAAAGCCTACGCAGGCAAGCGCAAAATCTCATGGATGGAAGTTTACGCAGGCGAAAAAGCCACTCGCGTCTATGGTCCTGATGTATGGCTTCCGGAAGAAACCATTACCGCCTGCAAGGACTACTCCATATCGATTAAGGGCCCGCTAACCACCCCAGTCGGTGGCGGCATCCGCTCACTCAACGTCGCTCTGCGGCAAGAAATGGATCTCTTTCAGTGCGTACGCCCCGTGCGCTACTTCAAAGGCATTCCCTCACCGCTTAAAGACCCCTCCAAGACAGACATGGTTATTTTCCGTGAGAACACTGAAGATATTTATGCTGGTATCGAGTGGCAAGCAGAATCTGCCCAAGCAAAAAAAGTCATCAAATTTCTGCAGGAAGAAATGGGTGTAACCAAAATTCGCTTTCCTGATACATCCGGCATCGGCATCAAACCTGTTTCACGCGAAGGCTCTGAACGTCTGATGCGGGCCGCAATCCAGTACGCCATCGACAACAAGCGTAAATCGGTCACCATTGTGCACAAAGGCAACATCATGAAATACACCGAAGGTGGCTTCCGTGACTGGGCCTATGGTTTAGCTGTAAAAGAATTCGGTGGTGTTGAAATTGACGGCGGTCCCTGGCTCAAGCTGTCTAACGGCATCATAATCAAAGACGCCATTGCTGACGCTTTTTTGCAGCAGATTCTGCTTCGCCCAGCCGAGTATGACGTCATCGCGTGTTGCAATCTCAATGGCGACTACATCTCTGACGCCCTAGCTGCACAAGTAGGTGGCATTGGTATTGCGCCAGGCGCGAACATCTCCAATGATTACGCTGTTTTTGAAGCCACCCACGGAACAGCTCCGAAATACGCCGGAAAAGATTATGTCAATCCGGGCTCATTGATTCTGTCTGCTGAAATGATGCTGCGCCATATGGGCTGGACAGAGGCTGCAGATCTCATCATTCACTCAATGGAGGCTGCCATTGGCGATAAAGTGGTCACCTACGACTTTGCTCGTCTGATGGAAGGCGCAACAGAAGTAAAGTGCTCTGCCTTTGGGCAAGCAATGATAGACCGCATGTAAGCCTGAAAAACCGTAACCAAAAGAAAAAAGAAAGAAAAAGCCCGTCCCTGATCAGTCAGGGACGGGCTTTAAATATTTATATTTTCAGGATCAAAAATAGCGATTCTGATAATACTTTGACTGTCTATTAGACGGTCGGCATCTCAAACAAAAAACATTAAGCGATTAAGCGCGCTGAATGTTTGAAGCTTGCTTGCCTTTAGGGCCTTGGACCACGTCGAAAGACACTTTGTCGCCTTCTTTCAGCGACTTGAATCCTGCCATATTGATAGCGGAGAAATGAGCGAAAAGGTCTTCGCTGCCATCATCAGGGGTAATAAAGCCAAAACCTTTGGCGTCGTTGAACCATTTTACTGTACCAGTTGCCATGTAACTATTCCTTAATCAAAACGAACAAATCGGCCACCGCTGCGGGCTACAAGAGAAACCGCACCCCGGCCGGGGCATGTTTAACACTTAAGTTCAAAAGCGCTGAAAGAACTTTGCAAGACTTCAACAAAACATAAGCTAAACACGGTGTGCGTTTTACCTGCTAAATTTATCCACGTCAACAACTATTTATGCTTTACCTTGCCTAGCTCCCCGCCTGCCCCATTCCCTAGCATGTAAAACCCCTTGAATTACGCTTTTTATCCCCCATATAAACCCTGCTTTTTATTGAGTTGAAACCCTCATAATTAACATTAGAATGTATTTATGGTTACACGCAGAGAAACTGATAGAGGGGGAGATGCTGCACTTGCCCCGGAAAAAAGTAAAGCAAGCTTACCGCCGATGTACAAGGTATTGCTGCTGAATGATGATTTCACGCCAATGGATTTCGTCGTGATGGTTTTGGAAAAATTTTTTACTTTATCACGAGAACAAGCAATGCAAGTTATGTTGAAGGTGCATCGTGAAGGAAAAGGTGTTTGCGGCGTTTATCCCATGGATATTGCCGCAACGAAAGTTGAACTGGTTAGTGCATTTGCACGGCAACACCAGCACCCGCTGGCCTGCGTTATGGAGGAAAACTGATGATTGCCCAAGAACTTGAAGTTAGCTTGCATATGGCTTTCGTAGATGCGCGTCAGAAGCGCCACGAATTCATTACAGTGGAACATTTACTGTTAGCCCTGCTTGACAACCCATCTGCCGCTGAAGTCTTGCGTGCGTGCGCCGTTGATATGGATGGGTTGCGCAAAGAGCTAACCGCTTTTATTAGCGACCATACGCCCACGGTTAGTGGCACTGATGAAATCGACACGCAGCCTACCCTGGGGTTCCAACGAGTTATTCAACGTGCTATTTTGCATGTGCAGTCATCCGGCAAAAAAGAAGTGACTGGTGCCAATGTTCTCGTTGCGATATTTGGCGAAAAAGATTCGCACGCAGTGTACTTCCTTCAGCGGCAGAATATTTCGCGTCTTGATGTAGTGAACTTTATATCTCATGGCATCGCTAAGGTTCCGCCCCCTCACAGCAAAGATGAAACGGCTGAAACTGAGGCAGAATCACAAGAAAAAGCAGGGGCGCTTGAGAGCTTTGCACAAAATCTGAATCAGCAAGCGCTAATTGGCAAGATAGATCCGTTGATCGGGCGAGACAAAGAGCTCGAGCGCGTCATCCAAACACTTTGCCGACGTCGCAAAAACAACCCCCTTCTCGTTGGCGAAGCAGGGGTTGGCAAAACCGCTATTGCAGAAGGCCTTGCCCGTCGCATCACTGAAGGCCGTGTGCCGGATATTCTTGCCAATGCTGTTGTTTACTCACTTGACATGGGTTCCCTTTTGGCAGGAACAAAGTATCGAGGTGACTTTGAGCAACGCCTGAAGGCTGTGCTAAAACAATTGGCGGACACACCCAATTCAATTTTATTCATTGATGAAATTCACACTTTAATCGGTGCTGGTGCTGCCTCAGGCGGAACACTTGATGCATCCAATTTACTCAAGCCAGCGCTATCCTCTGGCGCACTCAAATGTATTGGTGCAACGACTTATAACGAATATCGCGGTGTATTCGAGAAAGATCACGCGTTATCCCGACGCTTCCAGAAAGTCGATGTCAATGAGCCATCGGTTGATGAAACCGTCTCCATTTTACGTGGCCTTAAGTCGCGCTTTGAAGAACACCACAGCGTTAAGTATTCGTCTGCTGCCATCTCCAGTGCAGCCGAGCTATCAGCCAAATATATTAATGATCGGCATCTACCCGATAAAGCCATTGACGTGATTGACGAAGCGGGTGCCGCGCAACGTATTTTGCCGAAATCGAAACAAAAAAAGCTGATTGGCAAAACTGAAATCGAAGAGATTGTTGCCAAAATTGCGCGGATTCCGCCTAAACATGTCTCTTCAGATGATCGCTCAGCACTAAAGAATCTCGACCGTGACCTGATGAATATGGTCTATGGCCAAAATGCGGCAATTGAAGCGTTGGTTAGAGCCATCAAAATGTCCCGCTCCGGTCTGGGCGACCCGCAAAAGCCCATTGGTAGTTTTCTTTTCTCTGGCCCTACGGGCGTAGGAAAGACCGAAGTGGCCAGGCAACTGGCTTACTGCATGGGCATTGACCTCATACGCTTTGACATGTCTGAATATATGGAGCGTCATGCCGTCAGCCGCCTCATAGGTGCTCCGCCGGGTTATGTTGGATTTGATCAAGGCGGCTTACTCACTGAAGCCATCACAAAAAAACCGCATGCAGTGCTCTTGCTTGATGAAATAGAAAAAGCCCACCCTGAAATTTTCAATATCCTGCTACAAGTAATGGATCATGGCTCGTTAACTGACAACAACGGCCGCAAGGCGGACTTCCGCAATGTGATCATTGTCATGACCACCAATGCTGGTGCAGAATCTTTACAAAAAACCAGCATCGGCTTTACGACAAATAAAGCACAGGGCGATGAAATGGTTGATATCAAGCGCATGTTCACGCCAGAGTTCCGGAATCGGCTGGACGCCATCATTTCCTTCCGTGCCTTGGATGCACAGATTATTCTGCGTGTCGTTGATAAATTTCTCATGCAGCTGGAAGGGCAGTTACATGAGAAAAAAGTCGAGGCTATTTTCACTGATGCTCTTCGTGCATGGTTGGGTGAAAAAGGCTTTGACCCCTTGATGGGTGCCCGTCCCATGGCGCGCCTGATCCAAGACACGATCCGTTCCGCTTTGGCGGATGAATTGTTGTTTGGCCGATTGATTCATGGTGGCCGAGTAATTATTGATCTCGACGAAAATGAGAAAGTTAAACTGAAATTTGAGGATGCGGAGACCAACCCAACGATCCCATCATCTACCGTCGGTTAAGTAATCCCGCTCACAATCGTACCCACATAAAACTCGGCGCCTCATCAGCGCCGAGTTTTTTTGTTTTGGCCACCCGCTTTACTGCTTTGACTCTTTGACTCCTAGTCTCGTGGATGATATTGCCATAGTCAACCTAATAATCGAACGCTTACCCATGCAAAAATAGCGCATGGCGTAGTAAGCCACGGCTCATATTTTTATTTTTTTATCATTAAAACATTAAGTTAATAAATACTTAACTGAAACTGAAACAAAATTTAGGCCGTTTAAAATCTTAATAAGTCTTATATAAGATGATTGACATAAGATTATTTTTATTTGATAATTCGTCTGCAATTTTATTTGCATCCATGCAACCTTCTTTTAAGGAACAAAAATGACTAATCGCAAAGAAGCTGCTGCCACCCTAGCAAAGGATTGGGCAAACAATCCACGTTGGAAAGGTATTAAACGGGGCTACTCGGCCGAAGATGTCATTCGCCTGCGTGGCTCCTTTCCTATTGAGCACACCTTGGCACGTCGAGGTGCAGAAAAATTATGGGATTTATTGCACAGCCAGCCATATGTCAATTGTCTCGGCGCGCTCACTGGTGGTCAGGCAATGCAACAAGTCAAAGCAGGCATTAAAGCTATTTATCTCAGCGGCTGGCAAGTTGCGGCAGACAATAACAGCTATGCATCCATGTACCCTGATCAATCACTTTATCCCGTTGATTCCGTGCCTAAGGTTGTCGAGAGAATCAATAACTCATTCCGCCGTGCGGATGAAATCCAATACGCAAAAGAGATAGAAGCGGGTGATAAAAGTTACATCGACTACTTTGCCCCTATCGTTGCCGATGCTGAAGCCGGATTTGGCGGCGTATTGAATGCCTTTGAATTGATGAAAGCGATGATTGCAGCTGGCGCAAGTGGTGTTCATTGGGAAGATCAACTGGCTTCAGTTAAAAAATGTGGCCATATGGGTGGCAAAGTACTTGTACCAACCAAAGAAGCCATACAGAAACTAATTGCCGCACGTATGGCGGCTGACGTATGCGGTGTGCCCACACTTGTCATTGCCCGAACAGATGCTGAAGCGGCCGATCTTTTGACATCCAATTACGACGAAAATGACGTGGCCTTTTGTACAGGAGAGCGCACAAGTGAAGGCTTCTATAAAACGCGCAGTGGCATAGATCAAGCCATATCCCGCGCAATCGCCTATGCATCTTATGCTGACCTAGTCTGGTGCGAAACAGGGACTCCTGACTTAAACTTTGCGCGTCAGTTTGCTGACGCCGTACATGCCAAACATCCGGGAAAAATGTTGGCATACAACTGCTCTCCCTCGTTCAACTGGAAAAAGAATCTTGACGATGCTACTATCGCTAAATTTCAGCGCGAGCTAGGTGCCATGGGCTACAAGTACCAGTTCATCACTCTCGCCGGCATTCACTCTATGTGGTACAACATGTTTGACTTGGCACAAGACTATGTCGCGCGTGGCATGACGGCCTATGTCGAAAAAGTGCAAGAACCGGAATTTTCAGCACGTGATCGTGGATATAGTTTTGTCTCTCATCAGCAAGAAGTAGGTACTGGATACTTCGATGACGTCACGACGGTTATTCAAGGCGGCACCTCTTCCGTTACCGCGCTGACAGGGTCGACTGAAGAAGCACAGTTTCACTAAAAACTCCGCAGTGACTAGAGATTACAGGCCACTGCGAAAATATCATTACTATCAATCGCAAAGAATTATTTTATGAGCCAGGCAAAGACAACACCTCTACTACCCCAGGGCGTTCAAATCATTACCCCCCTGAGTGACGACTTTTCACAGATCCTTACTCACGATGCGCTTGAGTTCGTTGCAAAGCTTCATCGCTCCTTCGAGCCCCGGCGTCAGCAGCTTCTTGCAGCTCGAACCCTGCGGCAACAACGAATTGACGCAGGGGAAATGCCTGACCTTCTGCCAGAAACAAAACACATTCGTGAGGGTGACTGGAAAATTGCTCCGCTACCCAAAGCGCTCGAACGTCGCCGCACAGAGATTACCGGACCCGTTGAAGCCAAGATGATTATCAACGCATTTAATTCAGGCGCTGATAGTTATATGGCTGATTTCGAGGATTCCAACAGCCCTAAATGGGATAACCAGATCCAGGGACAAATCAACTTATATAAAGCGATCCGCCGTGAGTTGACATTCAAGAACGCCGCGGGAAAAGAATACAAACTCAACGATAAAATCGCCACCTTGCAAATTCGTCCACGCGGCTGGCACCTCGATGAAAAACATGTACTGGTTGACGGACAGCGTGTCTCGGGTGGCGTTTTCGACTTTGCATTAGTGTTCTTTCACAACGCCAAAGAGCAAATAGCGCGCGGCGCCGGGCCCTTCTATTATTTGCCGAAGATGGAAAGCCATCTCGAAGCCCGGCTATGGAACGACATTTTCATCATGGCTCAACATGAAATCGGCCTGCCTCAGGGGTCAATTAAGGCGACGGTACTCATAGAAACCATACTCGCCACCTTCGAGATGGAAGAAATTCTTTATGAACTGCGCGAGCATAGCGCCGGACTTAATGCGGGCCGCTGGGATTACATCTTTAGCTGCATTAAAAAGTTCAAACGCAATACGGATTTCTGTCTTGCCAATCGTGGCGCCATCACGATGGAAGTACCTTTTATGCGGAGTTATGCCTTAGCTCTGGTAAAAGCCTGCCACAAACGTGGTGCCCCTGCCATCGGTGGCATGAGCGCACTGATCCCGATCAAAAACGATCCTGTTGCAAATGAAAAAGCGTTAGCAGGAATTCGCCACGATAAAACACGAGATGCAGCAGATGGTTTCGATGGCGGATGGGTAGCGCATCCGGGGCTTGTGGCAATTGCTGCAGAAGAATTTCAGAAAGTACTTGGCGACCGCCCCCATCAACGGGAAAAACAGCGCGATGAAAACTTTGGTCCACGCGACTGGCTCAACTTTCAACTCGAGCAACCGATTACCGAAGCGGGTGTGCGCAATAACATCAATGTCGGCATTCATTATTTGGGCAGCTGGCTCACCGGGAATGGTTGTGTGCCCATTCACAACCTCATGGAAGATGCGGCGACTGCTGAAATCAGTCGTTCACAGATTTGGCAATGGGTTGTCTCGCCCAAAGGCAAACTCGATGATGGGCGTAAAGTGACTGCCGATATGGTACGCGGATTGATTGGCGAAGAGTTGACAAAGGTAAAAGTCACGGTAGCCGAAAGTGGTGATGAAACAGCCACCTACGATCAAGCCGCAAAAATTTTCGAGGAAATGTCGCTGGCGGATAACTACCCTGAGTTCCTTACCTTACCGTTGTATGAGGCCATGGCTTAAGCTAAAAACCAACGCTGACTTCAGAAAGTCGGCGCTGGCGATACGGCGAATAACGATTTATAAGGCTTTTTACGCCTTGCCAGTACTACCAAAACCGCCAGCTCCACGTTCGCTAACCACAAACTCATCGACTATATTAAAACTCACTTGCACCACAGGCACGATCACCAACTGCGCCAAGCGATCGAGCGGATTAATCGTGAAGGTTTCATGGCCGCGATTCCAGGTTGAAACAAACAATTCACCCTGATAGTCGGAATCAATCAAGCCCACAAGATTCCCCAGTACAATACCATGCTTATGCCCCAAACCCGAACGGGGCAGAATCATGGCGGCCAGCGAAGGGTCGGCAATATGAATCGCAATGCCTGTCGGGATCAGAATAGTCTCCCCCGAGTGGATTTTCATAGCCACATCGATACATGCGCGCAAATCAACTCCCGCTGAGCCAGGCGTTGCATAGTGCGGTGCGTAATGGCCGAAAGCATCTTTCAATCGCGCGTCCAGTAGTTTCAAATCAATGGTTGGCACAGGATTTGCCATCACATTTCTCCATTAAAGAAGCCAAATGCGCGACTATGCCACGCGCCACGATTATTTTTTTCGCCGGAGGCAAGGGGTGAGCACCGGTTGCATCAAACAGAGTAACTCGATTAGTCTCCCTACCCAACCCGTCTTGCACCAGGTTTCCGACAACAAGTGCAAGATTTTTTGCCTTCCGCTTGGATTCTGCATAAGTTTCCAGGTTTTGACTTTCCGCGGCAAAACCCACGCAAAGTGGCGCATCCAGTCGCGCGGCGATTTCTCCGAGAATATCGCTTGTGGCTTCAAGCACCAAAGTTAGCAGTTCACCGCTTTTCTTTATTTTTTCAGAAGACACCGTCTTCGGCCGGTAATCCGCCACGGCTGCAACACCAATAAACACATCCTGACCCGACAAATTTTGTAATACGGCCTCATGCATCTGGGCGCTTGTCTGCACATCTATTCTCCTTACACTACGCGGCGTAGGGAGTGTCACTGGGCCAGCAATCATCGTCACCGTTGCGCCTGCCTCAACACACGCCTGTGCAAGCGCGAATCCCATTTTACCGGAACTCGAATTCGTTAATCCGCGTACGGGATCAATAGGTTCAAATGTCGGCCCTGCCGTTAACAAAACATACTTCCCCGCCAGTGGCTTAGGCTGCAAAAACGCGTAAAGTTCATCAAAAATCGCCTCTGCTTCGAGCATGCGGCCTTCACCCACTTCGCCACAGGCTTGGTGTCCACTGGCGGGGCCGAGGACTTTTACGCCATCACGACATAACAAGGTCATATTCCGTTGCGTGGCCGGGCTCTCCCACATTTGCCGATTCATCGCAGGGACAACCAGCAGAGGGCAATCACGCGCCAGGCATAATGTGGACAACAAATCATCACAAACACCATGCGCCAATTTAGCCAGAATGTTGGCTGTTGCCGGAGCAATCAGCACCGCATCAGTACCACGTGTTAGATCAATATGTGCCATGCCATTACTCATTCGGCCATCCCATAACGACTGCCACACAGGGCGTCCTGTCAGTGCCTGAAATGTCATGGCCCCAACAAATTCACTGCCTGCCTGCGTGAGCACAACGTCAACGGTAGCGCCAGCCTTAACCAACAACCGCGAAAGCTCAGCCGCCTTGTAGGCCGCTATTCCCCCGGTGACTCCCAACACGATACGCTTACCCGCAAAAGCATCCATGACATTACAATCTATAATTAGGCCGTAAATGAGGGATTGTAAACCATGGCCATACGTGATTGGCCCGTTGCCGAACGTCCGCGCGAACGATTATTGGCAAAAGGTGCGGCAGCGCTTTCTGATGCCGAACTTCTCGCCATATTTCTGCGCGTGGGTATCCGCGGGAAAAGCGCTGTAGATCTAGCCCGTGATTTATTAGCCCAATTTAATGACGAGCTAGCGGAGTTAGCAGCAGCGAGTACTGCAAGTCTCGCCAAGCTGCCTGGCATTGGCCCGGCAAAGGCCGCCCAACTCAGTGCCGCGCTTGAATTAGCTCGTCGCTCCCTCATCAATCCTCTCAAGGAGCGCGATGCACTCACATCGCCTCAAGCTGTGCGTGACTGGTTGCGTTTATCCTTGGGAGGATTACAGCACGAGGTATTTGTCGCCCTGTGGCTTGACGCACAAAATCGCCTCATTTCCACTGAGGAACTTTTTCGTGGCACACTCACCCAGACCAGCGTATATCCTCGTGAAGTGGTGAAACGCGCACTCGCCAATAATGCGGGTGCCGTCATCTTGGCGCACAACCATCCCTCCGGAGTCACTGAACCGTCGTCGACCGATATAGCACTCACTTCTACGCTGAAGCAGGCACTCGCTTTAATTGAGGTTAAAGTACTCGATCATTTCGTCGTCGCATCGGGCACCACACCGCTCTCCTTTGCCGAGCGTGGATTAATCTGAAAATGAGTGGGCATCCAGCGCATTATTTGGTATACTGTTCAGCTTTGCAGAATCAGCATTCAGGAGCACTAAACATGTCGCGCGTATGCCAAGTGACGGGCAAAGCCCCAATGGTGGGAAATAACGTTTCCCACGCTAACAATAAAACCAAACGCCGCTTTCTACCCAATCTACATAATCGTCGGTTTTGGGTTGAAGCTGAAAATCGTTTTGTCAGCTTGCGTGTTTCAAACGCAGGTTTGCGTACGATTGATAAAAAAGGCATCGACGTGATTCTCGCCGAGTTACGTGAACGTGGCGAACGCGCCTAATCAGGAGAAAAATCATGGCCAAAGGCGGACGCGAAAAAATTAAATTGGAATCAACAGCAGGCACAGGTCATTTTTACACGACCTCAAAAAACAAAAAAACAACTCCAGGCAAGCTAGAGTTCATTAAGTATGACCCAAAGGTGCGCAAGCACGTGGCTTACAAAGAAGTAAAGCTTAAATAAGACTTATAGACTCGATTATTTATATTGATTATTTATTCTTGAGCGATAAAAAAGCCCGCTTTTAGCGGGCTTTTTTATTGGAAATTTTCTCTTTACGTTATACCGCGTAGGTTCTTAACCTTGAAGAAAACTCTTCCATTTGCCTAATACCACTTTGCTCAGCACTTGTAATCCAATCCTCTAGCTGCTTAACTAGCTGATCATGTGTAGCGGTTGATCGTCCCCACAAAGCTTCAAGATCTTTTCGCATGGCATAGACCCGCGCCAGACGCTCACTCTGCCTTAGCAAGGCTGCCAGTCTCGCATGCTGTGCAATGGGGAGACTGCTTTCTTCTCTGCCCAACAAGTGCTTCATCAAACGCCCCTCTTTGGCATCGATGCTCAGTTGCGTAAATTCCTCAGATGCCAAATGATGCAAGCTCTTCAAGTATTTGGCCAATACGTCATACCGATGGGTAACTACCGCCTGTAACAGATCAAGATCAATGGTCGGCCTTGCCAGGTGAAAGCGAGGTGTCGGAGCAATTTTTTTAACTTTTGCTAGACCAACAATCTCAAGCAATCGGATATAAAACCAACCAATATCAAATTCATACCACTTGTTGGAAAGCTTTGCCGAAGAAGCAAACGTGTGATGGTTATTGTGCAACTCTTCCCCGCCAATCAGAATGCCAAGAGGAAAAATATTCGTCGATGCATCAAAGCAAGCAAAGTTTCGATATCCCCAATAGTGGCCTATCCCATTAATCACTCCGGCAGCCCAAAAGGGAATCCAGATCATTTGAATAACCCAAATCAAACCTCCTATCCAGGGACCAAACAAAACAAGATTGATCCCCAGCATGATAAACACGCCTAGCTTATTTAGTGGGGTATAGATCACACGCTCAAGCCAGTCATCAGGTGTTCCGTGCCCATAATGCGCCATGGTTTCAGCATTGCGGGATTCTTTTACATAGAAGAAGACGCCTGTCCATAACACCGGCTGAATACCCAAAATCTGCGGGCTGTGTGGATCCTCGACTGTTTCACATTTTGCATGATGTTTCCGATGGATTGCAGCCCATTCTTTGGTAACCATACCTGTTGTTAGCCAAAGCCAAAATCGAAAAAAATGGCTAGGTAGCGGCGATAAATCCAACGCACGGTGTGCTTGGTGTCGATGAAGATATATCGTGACACCAACAATGCTGATATGGGTCAGCCCCAAGGTTAAAACAAAATATCCCCACCAAGACAACTCAATAATTCCAAAATACATGCAAATGATTCCTTGATAGAAATTTATAGGGGGTGGATATTTCTTAACATTCTACCTGAGCAAATCAACCACAATTGTTCAGATAACCACTCATGAGACGTCTGTAATACTCGTGGAAGTGTTGCATTCCATCTTCCATTGGCGATTGATAAGGGCCCATCTCGCTTTGACCTCGCTTCATCAAGGCATATCGACCTCGATCCATGCGCGTGGCGATATCGTCATCTTCTAGCGCTGTTTCCATATAGGCCGCCTGCTCAGCTTGAATGAATTCTGGTTCAAAGAGCGCAATATCCTCAGGATAATAAAACTCAACGACATTAAGCGTTTTATTCACATCCTGTGGGATTAACCTGGAAACAACGAGTACTTGCGGGTACCACTCCACCATAATATTGGGGTAGTAAGTTAACCAAATTGCCCCACTCTTTGGCAACTCGCCGTTATGGTAGTCAAGAACGACTTTATGCCAGCGCTGATAAATTGCTGAGCCCGGCTTTGCAAGTGATTGGATGCCCACTTGCTGTACTGAGTACCAATCAGCAAATTGCCAGCTGAGATCATCACACGTTACGAAGCCCCCTAGCCCGGGATGATAGGGGGTGACATGATAATCTTCTAGGTAGACCTCAATAAACGTCTTCCAATTGTAGTTGCATTCATGCAACTCAACACGATCTAGCCTGTAGCCCTTAAAATCAAACATGTTTGTAAATCGCATCCCTGCTAAATCCGCATCGGCGGAGCGTGGGCCCTTGAATAACAAACCTTGCCAATTTTCAAGCTTTTGTTTCTTCAAGCTTAATGCGGGGTTAGTGACAAAATGCGGCGCACCGACTAACGTACCACCGCAATCGTAAGTCCACCGATGAATAGGGCAAACAATATTTTTTGCATTTCCTGAGCCTTCGAGCATAATGGCTTGCCGATGACGGCAGACATTTGACATTTCATACATACCATCGGGCTGCTGAATGATCATCCGTCCGTGGTCATTCCATTCTTGTGAGCGATAGTCATTCACGTTTGGTACCATCAACTCATGGCCAACGTAATTCGCCCCTGCCTCAAAAATTACTTTTTGCTCTAATTCGAAAAGTTTTTCATCAAAATACCATTCCACCGGCAATTGTGAAGCACTAGGTGACAAAAGAGAATATGGAAGAGTGTCAGACATAGTTTCCAACCACCAAGAAAAGTTTACGAGGAAACTGGAAACAATTGAGGTAGGTCGAAGTGATTTAATAGCAAAAGAAAACCGGCTCAACGCCGACTATCGTATTGTAGCGCGTAACGAATTTGACCGAAAGCCGCCCCTAAGCTATTTTTATAACCTTTTTTTATTATCGACTATTGTCTTTGACTAACATAGCACCCTCATCATGAAAACTACCCCGAAAAAATCCTCTACACTGATAGAATCACAATCCTTTGAAGATGTTCTCACCGAATTGGAAAGCATCATTAGCGCCATGGAAGTTGGTCAGATGCCGCTTCAAGAAACATTGGATGTCTACAAACGTGGAATGATTTTGCTTCGCCAGTGTCAAAAGACCCTCAATGCAGCTGAGCAGCAAATACGCATCCTTGAAAACAACACTCTGCGCCCATTCAAACCAGACACCTTTAGTGAACTGGAAGACAAATAAATAACCATGAATTTTCTCGGCTGGGCCGCTAGCATTCAGCAAAGGACAGAGGTTGCGCTCGAGTTAGCCCTACCCCCATCACACATTTCACCCACTCGCTTGCACGACGCAATGCGCTATGCCGTACTTGGTGGAGGAAAACGAGTCAGGCCATTGCTTTGCCATGCTACAGGCGATCTTTTTAAAGCAACATCACATTCTTTGGATATGGCAGCGATTGCCACTGAACTCATTCATGCGTATTCACTCGTGCACGATGACTTACCCTGTATGGACAATGACGTGCTCCGACGTGGCAAACCAACATGCCATATTGAGTTTGATGAAGTAACCGCCCTGCTTGCTGGTGATGCGCTTCAAACGCTTGCATTTCAAGTACTGTCATCCCACTCACTAGATGTCGATTTATCACATCAGCTTGATATGCTTAACCTTCTGGCCACTGCGTCGGGATCACGCGGAATGGCTGGCGGTCAAGCGCTTGACATTGCCGCGACGAATCAACAGCTAACCATTGCGGAACTTGAATTGATGCACATTCACAAAACGGGGGCATTGATTCGTGCCGCTGTTCTTCTTGGAGCACATTGCGGTAAAGCAACATCAAGCGAATTAGACCAACTCAGCCACTTTGCCACCCGGCTCGGCTTGTTGTTTCAAATTGTCGATGATATTCTTGATACAGAAAGTGATACAGCCACGCTTGGGAAAACTGCAGGTAAGGATGCAGCGCAAAACAAATCAACCTATGTCAGCTTATTGGGAAAAACTCAAGCCAAAGAGCTTGCCGTAAGCCTGTTGCATGAATCGCATGCTGCGCTATCCTCATTCGGAGATCGCGCATTACGTCTGCATGAATTAACTGACTTCATCGCAGAGCGAAATTTCTAATGACACCTCTGCTTGATACGATTCAGTCCCCCACGGACCTTCGATTACTTTCACCACATCAACTACCGCAGTTAGCCGATGAATTACGTCAATTTTTACTTGAGTCTGTCGCAAAAACAGGCGGTCACTTATCTTCCAATCTTGGCACCATCGAACTAACGATCGCACTCCACTATGTCTTCAATACACCGGAAGACCGACTAGTCTGGGATGTGGGACATCAAACATACGCCCATAAAGTGCTTACTGGCCGAAGAGAAGGCATGGCGAGTTTGCGTATGCATAAGGGAATGTCCGGCTTCCCTAAACGGACTGAAAGTATTTACGACTCCTTTGGAGTTGGCCATTCTTCAACATCTATCTCTGCTGCGCTTGGTATGGCTGTCGCGGCACGCAATAAGGGGGAGGAGCGCCGGGTCGCTGCCATCATTGGTGATGGTGCCATGTCTGCCGGCCAGGCATTCGAGGCTCTAAATAATGGCGGCACGCTTGATGCGAACTTACTCGTCATACTAAACGACAATGACATGTCCATCTCGCCACCTGTTGGAGCACTGAACAAATACCTGGCCCGATTACTCTCTGGTAGAACCTTCAATGCAGCGCGCCGAGCAGGTGGAAAAGTGCTATCGGCTGTGCCTAGTATGCGTGAGTTTGCTAGTCGAGTTGAAGAGCATGTCAAAGGAATGATTTCGCCAGGCACTTTATTCGAAGAGTTAGGTTTTAACTACATCGGTCCCATCGATGGTCATGATCTAGACGCATTGATTCCCACTCTACAGAATTTACGTCGGCTCCAAGGGCCTCAGTTTCTACATGTGATCACTAAAAAAGGGCAAGGCTATAAACTTGCAGAAACTGATCCAGTTCTATATCACGGAGTCAGTAAATTCGATACTACCTGCGGAATCAAGCCCGCAAAAAGCAGCAGCAAGCTAACCTACACGCAGGTATTTAGCGACTGGTTATGCGATCAAGCTGCTAGCGACTCCCGCCTCATCGGCATTACCCCTGCCATGCGTGAAGGCTCAGGCTTGCTACGCTTTTCACAAGTTTTTCCCGATCGCTACTTTGACGTAGGCATTGCTGAGCAACATGCACTGACATTTGCTGCCGGATTGGCATGTGAAGGTATGAAACCAGTCGTTGCAATTTACTCGACGTTTTTACAGCGGGCCTATGACCAACTCATCCACGATATTGCCTTGCAAAATTTACCTGTTGTATTTGCGATTGATCGTGGTGGCCTTGTGGGAGCGGACGGCGCAACACATAATGGAGCTTTTGACCTTTCTTACCTCACCTGTATCCCCAACATGGTGGTAATGACGCCGAGTGATGAAGATGAATGTCGCAAAATGCTCTCTACCGCTTTTTCTGCTGATGGCCCAGTAGCCGTTCGATATCCGCGTGGTAGTGGATCCGGAATAACGGTACAGTCTGATTTATCAACGCTCGCCATAGGTAAAGGCGAAGTAAAGCGCCAAGGCAAGCACACAGCTCTATTGGCATTTGGCTCCATGCTGACGTCAGCTCTAGCTGCGGGTGAATTACTTGATGCCACCGTAGTCAACATGCGATTTGTGAAACCTATTGACCACGAACTTATTTCTACACTGGCCCTAAGTCACGAGCTATTAATATCGATTGAAGAAAATACCATTATCGGTGGTGCCGGGGCTGAAGTAGCCCGCGCCCTTGAAGAGTCAGGAAACAGAGTGCCTCTTTTACGGCTTGGATTACCGGATCATTTCATCGATCAGGGGGATAGTGCCACGCTATTATCTGAGGTCGGGCTTGATCCTGCAGGTATTGTCAGCGCGGTGTATAAAAAGCTAGCCACCAATAGTTGACTAATTTTGTCGGAAAATATACAGTTCATTACACACTTTTTTATGCTAGATGCTAACAAATTATGAATTCTAGGATACCTATGCCTGATCAAAATACGGCTGTCATACCTGACGTACAGGCAAGCGAAGATTTACGCCATTTACCAATCAACCGTGTTGGTATTAAATCAATTCGTCACCCATTCAAAATTCTTGATAAAAGCGGTGGTGTAAGACACACGGTCGCTGACTTCAATATGTACGTGGGGCTACCGCATAACTTCAAGGGTACGCATATGTCGCGTTTCGTTGAAATTCTTAACTCACACGAAGATGAAATTTCGGTTGAAAGTTTTGAAACTATGTTGCGTGAAATGGTAATCCGTTTAGAAGCTCAAATGGGTTATCTTGAAATGCGCTTCCCTTACTTCGTTAACAAAACAGCCCCTGTTTCTGGCGTCAAAAGCCTTATGGACTATGACATAACGTTTATTGGTGAAATTCTCTCCAACGGCGAGTACCGACAAACCATCAAGGTGTTGGTGCCGGTTACCAGCTTATGTCCTTGCTCCAAGAAAATTTCAGAGCGTGGCGCACACAATCAACGCTCACATGTGACTATCACGGCCACAACCAACACCCTTGTGTGGATTGAGGATTTGATTAATATCGCTGAAAGCCAAGCCTCTTGCGAACTTTACGGTCTGCTTAAACGACCTGACGAGAAATTTGTCACCGAACGCGCATATGATAATCCCAAGTTTGTTGAAGATCTTGTTCGTGACGTTGCCAGCGTATTGAATGCCGATCAGCGCATTGATGCTTACAGCGTTGAAAGCGAGAACTTCGAATCAATTCACAATCATTCTGCTTATGCGATGATTGAGAAAGATAAAAAAGCTCACTAATCCACACCAAGTGCAAACTAAAACCTATTTTCACAAAGAATAAAAATATAAAAAGGGCCGCGCATCAAATGATGCACGGCCCTTTTTAGCTAATCAATAAAATAATTAACTCAGAATCAGCTATAACGCTTTAAAAAACTTTAAACGCGTGTCTTTCTCGTCAGTTTTTCCTTAATACGCGCAGACTTCCCTGAGCGATCACGCAAATAATAAAGCTTGGCACGACGTACATCGCCACGACGCTTGATCTCAACGCTGGCAATCACTGGGGAGTAGGTTTGAAACGTACGCTCAACGCCTTCGCCTGAAGAAATTTTACGTACAATGAAATTTGAATTTAAGCCACGGTTACGCTTAGCAACAACCACGCCTTCAAAAGCCTGAGTACGCTTTCGATCACCCTCAAATACATTGACATTAACAATGACCGTATCGCCCGGAGCAAAATCAGGAACAACTTTTGCCAACCGCGCAATTTCTTCTTTTTCCAACTGTTCAATCAGATTCATTGATTACTCCATTCAATTAATTATGGCTGCAGATCTAGCCTGCCAACCGTTTACAAAGAGCAGAGTCGCCTCTGGTATGTAGTTTTATTTACCATTTCGCTGGAACTCTCCCAGCAATTTGGCCTCTTCTTGGCTCAAAAACCGTTCCTGCAAAAGATCCGGCCGTCTCTGCCATGTTCGTCCTAGCGCCTGTTTCAGTCGCCAAAGACGAATTTTTTCATGATTCCCTGATAACAAAACATCAGGAACCTCGCACCCCTCGTACACTTCTGGCCGCGTGTAATGTGGCCAGTCTAACAAACCTGAAGAAAAAGAGTCCTCAACTACCGACGACTCATCACTCAAGGCTTCCGGCAAGTAACGAATACAGGCATCCATCAAGGCCATTGCCGCAATTTCACCACCAGATAAAACAAAATCGCCGAGTGATAACTCTTCATCAACACATCGGTCAATGAGCCGCTCATCAATCCCTTCATAGCGGCCACACAAAAGAATCGCACCCGGGCCTGCTGCTAGTTCAATCACTCGTTGCTGCTTGATCGGCGCACCCTGCGGAGAAAGATAAATTACTTTCGCCGCATCACCAGCGCCGACTTTTGCCGCCTGAATTGCACATTCCAATGGACCAGCCATCATCACCATACCGGGCCCGCCGCCATAAGGGCGATCATCTACTGTTCGATGAATATCATTCGCCCACTGCCGAGGATTCCAGCACTCTAACTGCCAGAGCTTGCGATTCAGCGCCCTCCGCGTGATTCCTGATTCGGTAATTGCCGAAAACATTTCAGGGAACAGGGTTATGACATCAAATCGCAAGGTCACCAGTCAACATCCCAATCGACGTGAATCATTTTTCCGGGAACATCAACCCACTTTACTACATGCTCAACAAACGGCAACAATCTTTCATTTTTCTCGGATGCAACAACTAAAACATTGTGTGCACCCGTTTCCAGCAGAGACTTCACGTTACCCAGCAACTCCCCCTGCAGGTTTACAACACTTAGGTCCGTCAGATCATCCCAATAATATTCACCGAGCTTAACTGGCGGTAACTCATCACGCAGCACACCAATAAAACAACCATCGATTGACTCCGACGTATCGCGGTCATCAACACCGGCAAGCTTGGCAACAAGGCTATTAGCATGGGCTTTAATAGCCTCCGGCACATAAGCCTTCCACTGATCAGGCGGAGCATCCGCTGCCAGGGACAACCACCAATGCGAAATCGTTCCCCATGACAAGGGGTCGTCACCAAATGGGTGTATGCGCAACCAACCCCGAACACCAAACGGGGCAATAATCCGCCCCAACACAATCATGGTGTATCAGGCAGCTTTTTTCACGCCAGCCTGCTTCACTAGGCGAGCAGCAGTAGGCGAAAGCTGGGCACCATGCTGCTGCCAGTAAGCCAAGCGTTCAGCATTGATGACTAAACCTTGCTCCGTTGCCGCAGCAATCGGGTTGTAAAAACCAATGCGCTCAATAAAGCGGCCATCGCGGCGATTGCGCGAATCAGTAACCACCATATTGAAAAACGGACGGTTCTTTGCACCACCTCGGGCTAAACGAATAACTACCATAGTGTTCTCTTCAAGTACAGGAAAGCAAAAAATTATAATTCAAACAAGAGGATAAAACAAGGTGCTTTCCTTATCACTCCATCTATATCCTGTCGCGTTCTTAAGAACTCGGCCTAGCCTGATATTCACCGAAGTGACTGAATAAATGTTGAATAGTCTGCTGAATCTCAATTGCCGCCAAGCGTGGATTGCTAGCCTGACGAATAGGCCGTCCAACAACAATGTAATCAGCACCATTTCGAAACGCTTGCGCGACATCGACAGTTCGCTTTTGGTCATCAACCGATTTATTTTCAACAGGTCGGATACCTGGCGTGACCACAAGTAATCTATCACCAAGCTCAGCACGTATTGACGCTGCTTCCATACCTGAAGATACGACTCCATCGACGCCAGCCTCTAAGGCCCGACGCGCCCGAGACAACACCAAACTTTCAACATCACATGAAAACCCCAAGTCATCCAGATCCCCGCGATCAAGACTCGTCAAGGCAGTTACAGCAAGAATTTTAAGCGGGCCCTTGTCTTTCACGGCAGCTTCCATAATTGATTGGTTGCCATGAACCGTTGCCAAGGTTGCCCCACTTCCGGCCAATGCACGCACAGCTGAACGCACAGTCTCTGGAACATCAAAAAACTTAAGATCAACAAATACTTTTTTTTCCTGTGAAACGAGCCACTTCAGAAAGTCAAAATAGCCCTCTGCCATGAAAAGCTCCAAGCCGATTTTATAAAAACTAACCACGTCACCCAATGTGGTTACTAGAGCACGTGCCGCACTGACACTTGGAAAATCTAACGCGACAATCAGTCGATCACGAGAGTCAATGGCTTTGGTGGAAAGGAAATTTTGCATAAAGACCAGAGGAAAAGTAATTTATCAGTGGAAGCAGGTTATTTTACTCAAGAAAAAATCTTCTCGATCAGATCGATTGCCTACTTGTGTACATAACCAGGAAGCTCCGCGACGATGAGCGCCGACGTTAAAACAATGATCCATGATGTATAAAGCCATACCAAAAACACAGGAATAGCAGAAAACACTCCGTAAATTGTAGTATTAGACACAAGGCCGGTAATAAACAACGTAAAGAGCTTTTGAACACCCATGAGGCCGAGTGCTGCAAAAGTTCCTCCAACCACCGCATGTAAAGGCGTCACAGGCTTATTTGGAACGGCCCAGTAAAGCAAACTGAACAACGTCGCCATAAACATCAATGGCAGTAAACTGCGGGTAACAAACAAATGCACCCAAAGGGGCTCATTGATCAAGCCAAAAGATAGGCTGGTGACCAAAGCCACCACAATAAGGCTCCCACCTAACAGCAGCGGCCCGACGGTAATTGCAAGGCCATGCATAGCCAGGCGTCGAAAAATCGGCCGGACTTTTTTGACGTGCCATATCTGATTGAAAATATGCTCAATAGTGAGCATTTGCATTACCGCCGTAACGCCCAGTGCAAGCGCGCCAAAAAAAGTTACCCGGCCAACTCGCCCTGCAAACTGGCTCACGTACTTAGCGATAACAATACCCGCTTTATCTGGTAAAAGATTTGCAAGTAAAAACCTCTCAATGGCATGACCAAGTCCAACACTGGCAGGTATTATGGAAACAATTGCGAAGCCAACCGCAATCATTGGAACCAGCCCAAGCAGACTGACAAAAGATAAAGCAGCTGCGGTTTGCGTGCATCGCTCTCTGCGAAAACGTTGTGCAACGCGAAAAAGCAGTCGAAAAGGTAAAGGCAGCCACATATGTTTTATATTCTAGCGACGGTAACGATTTTAAATAATGAAAAATGAAGGCATCTTAAAAAAACATGAAAGAAATCCTGGTTATTTATTACAGCAATCATGGCTCAGTTCTCGAACTTGCGCGACATATTGTGCAAGGTATTGAACAGGTTCCCGGAGTATCAGCGCGCTTACGTACTGTGCCAAAAGTTTCCACTGTCTGCGAAGTAACTGAAGATACGATCCCTGCAAACGGATCTCCTTATGTCGAACTGCAGGATCTTGAAGAATGCATAGGTCTAGCACTGGGCAGCCCGACGAGGTTTGGTAACATGGCCGCGCCCATGAAGTACTTCCTTGATTCAACCAGTAGCGCATGGCTCACAGGCGCACTTGCCGGCAAACCCGCCTCGGTATTTACATCGTCCTCTTCACAACATGGCGGCCAAGAATCGACTCTTTTATCAATGATGATTCCGCTACTTCACCACGGTATGCTTCTCGTTGGCATTCCCTACACAGAATCTGCATTATCTCTCACCACTGGCGGCGGCACTCCCTATGGAGCAAGCCATGTCAGCGGCACTGCGGCATTAGCTGCTTGCACTGATCACGAGCGGCAATTGGCAATTGCTCTTGGCCGACGCCTGGCTGAAACGGCAAAGAAGCTTGCCTCATGACTGCGGCCATGTGGTCAAATCGACTTGCCATTTTTAGCCTAAATGGCCTGCTCTTTCTTTGCTTAGCGTGGGAGCTTTGGTTAGCCCCCATTCATCCAGGTGGTTCCACGCTTTTTATCAAAGCCCTTCCACTTCTTTTCCCATTTTTTGGCATTCTGCATGGCAAACGCTACACGCATCAATGGACATCAATGCTCGCCCTCGCTTACCTTACCGAAGGGGTTGTTCGTGCGACAGCAGAAACCAGAACTAACCAAACACTGGCCATAATTGAAGTGCTCTTGGCCCTTATGCTGTTTGTCAGCTGCGTTGCTTACGCACGAACTACCGCACCATCCATGCTTGCTAAATCTGTGGATTAAGTTTCTCCTTCTTTGAACTCAGCGTATTCAAAGCATGGATATAGGCTTTTGCCGAAGCAACAACAATGTCAGTATCGGCGCCTTGCCCATTGACGATTCGACCATCTTTGGCAAGCCGGACGGTCACTTCGCCTTGCGCATCCGTCCCGGTCGTAATCGCAGTTACCGAGTACAACAAGAGTTCAGATCCGCTCGCGACGATGCTTTCAATCGCCTTGAATGTCGCGTCAACAGGGCCGCTACCACTAGCCTCAGCCCCTTTTTCAATACCTTCTGTTGAGATAATAAGCCGCGCCAAGGGCACCTCACCTGTTTCAGAATGAAACATGGATGAAACAAGTCGATAGCGCTCATTCTCTGGCGTAACAGCCTCATCACTCATCAATGCATGTAAGTCCTCATCGAAAATTTCATGTTTCTTATCAGCGAGTTCTTTAAATCGCATAAATGCCGTATTCAATACCTGTTCGCTCTCTACCTCAATGCCGAGTTCCTTTAAGCGCGCCCGAAATGCGGTTCGGCCCGAAAGCTTTCCCAAAACAAGCTTATTGGCATTCCAGCCAACATCTTCAGCTCGCATGATTTCGTACGTTTCGCGATGCTTCAATACGCCATCTTGATGAATACCTGATTCATGAGCGAAGGCATTGGCACCAACAATTGCTTTATTGGGTTGAACCGGAAACCCGGTAATGCTGGAAACCATTTTAGAGGCCGGAACAATTTGCGTTGCATCAATGCGAGTCTCACACGGGAAAATATCTTGCCTTGTGCGAACTGCCATAACAATTTCTTCAAGTGAGGCGTTCCCTGCACGCTCACCCAATCCATTGATCGTGCACTCGACTTGACGCGCACCAGCCATTACCGCAGCAAGGCTATTGGCGACTGCCAACCCAAGGTCATTGTGACAATGGACTGACCAAACAACTTTATCTGAATTGGGAATACGCGCACGTAATTGCTTTATGCGCTCAGCAAATTGCTCAGGTACGTTATAGCCCACAGTGTCGGGAATATTGATCGTTGTTGCACCTTCTTTGATCACTGCCTCAATTACTCGACAGAGAAAGTCCAATTCAGAACGACCGGCGTCTTCACATGAAAACTCCACATCATCAATGCCGTTACGTGCAAAACGAACGGCGCTTTTTGCAGCCGCAATCACGTCATCTGGCGACATACGCAACTTCTTCTCCATATGGATGGGACTTGTCGCCAAAAATGTGTGGATACGGCCTGACGCTGCTGGCTTGATAGCCTCTAAAGCCCGCGATATATCCTTATCAAAGGCGCGACTAAGGGCAGCAACGGTTGAGTCCTTAATTGCTTCAGCAACCGCTTTAACCGCCGCAAAATCTCCGTTGGAAGCGGCAGGAAATCCAGCCTCAATAACATTCACATGCATACGCTCAAGCTGCCGTGCAATTCTCAACTTCTCTTCCTTAGTCATCGAGGCGCCAGGGCTTTGCTCACCATCGCGTAATGTAGTATCAAAAATAATCAATTGTTCTTTAGACATGCTGATCTCCTTTGGGAATTCAAAATAGGCACACGTAATAACGCCTCTCCATTTTGGAGTTGCTTCAAACTAACCGAATTTGGGGGATGGGTTTATTTATGCGCGTTGCGCAGTAGCGGCAAAGGCTTGGCGCGCAACGAACGGCGCAAGATAAGCGCGCCGAATAAGGCGGAAATTAGCGCAAAAAATGCAAACCGAGAAAATATCGTCAAGACCATTGCCTGACTATAAATGCTTTATTCTTTTGTTGCAATATGTTTGATATCTTACTTTTGGTTATTTTTCCAACGCAGTGCAAACACAATATAACCGGACACGGCATAACTCAAAAATAACGTAAACAAAACCCCGGGAGGGTAAAAGGATACGAAGGCAAAACCTAGTGCAATCACAGCAACCATCATGAATGGCACGCTTTTTTTAAGATTGATCTCCTTGCCAGACCAATACGGAATATTGCTGACCATTGTGATACCTGAGAAGATGGTCAAAATACAGGTAAACCAGCGGGCATCTTCTCCCGTGACTTCAAGGTCGAGCAATACCCAAACTAAACCAGCAATTAAAGCCGCCGCCGCAGGGCTTGGCAGACCTTGGAAATATCGTTTATCGGTTGTCCCCAGATTGGTATTGAATCTGGCTAAACGCAATGCAGCGCCAACGCAGTAAATAAAAGCAGCAATCCACCCCAATTTGCCTAAGCCTTTTAATGACCATTCGTACACTACTAATGCTGGAGCGACGCCAAAGGAAACCATGTCAGAAAGTGAATCGTACTCAGCCCCAAATGCACTTTGGGTGTTCGTCATCCGGGCAACGCGTCCATCCAGCCCATCCAAAACCATGGCAATAAAAATTGCTATGGCAGAGTGTTCAAAACGACCATTCATGGCTTGCACAATGGCATAAAAGCCCGCAAACAAAGCCGCAGTCGTTAAGAGATTAGGCAGCAAATAGATACCCCGTCGTCGAAGATCAGGACTCATCGGCATTTTTTCTGGTCGTATGGGCGGTGTTGGAGGTAATGCACTCATAATTTTTGCGGGAGCAATTTTTTAGACAAGTTATGGCAACTCGGCAAGAACAGTCGACGATGCTTTTACCGTCTCACCAACGCCGACTTTTATGTGGGTTTCAGGAGGCAGGTAAAGATCAACGCGCGAACCAAAGCGAATAAATCCATAACGCTGACCACGGGTCATTTTTTCTCCCCTATCAACATAACAAAGTATCCGTCTTGCAATTAATCCTGCAACCTGGACGCACGTGATATCAAACCCGTCACGCGTCCGAAGGTGTAACGCATTGCGTTCATTTTCAAGCGAAGCCTTATCCAGGGAGGCATTTAGGAACTTACCCGGATGGTACCAGCGATTCATAATTTCACCATCAACCGGACTGCGATTTGAATGGACGTTAAAAACATTCATGAAAATGCTTACTTTCACGCACTCTCGATCAAGCCAGGGATCGCGCGCTGGCTCAATGACAACAATACGGCCATCCGCCGGCGCTAGAACACTTTTTTCCCCTTGTGGAATCGGGCGCGCAGGATCACGAAAAAATTGCACGCAAAACACGAAAAAAATCCAGGCCGGAATACTCCATGTCCAACCCCAAAAATACAAACTCGCTATTGCTGCAACAAGCGCAAAGAAGATAAAAGGCCAGCCTTCGCGAGCAAGAATGGGATGTGGGTAATGATTCATAAGCGTTGTTGAGTTGTCGACTGAAGTCGATATATTAAATGTTTATCAAGCTTCACCAAACCACAGAAGAAAAAAAGCACAGCATGGCTGTGCTTTTTTTCTTTTCTTATCTTTCCAATAAACCTAGTTTTTAGACTGATCAACCAATTTATTTTTCTTGATCCAGGGCATCATGGCACGCAATTGCTCACCTACCACCTCAATCGGGTGCTCAGCAGTCAAACGACGACGTGCCGTCATTTCCGGATAGTTTGTACGCCCTTCGAGAATAAACTTTTTGGCATACTCGCCTTGCTGGATAGCCCTTAATGCTTCTTTCATGGCAGCGCGTGATTCGTCACCAATCACTTTGTGCCCAACGACATACTCGCCGTACTCCGCATTATTCGAGATGGAATAATTCATGTTGGCGATGCCACCTTCAAAAATCAGATCCACAATCAGTTTCACCTCATGCAAGCATTCAAAATAAGCCATTTCAGGTGCATAGCCTGCTTCCGTCAGTGTTTCATAGCCAGCCTTAATCAGCTCAACCAGGCCGCCACAAAGAACGGCTTGTTCGCCGAACAAGTCCGTTTCTGTCTCTTCACGGAAATTGGTTTCAATAACGCCACCCTTAGTGCCGCCATTAGCTGCTGCATACGAAAGTGCAATGGCTTTTGCCTTACCCGAGTTATCCTGATAAACCGCGATGAGTGATGGAACACCACCACCGCGTAAATACTCGGAGCGCACTGTATGGCCGGGGCCTTTCGGGGCAATCATAATCACATCCAAATCAGCACGTGGCACAACCTGGTTGTAGTGCACATTAAAGCCGTGAGCAAAAGCAAGCGTTGCGCCTTTTTTGATATTGGGTTCAACATCGTTGTAGTAAACCGCAGGGATATTTTCATCAGGCAACAAAATCATAACGACATCAGCCTCTTTCACTGCTTTGGCAATCTCCTCGACTTTAAGCCCAGCCTTTTTGGCCTTATCCCAAGACACGCCGCCTTTGCGCAAACCAACAACGACCTTAACGCCAGAATCCTTTAGATTCTGTGCATGTGCATGGCCTTGTGAACCGTAGCCGATAATGGCAACTTTCTTGCCTTTAATCAGAGAAATATCAGCGTCTTTATCGTAAAAAACCTTCATTATTTATTGTTCCTTAGTTTCAAAAAATTAAACCTTGAGAATACGGTCACCACGACCAATACCACAGACGCCTGTACGCACTGTTTCCAAAACAAGTGAATGCTCTATGACTTCAAGAAAAGCATCCAGTTTAGAACAGTCCCCAGTTAGTTCGATCACGTACGACGACTCCGTTACATCGACTATTCGTCCCCTGAAAATATCTGCGATACGCTTCATTTCTTCGCGGTCTTTTCCGGTAGCACGAACCTTAACTAACATCAGCTCACGCTCAATATGCGGGGCTTCTGATAGATCAACCACTTTAACGACATCGATAAGCTTATTCAGCTGCTTCGTGATTTGCTCAATGACACTATCAGAACCGCTACTAACAATGGTCATCCGCGACAACGAGGGGTCTTCCGTTGCTGCAACAGTGAGTGATTCAATATTGAAAGCCCGCGCAGAAAAAAGACCCGATACACGTGACAAGGCACCCGCTTCATTTTCAAGAAGAATGGAAATGATATGTCTCATGCTCACAGATCCTCAGCCAAAATCATGTCTGACAAACCTTTACCGGCTGCAATCATTGGATAAACATTCGCTGTTTGATCCGTTATAAAGTCCATGAAAACTAGATCATTCTTGTGCTTAGTAAATGCCTCGCGTAATGCAGGCTCGACATCGGCTGGACGCTCTATCAGCATACCCACATGCCCATAAGCCTCAGCCAACTTCACAAAGTCAGGTAAGGCGTTCACGTAGGACTCAGCATGCCGATCACCATGAAACATCTGTTGCCATTGGCGAACCATTCCGAGATAACGGTTATTTAAATTAATAATTTTTATGGGCAAACGAAATTGTTTAGCTGTTGACAACTCTTGAATATTCATCTGAATTGAGGCTTCGCCAGTAACACAAGCAACCGTTGCCTCCGGGTTGGCAAATCGCACGCCCATGGCGTAAGGCAAACCAACACCCATGGTTCCCAAGCCCCCCGAGTTAATCCAGCGCCGAGGTTTGTCAAATTTATAATATTGGGCTGCCCACATTTGATGCTGACCAACATCAGACGTAACAAATGCATCGCCACCTGTCACTTCATAGAGCTTCTCAATGACGTACTGCGGCATGATGATCTCTTTGCCTTGCTTGTACTTCAGCGAATCCTTGCCTCGCCACGCATCAATCTGCTTCCACCAAGCAGCTAATGTCTTAGCATCAGGCTTACTTTTCTGTTCATCGAATAACGCCTGCAACTCGCCAAGAACCTCTGGTAAATGGCCAACGATAGGCACATCCACATCAACCCGTTTGGCAATCGAAGAAGGATCAATGTCGATATGGATAATCTTACGAGGTACTGAACCAAAATCGGCTGGATTACCAATCACGCGATCATCAAATCGCGCACCGATGGCCACCAGCACATCACAATGGTGCATTGCCATGTTGGCTTCGTAAGTGCCATGCATACCCAGCATGCCGACAAACTGCTTGTCTGTTGCAGGATATCCACCCAGCCCCATTAGCGTATTAGTCACGGGAAAGCCGAGTGAATGAGCCAGCTTGACTAATTGGCTTGAAGCGTCGGAAAGGATAACGCCACCACCAGTGTAAAGCATCGGGCGCTTCGCCTCTAGCATCAGTTGCAGCGCTTTTCTTGCCTGGCCACTATGGCACTTCACATTGGGCGCATAAGAGCGCATCGTGATTGTTTTTGGATATTCAAACCCGCAAACATGCGTCGTTATATCTTTTGGAATATCAACAAGTACAGGACCCGGCCGACCCGACTGAGCAATATAAAACGCTTTCTTAAGCGTTATTGCCAGATCTTTTACGTCCTTGACAAGGAAATTATGTTTCACGCAAGGACGTGTAATACCCACGGTATCACACTCCTGAAATGCATCCTGACCAATGTAATGCGTCGGCACTTGTCCACTGATGATGACTAACGGGATTGAATCCATATGCGCTGTAGCAATACCCGTCACCGCATTGGTGACACCAGGGCCGGATGTCACCATACAAACACCCACCTTGTTTGACGAACGGGAATAAGCATCCGCAGCATGAACTGCGGCCTGTTCATGCCTAACTAGAACGTGTTTAAACTTGTCTTGTTTAAAGAATTCATCATAGATATAGAGAACGGATCCCCCAGGATAGCCGAACACATATTCGACCTTTTCTTCCTGGAGACACTTAACTACAATTTCAGCGCCGGTTAGCTGCATCGATTACACCTGTTGTCACTTTTTTGAGGTAAACGTGTAACCTTACTGTTTTGCTGGGAAATGGTCAAGATTTAAAGTAAATTCTAACCACCGCTTTAATGCCTCACGCTCCTATTTTTCTTGCATGAACCCAGTACTCAACTCGAGAATTGATCTTTCGGATTTTCTTGCCAGCATTGAGCGGCGTGCCTTCAAACAAGCCATGTTTGCAGTGAAAAATAGAGAAGTAGCACTAGATGTCGTGCAAGACGCCATGATGAAATTGTCTGAGAAATACAGCGCTCGCCCTGCAAATGAATGGCCGATGCTGTTTCAAAGAATTTTACAAAACACGATTCGAGATAGCTTTCGTCGCTCAAACGTACGCTCCCTCTGGATGAGCTTATTTTCATCTTTTTTAAGTGATAACGATGATGAAACTGACCCTCTGGACATTATTTCAGCTACTAGTGAACACAAGGAGTTATCTTCTCCTCAACAGCAAATTGAGCAAACCCAGTTGCTAGGGATTATCGAAGCAGAAATTGAAAAACTGCCTGCACGTCAACGCGAAGCCTTCCTGATGCGTTATTGGGAAGAGCTGGATATCAGCGAAACAGCGCTAGCGATGGGCTGTTCAGAAGGCAGCGTCAAAACTCACTGCTCACGGGCGACGCATACATTGGCCGCAGCACTAAAAGCTAAAGGCATCGCACTATGAATGAAGAGACGGAATTCGCATCTAAAATTTGTAACCAACTTGAAGCGGGGATGTCAGCACTTGATCCTGCTGTGTTGATGCGCCTGCACAAGGCGCGGGGTCTTGCGTTGAATGCTCAAAATGTTCGCGGTCTTAAGTTCGCAGGTATCGTTGCGGCGGCAGAACAAGAGATTTTAAGTCATGCTAAAACGCTGCTAATCGTTTTAGCCTTGAGTGTTGGCACCATAGGTACTTACTACTGGAATGGTGACGAACAAGCTCATGAACACGACGAAATTGATAGTGCTCTACTGACTGATGAGCTCCCACCTACTGCATACCTTGATCTGGGCTTTCAAGCATGGCTCAAACCTTCCGTCGACTTATCCTCGCAATAACCCTGGCGCTAGCCTCAATACCGGGCTACTCGCTTGACTCATTAAACACTCAGAACACTCAGCCAACATGGTCCGAGTTGAATAGTCAGCAAAGGGTCATCCTCACCCCTTTCTCAAGCTCATGGAATAACATGGACAATTACAGCCGAAAAAAATGGCTGGCCATTGCCAAACGATATCCATCCATGGAGACCGAAGAAAAAGTGCGTACCCAAAACCATATGAAGGAATGGGTAAAGCTCACCCCCGAAGAACGCAAGCGCGCACGAGAAAAGTATAAATCCTTGAAACGCTCATCGCCAAACCAAAAGACAACCCTTAAGAATAAATGGCAGGAGTACCAAGCGCTCCCGGAAAGCGAAAAAAATCGATTGAAATCTGCGGCCAAACACCAAGACAAGACTCGTCCCGTGCCAAAGTCATCGGCCCTGTCCTTAAAGAAGAAAGCGTTCTCGCATCCAACTCGTCCACTAACCAGTCCGCCCCATTTTGTTGCCACCCCTTAATCCAGAGTCCCTATTAGAAGTAGAAGCAGATCGTGCGCATACTCAAAAGATCGTGATGCCAGGCTTGCGACGTCGATTTGCAAGCATGGCATATGAATGTTTACTTCTACTCGGTGTTCTTTCCATCACGTTTCTCATTCCCCATCTGCTTCTAGGAATGGCGGCATCCATAGTGCTCCCAGGCTGGGCACTTTTACTGCATGTTTTTGTAGTTCTTGGAGCTTACTTTATTGGATATTGGCATTTTGGCGGCCAAACTCTTGCAATGCAAACTTGGCAGCTACAAATTGTCACCGAAAACTACGCCCGTCCGCCACCTGCGCGGCTCGTGTTGCGCTACCTTTTGGCGTGGCCTAGCATCATTTATTTTTGTGCAGGGCTTTTATGGGCGTTATTAGATCGTGATCGTCAATTCTTGCATGACCGGCTAGCAAAAACACGGATCATGTTTAAACCAAAAACATAACGGGCACCTGAACCATCAACTACCGACGTTCAACCCACCACAGCATGCCTGTGGCTGCCAACAAAAACAACAAACTAGGTGTCATGGCAGAAAGAAATGGCGGCCAGCTATTAATGGCGCCCAAGCTTGAAAATAGCCCGTTAAGCATATGAAAGCCAATGCCCAACATGACTCCAGAAAATATGCGGATGCTGGTAATACCCGCACGGTCTTGCAAATAAGCAAACGGTAACGCCAGAGCCATCATGACCAACGGCGCAAAAGGGTAGGTCAGCTTTTTCCACAAGGCAATCTCGTAACGCCCCGTCTTTTGCTGATTACTTCGCAAATGACGAATATAGCGCGTCAAGTTAAGAAGTGACATACGTCCTGGATCGACCATTAAAACCACCAATAGATCTGGATTTAAAGCAGACTTCCATTGAAAGCTCGCCATTCGCTCGACATAGGCAGAATCACCCGAAAAAATGGTACGCACAACATCATCAAGCTTCCACTCGCCTTCAGAAATGAACCGTCCTTTTTTTGCCTCACTGATAGAGCTTAACTGGAAATTTGTATCGAATTCAAAAATTCTCAAATCTTTAAGCGAGGCATCTGGAAAAACTTCATTTACATTGATAAACGAAGTTTCATCCTTAACCCATAGACCGGAGCGAAATTCTTTTGCGACGAGCTTACCCATCGCTTTAAGCCGCATCTGCTGTGCCGATTGCTCTGCAGGGGGTACTAAAAACTCACCCACCGCCAAAGTAAGCATAGTAAAAATAAGACCAATACGGCCTAAAGAAAACAAAAACTCACGTGTTGATAAGCCAGACGACCTGAGAACTGCAATTTCAGAATGCCGTGCAAGCATCACAAGCGCGTATAACGTACCGATCAAGATCCCGATTGGGAATAACTCATACAGTCTGCCCGGCAAGGTCAATCCGATATAAATCAAGGCATCCTGAAGGCGGTATCCCCCTTTGCCAATACTCTCCAGCTCATGAATTAAATCAAAAAAGGCAAATAGCATTAGAAAAGCAAGTAGAACCAACGCCGTTGAAGCATAAATTTCTTTCGCTAAATGACGTTCATAAATTTTTAACGCCATCGCATTTTTACCCATGAAAATGGATTCTGCCGATAGTAAAAAAGTACCAAAAGCAGTACCAGCATGATCCCATGTATTGCCCACAACCCAATCTCAAAAGGCAACCTTCCCTGGGCAACCCAAGCTTGACTAATACTCAATAAATTGCTGTACAACATGTATGCAAGCAATGCAAAGAAAAGGTTATTAGTTCGGCCTGCCCGCGCATTAACAAAAGAAAGGGGGATCGCTAAGAGCACAAGATTGAGTGCTGCCAGAGGCAGGCCCAATCGCCACAATAACTCCGCTTTGTATATAGATTCAGATTCTTTGAGCAAATCAAAAAACGGCTTGATGCGTGGAGATGCTTCAAGGCTGTGCGTTTCTTTGGTTTCAATCCGTATCGCATAGCGATCAAACTCCATGACGCGGTACTCTGGCGTACCTGCAGCGCCTTCATAGCGCCGTCCATTATCAAGCACAAGAAACTTGTCCCCATTCGGCGCATTCTCGGTATGTCCCCTGGCTGTTGCCATCACGCCCGTACGTCCCTGCTGCACAGAGCTAATGAAAACATGTTTCACGATACCTTCTTGACCTGCAATGCTCTCGACAAAAAACACGCGGTCACCAGCCCCAGATTCATTAAACTCACCTGGTGAGACGCGCGCCACGTCGCCACGATCATCTATTTTTTGGCGGTAAAGCTCACCTTGCTGCATCGCCCAGGGCGCAAGCATTAATGAAAGAAGAGCGATGCCCAGCACCAGCGGAAAAGAAAATTTCAATACAGGCTTGATCCACACCGACAATGGCAAACCCGAAGCTTGCCAGATGACCATCTCAGAGTCGCGATACCACCGTGACAATGTTAATAAAACCGAAACGAAAATGGTCAGTGAAAGCAATACGGGAAGATAGCTAATCGCCCCAAATACCAGGAGTGCCATCACCGCTTCGGAGGCTAACTTTCCGCCTGCGGCTTGAGCCAGAAGTCGGATCAGTTGCGTCGTCAGTAGAATCGCAAGTAGCGCAGTAAAAATCGCCGCCGCTGTTTGGGTGAATTCCCTGATTGCGGCGCGTTGATAAATCATTGTAGGTGAAGGGTATGTTTTGACTTCTTATGGAAAGTTAAGGAGAATCGAACCTTGCACTTTTTTATACGTCAAGTGCCATCCACAGCACATAAGGAGAATCTTTTTTGGAATTTAGCATAAAAATCGAAGGGCCGGAAAAAAGGCGCAGCGCATGCGTGGTCGTGGGTGTTTATCAATCCGGAAAACTCTCCATAAGCGCCAAATTGCTTGATCAAGCGGTTAAACATGTGCTCAGTGACGTAATCGGCCGAGGAGATATGCAAGGCAAGCTAGGCACAACGCTTTTACTGCAGAAATTACCTGGTGCCCTGGCCGAGCGCGTGCTACTCGTGGGTTGCGGCAAAGAAGATGAAGTGAACGAAAAGAACTATCTATCGGCCATTACCGCCGCGATCAAGCATCTGAATGGAACGGGGACAACTGACGCCACCTTGTACCTGACAGAACTCGACGTTGCCAAGCAGTCTTTAGCATGGAAAATTCGTCAAGCAACGATTGCGATCCAGGACACAATATACAAATTTGATCATCTCAAATCCAAGCCAGAAGATAACCCTCAGGCACTACGAAAAGTCGCCTACGCCCTACCTGACCGTAACGAGTTGGCAACGGCAGAATTAGCCTTAATCGAAGGCTTGGCAATTGCCGAAGGCATGACGCTGGCCAAGAATCTTGGCAATCTTCCGGGCAACATTTGCACACCAACCTATCTGGCCAATGAAGCTAAAAAATTAGCTAGAACCCACCAGCTTGCAATTGAAGTGCTTGACAAAAGCGCCATGGAAAAGCTCGGGATGAACACTCTTCTCTCCGTATCACGCGGCTCGCGCGAACCACCTAAATTCATTATCGCTCGCTATCAAGGTGGCGCTAAAAAAGAAAATCCTATCGTACTGGTTGGCAAAGGAATCACCTTTGATAGCGGTGGTATCTCACTCAAGCCCGGTGCTGAAATGGACGAAATGAAGTACGACATGTCTGGCGCAGCCAGCGTCCTGGGAACACTCAAGGCAGTTGCCCTGCTAAAGCTACCGCTCAATCTGATTGTCGTCATTCCCGCCAGCGAAAACTTACCTGACGGTGCTGCCTCGAAACCCGGGGATATTGTCACCTCCATGTCGGGGCAAACGGTCGAAATTCTAAATACTGATGCCGAAGGCAGGCTCGTTTTGTGTGACGCCCTGACCTACGTTGAACGATTTAATCCAGAATGCGTAATCGATGTCGCTACGTTAACTGGCGCCTGCGTCATTGCCCTCGGCCATGTGGCATCAGGACTTTTAGCGAACCATGAGGGCCTGGCCCAGGAGTTGCTGGATGCAGGGCAAGCATCCTGCGATCGCGCCTGGCAGCTCCCCTTGTGGGACGACTATCAAGAGCAATTAAAGAGTAACTTTGCTGACATGGCCAATATCGGCGGGCGTGCAGCCGGTTCGATTACAGCCGCATGCTTTCTTGCCCGCTTTACAAAAAAATACCGTTGGGCACACCTTGATATTGCGGGTACCGCATGGCGTTCAGGCAAAGAAAAAGGTTCCACCGGTCGGCCGGTGCCTTTACTTACCCAGTTTTTGCTTGGGCGTGCAAATCAGGCACCCAAGGTTATCGTCAAATCCAAAGTTGCGATCAAACCCAAACCGACAGCCAGACTCAAGAAAAAATGACACGTATCAGCTTTTTTCATGGGGCCAATGATCGGTTGCATGCCGCCGCGCAGTGGGTTGCCGAGGCCTATCGCAAAAGCACGCCTGTGTTGATCTACACCCCGCAGGAAAAGCACGCAGAAACGCTGGATCGTTTGTTATGGACACAGACGGCGCTTGGATTTACACCTCACTGTCGCGCCAGCGCTGCGCTTGCCGCTGAAACGCCGGTGCTTATCGCCACTCAGCTCGATGATGTTCCAACTGTTCCATCGGATGCACGGGCGCTCCTCAATCTGTCAGACGAGATTCCTAGGGGATTTGAGCGCTTTTCACATATCGTCGAAATTATTAGCTCGAATAATGAGGTTCGTCTGCCTGGACGCGATCGTTTTCGGTTTTATCGCGACCGCGGTTGCTCAATCGAGAGCCATGACATTTCAAAAAATGCCTGACTTTATTCCTCCTGACGACACAGCCAAGTTGCTAGCAGATGCGGATAAGCTAATCCAGCGACGGCGTGTATTTATCGCATCTCCATCGCCCCGCGCTTCACCGCCCATGCCTGCCCATTTTTTTGGGGCCGCATCTGAAGCTGCAGTTGAACGCACCATTGAAACCGCACCCATCGCGCCAGCAGCGCATCTCGCAGAGGACGATGCTGACCATGATCTCCCTCTACTCACAGAAAAAGTAACATCTCTGGCGCCTTCTTTAGCCGACATTCAAGCATCGCAGCGCGATGCCGTACAAAAAGAATTAACGTGCTGGCTGGAGCAAGAGCTGCCATTAGCTATACTGAAAATAACTGACGGCATTGCTGATCAGCTGTTGGGCGAACTCACTCGCAAGGCGGAAGAACATTTATTGCCGAACCTTATGACGCATCTGGGTGACCTGCCGCCTGATACCTGACGTACCTAACGTTGCGCTTTTGACGGCTTTTTCAACGCCGCTTTGAATGGCGCTTTAGGCATCGTTTTGGACAACACTACTGGCGAATCTGCCAACCGAAAATCAATCTTGCTGGCTTCCATATCGACGCGCACCAATTGCACTCGAACCCGGTCTGATAAACGAAAGCGTCGGCCGCTACGCTCACCCACCATGGTGTGCGTGTTTTCATCAAAGTGGAAGTAGTCCTGCCCGAGTTCTGAAACATGCACCAGGCCTTCGACGAACACGCCATCCAGTGCGATGAAAATACCGAACGGAACAACGGAAGAAATGCTGCCCTCAAAGATTTCACCAATCCGATCGCGCATGTAATAACACTTAAGCCACGACTCCACATCGCGCGTGGCTTCGTCAGCACGGCGCTCGGTTGTTGAGCAGTGCAGGCCGATTTCTTCCCAGTTACCCGGCTCATATCGCCGTCTCGCCAGCGCCGACTTTATGGCACGATGCACGAGCAAATCAGGATAGCGACGAATCGGCGACGTGAAGTGGGTATAGCTGTCATATGCCAAACCAAAATGGCCCACATTATCCGGGCTATAAATCGCCTGCCGCAGTGAACGAAGCATCACGGTTTGGAGTAACTGCCGATCTGGCCGTCCGCCGATTTTGTCTATCAGCGCTGCATAATCTTTTGCGCCAGGGTCATTTCCACCACTCAATTGCAACCCAAAAGTTCCCAAAAAATCGCGCAGCTTTTCCAGCCGCTCCGGTGTCGGTCCTTCGTGCACGCGATACAGCGTCGGATGCTCTTGCTCATGCAAAAATTCTGAGGCACATACATTAGCTGCCAGCATGCACTCTTCAATCAACCGATGCGCATCATTGCGCTCATAGGGCTCGATGCGATCAATCTTGCCGTTCTCATCGAACAGCATCCGGGTCTCAACGGTTTCAAAATCAATCGCACCGCGTTTTTCGCGCGCCTTGGCGAGCTGTCGATAAAGTGCCTCCAATGCTTCAAGATGAGGCAGCACAGGAGCCAGTTTCTCGCAGGCACTGGCATCTTTGTCATAGAGTGCTGCGGCCACCTCGGTATATGTCAAGCGCGCGTGAGAGAACATCACCGCAGAATAAAACCGATAGCGCGTAATCGTACCTGCCCCATTGATGGCCATGTCACACACCATGCACAGCCGCTCAACTTGCGGATTAAGGGAACACAAGCCATTCGACAATTTCTCAGGCAGCATCGGAATCACGCGGCGCGGAAAATACACCGAGTTTCCACGCTCATAGGCATCCTGATCTAACGCCCCCTTTTCTGCGACGTAATGCGAAACATCCGCAATGGCAACGACCAGCCGAAACCCCTTGCCTTGTCGCTCGCAATAAACTGCGTCATCAAAGTCTCTTGCTGTCTCGCTATCAATGGTTACCAGTGGCAAACCCGTAATATCCTCGCGGCCCTTCCAATCCGACTTGCGTACAGCATCGGACAATTTCTTTGTTTCAGCTAACGCCGCATTTGAAAACTCAAAAGGAAGCTCATGTTTTCTCAGTGCAATTTCAATTTCCATACCGGGGTCAGCATAATTGCCGAGCACTTCGATAATGCGGCCTATTGGCTGCGAATTCTTGCTGGGCTGCTCGATCAGCTCGACCATCACAATCTGGCCCGCACCCGGTTTAGGTAATTTCCTTGCTCCCTTTTCAGCCGGTGCCAGAAAGATATCCTGACTAATGCGCCGGTTTTCAGGCACCACAAACAACACACCATGTTCTTCGAGCACGCGCCCAACCAGGGTTTTATTGGCGCGCTCGGTAACCTCGACAATCTTTCCCTCGGGACGCCCTTTGCGATCAACACCGATGACGCGAGCGATCACTCGGTCGCCATGCAGCACTTTGTCCATTTCCTTGGGCGAAAGGAAAATGTCATCCGAGCCATCTTCTGGCGACAAAAAACCAAAACCATCGGGATGCCCAATGATGCGGCCACGAACCAAATCCGCCTTATCTGGAATCAGCCAATCGCCCCGACGATTCTGCATGAGCTGCGCATCGCGCGCCATCGCGCCCAAGCGCCGCCGGAATGGCTCCATTTCGTCTGCATGAATATCCAGCAATTCAACCAGCCGATCAGTACTCAGCGGCGCGCCTTCGGTCACCAGAGTTTGCAGTATGTACTCGCGGCTGGGGAGTGGATGTTCATATTGCGCCTGCTCGCGTGCGAACTCAGGATCAGCCCGGCGAATTTTAGAAAGCTTAGCAAGTGGTTTGGGTTTGTTTGACAATCTGACTTTTTCCTATAGAATCCGCGCCTCGTTTTGAGTATTGCCCAGGTGGCGGAATTGGTAGACGCACTAGGTTCAGGTCCTAGCGGTGGCAACACTGTGGAGGTTCGAGTCCTCTCCTGGGCACCAACAGTAAATAACGCGATGCAGGCAGTTCTTTGCTTCTGGTACGCCATTGGTATGTAATAGTACGCGAAACGATCCAATCAAAGAAGCATTTTTCAAAAAAGCCAACAGAAGTTGTGTTGTGCGGTTACAATCTTTCTTGATCGTCGGGAGAGAGTGACGCAAGTGTCAGATTCAAGACACATTATTGCTGCCACCGCCGAAGGCGCAACCCCCAGGAACCGCTCAGGCAAAAGGGCCGACGACGCAACAAAAATCTGGAGAGTGGCAGCGCATCGCTCATATAACCGAAACGGTGAGCGCGCAGTTGCCCACCGACGGAGTAAATCTCTCAGGTGCCAAGGACAGATGGGGTGTAGCGGATGTGCCGTTACGCCTTTTTTTTTGTCCAGGAATAGCCCATGCTACAGCGCACCCCGCTTTACGCCGCCCATGTTGCCGCTGGTGCCCGCATCGTCGATTTCGCCGGCTGGGAAATGCCAATTCATTATGGTTCGCAGATTGAAGAACATCATGCCGTGCGCCGCAATGCCGGTCTGTTCGATGTTTCCCACATGTGCGCGTTGGATTTGATCGGGCCGGACGCCACACGATTTCTGCGCCGCTTGCTTGCGAATGACGTGGCCAAGCTCACCACCGCAGGGCGGGCGCTGTATTCTTGCATGCTCAATGCAGCCGGTGGCGTCATTGATGATCTGATCGTCTATTTTTTCACGCCAACGCGCTACCGTATTGTTGTGAATGCAGGCACTGCAGAAAAAGATGTGGCCTGGATGCAAACGCAACTGGCAGGATTTGATGCAAGGATCACTCCCCGCTGCGATGGCAAAGACGAGAGTCAGACAAAAAACGCCCTCGCCATGCTCGCCGTACAAGGTCCGCAGGCGCGTGAGCTTTTCTGTGCGGCCTTCCCCGCCAGTCGCGCCGCCACTGAATCACTAGCGCCGTTTCATGCCCGCGAATGGCCAACGAATAAAGGTATTTGGCTGATTGCACGGACCGGCTACACCGGCGAAGATGGCTTTGAAATCAGCCTGCCTGCCAGCGCCGTAGCAGAAGTTTGGCAGACGCTGATTGATATCGGTATCAAACCCTGCGGCCTGGGTGCACGCGATACCTTGCGTCTTGAGGCCGGCATGAATCTCTATGGTCAGGACATGGATGAAACCACTTCGCCGCTCGACACAGGGCTTACCTGGACAGTCGATCTGCGCGACACCAACCGCGACTTCATCGGAAAGTCGGCACTGGTGACACGGCGACAAGAACACCAGTTCGTTGGCTTGTTGCTGCTCGAGCGTGGCATTTTGCGCGCACACCAGAAAGTGTTCAGTCCGCTGGGTGAAGGTGAGATCACCAGCGGTACATTTTCGCCTACACTCAACCAATCCATCGCTTTCGCACGTCTGCCTATTGGCATTATTTTGGGCAGCGAAGTCGGGGTCGACATCCGTGACAAACGCCTCAAAGCCAAGATCGTCAAACCAGTTTTTGTTCGCAACGGAAAATCTTTACTCGAATTTTCAACCTAATTTTCAACTCAGGAAACCCACCATGAACACCCCCACCCATTTGAAATACGCCGCATCACACGAATGGAGCAAAACAGAATCAGACGGCACGATTACCGTCGGCATTACTGATCATGCCCAAGAGGCGCTGGGCGACATCGTTTTCATTGAACTGCCTGCCATTGGTCGCATGCTCAAGGCAGGCGAGGAATGCGCGGTAGTCGAATCAGTCAAAGCCGCCTCCGATATTTATGCGCCGATATCCGGCGAAGTTATCGCCATCAATCAGATGGTGATCGATGCACCAGAGTCGGTAAATAGCGCGCCTTATGACAACTGGCTGTTCCGCATCAAATCCGCCAACCCTGATGAATTGTCTGCTCTGCTCGACGCAGACGGTTACGCTGCCACGCTATGAATCTTTTGCTTCGCCCGCTTGCCGAGCTCGAACAGCGCGATGAATTTGTCGCCCGCCACATCGGACCGGATGAGGATGAAATCCGGCGGATGCTTGCCGTTATCGGCGTCGATTCACTGACCGCATTGATTGACGCCACTGTGCCCGCAGCCATCCGGCTGAATCGTCCTTTGGACTTGCCCGCACCCATGCCCGAGCAGGCGGCACTGGCAAAATTACGCACGATTGCCGAAAAGAACAGTGTCAAGAAATCCTATATCGGCCTCGGCTATTACGGCACGCACACGCCACCGGTGATTCTGCGCAACCTGTTTGAAAATCCCGGCTGGTACACCGCCTACACGCCCTATCAAGCAGAAATTTCACAAGGCCGGCTAGAGGCGCTAATCAACTTTCAGCAGATGGTGATTGATCTGACCGGCATGGAAATCAGCAACGCCTCGCTGCTCGATGAAGCCACCGCAGCGGCTGAAGCCATGGCCATGGCGCGGCGCATTGCCAAGGTGGAGAGCAATGCGTTTTTTGTCGATGAAGGCTGCTTTCCGCAAACCATTGCCGTGCTCAAAACCCGCGCCGCCGGTTTTGGTTTCGATCTGATCTTCGGCCGCCCGGAAGATGCTGGCCAGCACAAAGTATTTGGCGCGCTGCTGCAATATCCGAATGTGCATGGCGCAATCGCCGATCTTTCCGCACCCATCGCCGCGATAAAGAATGCCGGTGGCATCGTGGCCGTTTCCTCCGATTTGATGGCGCTGGTGCTGCTCAAGCCACCAGGGGAAATGGGCGCGGACATTGTGCTCGGCTCATCCCAGCGGTTTGGCGTACCGATGGGTTACGGTGGCCCGCATGCCGCGTTTTTCGCCACACGCGAGAACTACGTTCGCGCCATGCCAGGCCGCATCATCGGCGTCTCGAAAGATGCCCGCGGAAAACCTGCCTATCGCATGGCGCTGCAAACCCGTGAGCAGCATATCCGCCGCGAGAAAGCGAATTCCAACATCTGCACGTCGCAAGTCTTGCTCGCCAACATGGCCGGCATGTATGCGGTATGGCACGGACCGCAGGGGTTACGCGCGATTGCCGGCCGTATTCATCGACTGGCTGCATTACTGGCGCAGGCATTGGGCACCGAGGGTGCATTTTTTGACACGCTCACTGTAAAAGTCGGCGCTGGTGATACGGCGAAGATACATGCTGCAGCGGTAGCAGCGGGCTACAACCTGCGTGCAGTCGATGCGACGACACTCGCCATCAGCATCGACGAGACCGCCACGCGCGAAGACATCACCTGCCTGTTGGCAATTTTCGGCAAATCGGCCGACCTCGATGCCGTCACGCCATGCGCCATTCCCGCTGCACTGCAGCGGACCTCCACCTTCCTCACCCATCCCGTATTTAATTCGCATCACACCGAGCATGGTCTGCTGCGCTATCTCAAGAGCCTACAAAATCGCGATCTCGCGCTCGATCATTCGATGATCCCGCTCGGTTCCTGCACCATGAAGCTGAATGCCGCTGCCGAAATGATTCCCGTGTCATGGCCGGAATTCGCGCAGATGCATCCCTTTGCCCCGCAATACCAGGCACAAGGTTATGCGCAACTGTTTCATGAGCTTGCAGCGCAACTCATGGCCATCACCGGTTTTGATGCCATCTCGCTCCAGCCGAATTCCGGCGCGCAGGGCGAGTATGCGGGCCTCACCGCAATCCGCCGCTATCAGGCCAGTTGCGGTGAGGCGCACCGCGCAATCTGCCTGATCCCCAAATCGGCGCATGGCACCAACCCAGCCACGGCGCAGATGTGTGGCCTCGAGGTAATCGCCGTAGCTTGTGATGCGCAAGGCAATATCGATCTTGCCGATCTTGAGGCTAAAGCGGCTCAGCACGCAACAAAACTTTCCTGCCTGATGCTCACCTACCCTTCTACGCACGGCGTATTCGAAGAAGCGGTCAAAGATATCTGTGCCATCATTCACGCGCACGGCGGCCAGGTGTATATGGACGGCGCCAATCTCAATGCCCAGGTCGGTCTCACGCGCCCGGCTGATATTGGCGCCGACGTTGCCCACATCAATCTGCACAAGACCTTCGCCATCCCGCACGGCGGCGGCGGGCCGGGCATGGGGCCGATAGGGGTCAAGGCCCATCTTGCATTTTTTTTGCCGGGGCATGACTTTTCGCAAAACAATTTTCTGGAAACCAGTACGCAAGGCGCTGTTTCTGCTGCACCATGGGGCTCGGCGGCCATTCTGCCCATTTCATGGATGTACATCACGCTACTGGGCGCCGCAGGTGTGCAGCGCGCCAGCGAAATCGCCATTCTCAACGCCAACTATATTGCTGCACGCCTAGCCGAACACTACCCGGTGCTCTATACCGGCACACAGGGTTGTGTGGCGCATGAATGCATTCTGGATATTCGCACGATCAAGAGCAGTACCGGCGTGACTGAAAGCGATATTGCCAAACGCCTGATGGACTATGGCTTTCATGCGCCGACAGTGAGCTTCCCGGTAGCCGGTACGCTGATGGTGGAACCCACCGAATCGGAAAATCGGGCTGAGCTAGATCGTTTTTGCGACGCAATGCTATCGATCCGCGAAGAAATTCTCTGCATCGAACGTGGTGAATGGCCGCTGGAAAACTCGCCACTCAAGCACGCACCGCATACCAGTACCGATCTGGTTGCCGAATGGACGCGGCCTTATACGCGCGAAACGGCAGTCTTTCCACTGCCCTGGGTAGCGACAAATAAATTCTGGCCGTCGGTAAATCGGATTGACGATGTACATGGGGATCGCGCTTTGTTTTGCGCCTGCGTTCCCCTTGAAGAAAGTATCGGATAATCGCGGTTGCTGCCCTTGCACGGAACCCTGTCATACAATTCTCGTCCAATCGCTTGTTCAATCCCATTTAACGGAGCCACACCATGATGTCATTGATGCGCCTTTTATCCAGCTTGCTGTTTGTCGCATTTATCGGCAGCACCGCCAGTTGTGCTGACGAACTTCAATCCGGACGTGATTACAGCATCATTGACAAGCCGCTCGTCACACCAAAAGACAAAATTGAAATAATCGAATTTTTCTCTTATGGCTGCCCTCATTGCAATGACTTTCATCCTGTACTCGATGCATGGGCGGCTAAATTGCCCAGTGACGTCACCTTGCGTCGTATCCCGGTCAGTTTCAATCGCCCGCCTTGGGCGCGGCTGTCGCGTCTGTATTTCGCTCTGGAAGCCATGGGCGAGTTGTCGCGCTTGAATGGCGCTGTTTTTAAGGCATTGCACGAAGATCGCGTCAATTTCAACAGCGACAAAGTTATTATTGAATGGGCGGTTAGCCATGGGCTGGATGGCAAGAAATTCGAGGATATGCTGAATTCTTTCAGCATTCAAAGCATGGTACCGCGCGCAGATCAAGATGCCGCAGCAGCAGGCATCAAAGGGGTTCCCAGTTTAGTGGTTGATGGAAAATACTTGCTAAATAATGACGCAACAACATCTTTTGGCGGCTTATTGCTCAATGTGGACAAACTTGTTGCCAAAGTGCGGGCCGAGCGCAAGAGAAAAACCAAGTGACGCTACAGCTCATAGTCTCTCGCCGCTGGCTGTTGGCCGCCATTGGATTGGCGGCTTTCGGGCTGGTAGCTACGGGCTTGGTCTTAGCACGCACACTTAATCTGGCTGCATGTCCGTTGTGCATTCTGCAACGCATGCTTTATCTGGCATTAGCAGTAGAATCGATAGCTGCCTTTTTTCTTGCTCACCGACCTATCGCGGGCCGCTTAACAACAGTACTCATGAGTCTCACTGCGCTTACGGGCGGAGGCATTGCGGCATATCAAGCCTGGCTACAGCATTTCGCCAAAGACGTCAGCTGCACCGCTGATCAACCATGGTGGGAACGCTTCGTATACTGGTCTGGTGAGCAATGTCCGTGGCTATTTGAGGCGACAGGACTCTGCTCTGAGGCAGGATGGAGATTTTTGGGCTTATCAATTGCCGAGTGGTCGCTTATTGCATTTGCCACATTCACTATTGCTACCTTAACCGCCGTAAGAAGCAAAAACTGACATTGATCTGCTAAGGCTCGAGACTGAAATTTGGTGCTACGACTTAGCGTCGATCCTCAATTCGCCACCCACAGCTAACCACTGCTTTGCCTCTTCCATCAAAGCCGCTGCTGTCAGAGGCAATAGATCGAGCCCGCCATCAGCTACTCTCAAATGAAAACCGACTTTGGTGAACCCAACACTCAACGACGGTAATACCTGATCATCACGTACCCGATGAAGCAGCACCGCAATCCGCAAGCAGAAAATCAATGTCCATTCCGGTGCACTTTTTTCCAGCAAATTCACACGTTCCAGCTTGCCTCGATGCGCCAGCACAAGGCGCGATAGCCACGCCTGATCACGCCGCGAAAAACCAGGCATGTCAGCATTCGAAAGAATATAGGCACTATGCTTGTGATAACTCGAATGCGCAACCGAAATACCCACTTCATGCAGCCTTGCCGCCCACACTAAAAACTGCGCATCGGAATTATCGGCTTCGCGCGTTGCGGGCACTAGTTGCTGCAACAAGCTTAATGCAGTTTGCGCCACTCTTGCTGCCTGACGCCGATCAACTTCATAACGCTGCATGAAGCGATTCACCGTTACCTCACGTGTATCGTGGTGATGGTAGCGGCCAAGCTGATCGTACAGCACCCCGAGCCGTAACGCGCCTTCAGAAAACACCATGCGCTCCAGATCAAACGTATTGAAAATAGCCGACATAATAGCCAAGCCCCCCGGTAGCACGGGGCATCGATCTGCCCGTAACCCTTGCAACCGCATGCGCGAGGCACTTCCTGCGCGTATCAATTCGGCACACAGGCTATTCAATCCCGTCTGGGTGATGCCATGATCCGATAACTTATTTTGTTCCAGCAAATCCATAATCGCTTTGGCCGTGCCTGAGGAGCCAATCACTTCATCCCATCCCTTTTCACGGTAAGCGTGAACAATACTTTGCAACTCCTGACGAGCAGATAGCTCTGCTGCCCGAAAGTTGTTTTTATCTACACGTCCATCGGGGAAAAACCGCAAACTATAACTAACACAACCCATGTAGAGCGATTCAAGCTCAATGGGTTCGCCGTTCTGACCAATAATCAGCTCTGTTGAACCTCCGCCAATATCGACTACCAACTGCCGCTGACTAGGGTTAGGCAAAGTATGCGCAACCCCGAGATAAATAAGCCGCGCTTCTTCTCGACCGGAAATAATCTCAATCGGGAAACCAAGCACTGCTTCGGCCTTTTGCAAAAATACTCTGGCATTTTTTGCCACACGAAACGTGTTGGTGGCCACAGCACGCACTGCTGTGGCATCAAAATCCCGCAACCGTTCAGCAAAAATAGCCAGAGCCTTAAGGCCTCGCTGCTGCGCCGCGTTATCCAGCAGCCTGTCCGGGGTCAACCCAGCCGCTAGACGAACCGTCTCTTTTAGCCCATCCAAAGGATAAATCTGGTTATCGACTATGCGTCCAATTTGCAATCGAAAACTGTTGGACCCAAGATCAACGGCAGCGGTAAATTTGCTTATCATGGCGCGATTTTAGCAACGATACAGGCAGGAACACGGGAAAAACACGAGAACTGCTGTCACACAACAGAAACAAAAATGGCACATAATCAAACATCTTTATAAATAGCTGCATGATGAATTTATTACCCCCTACCGAGAGTAATTTCCTGAATCGCGAACTCTCGCTTCTCGCTTTTAATCGGCGAGTTCTGGCCCAAGCGGCCGATCAGCGTATTCCGTTGCTTGAGCGCTTACGCTTCCTGTGCATTTTTTCTTCGAATCTCGACGAGTTTTTTGAAGTTCGAGTCGCTAGCATACGAGCGAAGATCAAACTGGATAGCCAAGCGACCGAAGCCGATGGCCTGCGGCCCCAAGAAGTATTTCGCCGTATCACGAGCCAGGCGCACGCATTGATTGCTCAGCAATATGCGCTGCTGAATGACGAGATTCTTCCCACATTGCAGAATGAAGGTATCGCGTTTATTCGACGCAACCAATGGACAGAAGCGCAACGTCAGTGGATACAGCATTTTTTTCGCAGCGAAGTCATGCCGTTGCTAACACCCATCGGACTCGACCCTTCGCACCCCTTTCCTCGTGTGCTAAACAAAAGTCTTAACTTTGCCGTTGAACTCGTCGGCACTGATGCCTTTGGCAGAAACTCCGGGACAGCGATTGTTCAAGCACCACGCGCCCTGCCACGAGTTATTCGCTTTCCGCCAGACCTTTGCAGCGCAACCGATAGCTTTGTCTTTTTGTCATCCATTGTGCACCAGCATGTGGGCGAACTTTTTTCAGGCATGGAAGTACTAGGCTGTTATCAATTCCGGGTAACGCGCAATTCCGATCTTTTTGTTGATGATGAGGAAATAAAAAATCTGCGCCTCGCCTTGCAAGGGGAGTTGCCGCAGCGACATTTTGGTGACGCTGTTCGCCTGGAAGTTGCAGACAATTGCTCAGAAAACATGACCGACTTTTTGCTACACCAGTTTGAACTGGAACCTGGCGATCTCTATCGCGTTCCGGGTATTGTTAATCTGGTACGATTAATGTCGGTGCCGAATGAGGTTAACCGACCTGATCTCAAGTACTCTTCTTTTCAACCAGGTATCCCAAAAACACTGGTCAAGCGTGCTGATATCTTCAGCAGTATTCGAAAACAAGATATTCTTTTGCACCATCCCTACCAGTCTTTTTCGCCAGTAATCACGCTGCTGCAACAGGCGGCGGATGACCCTCAGGTGGTTGCCGTCAAAATGACGGTTTATCGGACGGGTACAAATTCCGTACTGATGGAACACCTTTTGCGTGCTGCCCAGAAAGGCAAGGAAGTCACCGTCGTGGTCGAGCTCATGGCGCGGTTTGATGAAGAAGCCAACCTGTCTATTGCATCACGACTGGAAGAAGTAGGCGTGCATGTGGTGTATGGCGTTGTTGGCTTTAAGACACACGCCAAGATGCTCATGATTTTGCGTCGGGAAGAACAGGGTTATCGCCGCTATATCCATCTGGGCACCGGCAATTATCATCCCGGTACTACGCGCATTTATACCGACTTTGGCTTACTCACCTGTAACCCGGAAATTGGCGAAGATGTTAATGAGGTTTTTAAACAACTCACCGGATTAGGCAAAGCCAACGCACTAAAGCACTTGTGGCAGGCACCCTTTTCATTGCACACCAATATGCTCGCCGCCATACATGCGGAAACCGCTGCAGCGCGTGACCAGCAACCGGCACGCATCATCGCCAAGATGAACTCATTGTTAGAGCCTAAGATTATCGAAGCGCTGTACGAAGCAAGCCAGGCAGGCGTGACGATCGACTTGATTGTGCGTGGTGTCTGCTCTTTACGCCCGGGAGTAAAGGGCTTGTCGGAAAATATTCGAGTGCGGTCTATCATCGGCCGCTTTCTGGAACACCACCGGATTTTTTATTTCCATGCGCAGGGTGCGCAACATATCTACCTCTCCAGCGCTGACTGGATGGAGCGTAATTTCTTTCGCCGCATAGAAATCAGCTTTCCGGCATTGGATCCCAAGCTCAAGCGCCGGATATTCAAAGAAGGATTGCAGCCCTACCTTGCTGACAATACCCAAGCTTGGGAAATGAACGGCCAAGGCGATTACTTTATCAAACCAACCAAGCGTGCCCGCATCTGTGCTCAAGAGCGTCTGTTAAGCACCCTGCAAGCCTAGCCAATCAATGGAGTGTAACTCGTGACACTGCATTGGCCATTCCTTCAGCCATATCCGCACCAAATCGTTTAGCAAATTTTTCGGCAATATTAGGCTTCACGGTAAAATCGTGAATCACTTCAGCTTTGATCACATCACGCGCTACACTTTCTACTGTGCCGTAGCCATCAGCCAAACCCATCTCGATACTTTTGGCTCCGCTCCACATCAAACCGGAAAAAATTTCTGGCGTTTCTTTCAAACGCTGGCCTCGTCCACGCCTTACAACATCAATAAACTGGGCATGAATTTCGCCCAGCATCTTGAGTGCATATTCTTTATGTTGCGGCGTCTGAGGCGAGAAAGGATCAAGAAATCCCTTGTTTTCTCCAGCCGTGAGCAAACGTCGCTCCACGCCCAGCTTGTCCATGGTGCCGGTAAATCCAAATCCATCCATCAGCACGCCGATCGAGCCCACGATGCTGGCTTTATCAACAAAAATCTTGTCAGCAGCAACGGCGACATAATAGCCACCAGACGCGCACACATCTTCAACCACCACATAAACCGGAATAGTCGGATGCAAGCGCCGCATCCGATGAATTTCGTCGTTCATCATGCCGGCCTGTACAGGGCTACCACCAGGGCTATTAATGCGCAAAATAACACCTGCCGTATGCTTGTCTTCATACACCTCTTTTAAAGCGCTACTCAGGTTTTCCGCACTCGCATCACTGCTATCAATAACGCCGGTCACATTGACTAATGCAGTAATTTTCTGGCCATCGGCAAAACGTTCGGTTTGTCCCCAATCAATGACAAAAGCAAGAATCAAGGAGAGGTAAGCCAGACCCAGAAACTTAAAGAAAATACCCCAGCGTCGACTGCGTTGCTGTTCAGTAATCGCCGCTAAGGCGACATTTTCAAGCGCTTTGCGCTCCCACCGATCATCCTCGGGGGTGTTTCCGGAATCATTATCGATTTGCTGCATTCTCAAACTCCCTCAGCTAAAACATTTTTCAAGACTCGATACCTTCTTCACGCAATGCATCCGCCCAACAGTTTGGCGTCTCAAACAAGCGTATCCGCTCCAGACGGATGTGGTTGCCAAACATGCTGCGGTAAATCGGATCAAGTATGGCAAACGCAGTTCGAGCAAGATTTTCAGCCGTTGGCACGGCATCCATCACCACCGTTTTATGGTTAGGTAGCGTGGCTAAAAACGCAGCGACGGCATGATCTTCTCGCCACACCAAAAACGCATGATCCCATGCATCCACCACATGCACTTTAGCCAGCGTTTTGACATCGGAAAAGTCCATCACCATGCCATTATCAGATCGTCCAGGTACATTAATCACTTGCCCAGCCAAGGTAATCTCAATAGCATACCGATGCCCATGCAGGTGGCGACATTGACTTTTGTGGTCAGGAATCCGATGGCCTGCATCAAATTCTAAGCGGCGAGTAATTTGCATGGGGAAAGGTAACGAAGAAAGTACGCGACATGTGGCAAAGGCTGCATTATAGTGACCCTCGTCGCCGTATCGCCAGCGCCGACTTTTTAAATCACGCCATGCATAGAGTTTTACTCAAGACAGATGATCACGCTCGTGACAGCACAGGCATGCGCTATGTGTACCCTGTGCTCTCGCGCCGGGCAGGCGGCATATCCCTGGGCATTAATCTCAACCCCAATAACGCCTGTAATTGGCGTTGCATCTACTGTCAGGTGCCCAATCTCACTCGCGGTGGGCCACCGCCTATTGATCTGGCTTTGCTTGAGCAAGAACTGACAACACTCCTGGGCTCCATTGCAGACGGAAGTTTGATCATTGATCATGACGCCAAGTCTCATGGCTTACCCGTATTACGTGACATCGCTTTTTCCGGCAATGGCGAACCCACCAGTGCAGTAGAATTCCCCTTGGCGGTTTCACTCGTGCGCAACGTGTTGCATGCCCATGGGCTGGATCAGCGGGTCATGCTGCGCCTGATAACCAATGGTAGCCTGCTGGATCGCCGCAGCGTTCAAGCCGGGATAAAAGACATTGGCAACGCATCAGGCGAAGTGTGGTTCAAGGTGGATAGCGCGAGCACCGCCGGACTGGCACTGATCAATGGCATTCACATCAAGATTGAAACTGTCTCGCGACGGCTTGCACGTTGCGCAGCCTTGGCGCCCACCTGGGTACAAACCTGCCTGTTTAGGCTGGATAATACCTTACCTGCGGAAGATGAAATCACGCGTTATCTTGCTTTACTCGCACCTGTCGCAAAACAACTCAAAGGCATTCATTTGTACAGCTTGGCTAGGCCTTCACTACAAAAAGAAGCGCCTAGATTGCGACGTCTTGATACGGAGTATCTCGAAAACATCGGGCAGAGAATTCGGCACCTTGGACTTATTGTCCAAGTAAACTCTTAACCTAAACTTTTAATCTGAATACTTCACCTGACCTCTGCGCCTACCCTCTAGCCACATCAGGCCAAGCACCTTGCCTCAGCGGTCTATCTTAGCCGCCTTTTTTCGCGGCAGCCGCGGCAGCTTTAGCTTCTTTTTTTAGCTCTTTCAAAAAAGCAGGCTTATTGGTACGCAAATACTCGATAACTTCAAAATCTTCACGTTTAATTTTTTGGATATCAATATTCTCGACATACATCAAGTGTACGAGTTGCTGAACCGGGCGCGGCATTCTGCGTCCATTCTCGTAGCGGGAACCACCGCTCTGAGTAACGCCCAGCCGGGCCCAAAATTGCTGCTGGTTTAAACCCAGTTTCTGGCGGATGGCGGAAGTATCTATTGATGTGCTTTTTTCTTTCATTTTCGAACTCCTTAGAAAAAATGATCAACTGGTTGTTAAAACAACCCTTTAATTTGTACAGCATACACCTGAGAATACTCAAACGTGTTACGCTCGAAAAATTTATCAACGGAGTCTCCAGACAGGTAATGATTAATCTCAAGCGGTGCGTCCTTGCTTCCTTGTCTGGTAGAATGCGACCCCTCGTCGGAAGCGTGGCAGAGTGGTCGATTGCACTAGTCTTGAAAACTAGCAAAGGGAAACCTTTCGTGAGTTCGAATCTCACCGCTTCCGCCAGTTTTCATTCGAGTGTCCAGTTTCCGGGTACGTTTGATCGGCACTCTTGACTTCTCGGGCCATAATGAGCCCGACAAACCCCTTCCAAAACAATCATGACCTTAACCAAAAAGGAACGACTGGTGATCACACCTGAAATCGGCTTCGCTGAAATCAACGGCACCCGCTTCCACTTTGAGCAAGCAGGATCAGGTATTCCGCTCATCCTCCTCCATGGGCTCGGCTTGAATCTGCACATGTGGGATGATCAATTCACCCCGTTTGCCGCACATTATCGCGTCATTCGTTATGATCTTCGTGGATTTGGGCTGTCGCTCCCGGCCACCCCGGCCGCTTTCTCGCATGCAGAAGACCTCAAGGGTTTGCTTGACTATTTCAACATTGAACGCGCTCATGTTCTGGGTTTGTCCCTTGGTGGAAGAGTTGCGCTCGACTTCTCGCTGATGTACCCAGATTTTCTCGATCGCTTGGTGCTTGTTGATCCAGCACTGGGAGGCTACCGTTTTTCTGAAGAGTGGCTTGGATTGATGTCGTCCATACTGCAACACGGAAAAAACGGCGACATTGTGGCAGCAAAGCACTTATGGCTGTCTCATCCGTTGTTCGCGCCGATCAGATCGCAAGCGCAAAGCCGACAGCGATTTGAGCATATTGCAGCCAGTGACCCCGGCTGGCATTGGCTGAATCAGGGTTTTGAGCAATCACTCAGCCCATCTGCCGCGAAACGGTTGCAAGACATTAATTCGCCCACCCTGGTCGTTATTGGCGAACATGATCTGCCTGACCTGCACGAGATTGCGGATCTTTTACACGGAAATATTCCGCACGCCGAAAAAATTGATCTTATGGGTGTGGGTCACATGGCGAACATGGAAGCGCCCGAACAATTTAATGAGATCGTTTTAAAATTTCTCGAAGGAAAATAATACGGCTTGCATTTCCCGTATTGGTGGTGCCTTCTTAAGGCTTTTAGCCCACCTTAGGCAGGTGTTGCAAAGATGTCCGGATAGCATCCTCTGCATACACATGGTCTTCCAGTTCGCCGTCAAAATAGCGATCATAGGCCGCCATATCAAAATGGCCGTGCCCCGTCAGATTCACAAAAATTGTCTTCGTTTCGCCGCTGGCTTTGCACAGGAGCGCTTCATCAATCGCGGCTCGGATAGCATGATTTGATTCCGGTGCCGGAATAATGCCTTCGGCTCGGGCAAACATCACCCCCGCTTCAAAGGTTGCCAATTGTGGCACAGCGACGGCCTCGATGAGGCCCTCATGAAAAAGCTGTGAAACCAAGGGCGAGTCACCGTGATAACGCAAGCCACCGGCGTGAATGCCGGGAGGAATGAAATCGTGGCCCAGCGTGTACATCTTCATGATCGGCGTAAAGCCAGAGGCATCGCCATAATCATAGGCATAAGTGCCCTTGGTCAACGTGGGACACGAAGCGGGCTCAACCGCCACTAGACGCACCGGCTTGCCATTGTGTCCGCCAGCCGCATTATCAGCAAAAAACGGAAACGCAGCGCCAGCAAATGATGAGCCGCCACCACAAGGCGCAAAAACCACATCCGGCCAGTCGCCGGTGAGTGCAAATTGTTTTTTCGCTTCCAGGCCGATGATGGTTTGATGCAATGCGACGTGATTCAGCACCGAGCCTAGTGCATAGTTGGTATCCGCGCGCGAGGCCGCTTCTTCGACCGCCTCAGAGATCGCGATCCCCAGCGAACCCGGATTTTCCGGATCTTTCGCTAAATAGTCACGGCCCGTTTGCGTTAGATTCGAAGGACTCGCAATCACTTCCGCACCCCAAGTACGCATCATCGAGCGACGAAAAGGCTTTTGCTGATAACTGACCTTGACCATGAAAACGCGCACTTCAATGCCAAACATCTGGCCTGCAAATGCAATGGAAGATCCCCATTGACCTGCACCTGTCTCGGTTGTCAGCCGGCGAATACCCGCTTCACGGTTGTAATAGGCCTGTGCTACGGCAGTATTCGGCTTATGCGATCCAGCGGACGATACGCCTTCGTTCTTGTAATAAATTTTTGCCGGCGTACCTAGCATTTCTTCGAGCCGCTTCGCCCTGATCAACGGCGTGGGGCGCCACAAGCGATAAATTTCGCGCACGGGTTCCGGTATCGGAATCCATCGCTCGGAAGACATCTCTTGCTCAAGTAGCGCCATCGGGAAAATAGCCGCCATTTTCTCCAGGGGAACTGGCTTGTTATCCGGCCCCAGCGTCGGTGCCGGGGGATGCGGCATATCCGCAACGACGTTGTACCAATGGGTAGGTATTTCGGATTGGTCCAACATGAAGCGTAGCGGTTCCATACATTCTCCTCACTATTGATGGGAAAAGTCAAAAAGACTCGAGGGTGGTTTCACCCCAGTGGCAAATGCGCCTGTGGCGTGCAAGAGCACGCCACAGGCGCATTTCTTTCCCAGGATTATCCAGTAAAACAGAATTAACTAATAGCCTCAGCAATCGCACGCCCGACATCCTGCGTTGATGCTTTTCCACCTAAGTCTGGGGTTTTCGGACCTTCTTGAAGTACGGTTTCGATCGCCCGAACAACAGACTCAGCCGCTTCAATGTGACCCAGGTGATCAAGCATCATCGCACCGGACCAAATCATGCCAATGGGGTTGGCAATGTTCTGACCGTAAATATCAGGTGCAGAACCATGGACGGGCTCAAACATCGATGGGTAAAGCCGCTCAGGATTCAGATTGGCTGAAGGCGCAATGGCGATCGTGCCGGTACAGGCAGGACCCAAATCAGACAAAATATCGCCAAAAAGATTGGAACCAACAACGACATCAAAGCGATCCGGAAAGCGAACAAAATGCGCCGTCAAGATATCAATATGGTATTGATCCGTCTTCACATCAGGATAATCTGCCGCCACTGCGCGAAAGCGCTCATCCCAAAACGGCATGGTGATTGAAATACCATTTGATTTAGTAGCCGAGGTGAGATGTTTGCGCGCACGCCGACGAGCCAGATCAAAGGCATAGCGCATGATGCGGTCCGTTCCATGGCGAGAAAATATACTTTCCTGCACCGCAATTTCCCGCTCAGTGCCCTCATACATCCGCCCGCCAGCTGAAGAATATTCGCCTTCCGAGTTTTCACGCACGATGATGAAGTCAATATCACCCACTTTGCGATTTGCCAGCGGAGAAGTTACACCGGGCATGAGTCGCACCGGCCGTATGTTGGCGTATTGATCAAATTCACGACGAATCTTGATCAATAAACCCCAGAGCGAAATGTGATCCGGCACAAGAGATGGCAACCCCACGGCACCAAGATAAACCGCATCATGATTGCGAATTTTTTCCAACCCATCCCCAGGCATCATGCTGCCATGCTGCACATAGTAATCACAACTCCAGGGAAGCTCATCATAGTCAAGTGCAAAGCCATAGTGCGAAGCTACGGCATCCAGCACGCGCTGCCCTTCCGGCATGACCTCCTTGCCGATACCATCACCTGCGATCACCGCAATCTTGTACTTTTTCATCTATTTCATCTATCCAAAACGTTACTTGGCGTAAGCATCCAAAACAGCCATGATGCGGTCAATCGCAACGAGTGTAGGTACCTGGATACCAAACTCATCGGCCTTGGCGATGACAGGCTTTAGAATCCAAGCGGCTTCAGTCTTGCGTTTGTTCAATACATCATCATGCATCGATGTGCGACTGCGAATGCCCCTATCAACAAGCTGTTGGGCCATGGTCATTATCCCCTGACAGGCTTCATCAAAACTTTTCGCCTCGTAAATATCCTTTAACCGAGACAAGGGAGCATAGAAGTTTTGCGGGGTATATCCCATACGCGTATAGACCGAGAGTATTTCCTGCGCTATGGTGACGCAATGCTCTGCTCCGGGGCGCAACACCGCGCCCTCATTAAATGTCAGATCATGGTTTGCTGCCAGCGCGCTCACTGAAAAAGCTGAGGCATTACAAATTTGGCATAATTTTTCCCAAAGCACTTGCTTGATGCACGTCACCGCCTTGGAGGGTAGTCCAGCGCGATTCATTGCCTCAACAATTCTTTCAGCACGAGGGCTTACCGTACCATCAAGCTCGCCAGCATAAAAAGTCGTTGTTGCTGTAATGTGATTAAGCACCACGCCTGGTTCTTCCAGCGTCCCCCCCTCAATAATGGAAACACCCAAAACTTTTGCCTCACCTGCCCATTCGGCTAGCAAACCTTCTTTGACGATATTGTTTTGCAAAGAAACAACGGTCGCACAGCGATCTTTCAGACGAATTGCATCATTTAGCGCTTGCGCTGTGTCTTTAGACTTAACTGCGAGCATGAAGTAGTCAAACTCACCCAGTGCTTGATCCGGATGAGTAACAGCCGTCAGATTTTCCTTGACCAGATGTTCTCCACGACGCTGTCCATGTATCCGTAAACCATTTTTCCGGATAGCCTCTGCATGCGAAGGGCGCGCAATCAAGGTGACATCAACACCCGCCTCGGCAAGATACCCACCAACAACAGAGCCAAGTCCACCGCCACCCAGAATACATATTCTCATTACGCGCCCCTGACCTGATTAAGCGACGCCAAGTTCGCGCAGTTTTGCCGCGACTTGCTCACTCCGTTCTCTACTGGGGCTACGCACTGGCGGAATCACCGGACCGGCTTTTAGGCCAATGGCCTCATACCAGGCTTTCATTGTTCCGAGTGCGCCGGCGTAAGTTGCTGTCGCAGCAATTGTCCACAGAAACTCTTCTTCATAATAGGTGCGCACGCCCTCAAGTCCAAGCCATGCTTGGCGAGCTTCTTCATGTTTTCCTTCAGCAGAAAGACGCATGTAATCTTTAACCAGATGCCGCTTTTTTCCATACAGCATATAGGAGAGCTCGCCCCACAAAACTTGCCCGCCAACGCGCTGCTCATCAAGGAACCAGTATTCAGCAGGCTCCATCACCATGAAGTCAGGCCGCATCAAGCGACGCAGGCGCAGTGTGACAGCACGGTTAAGCTCTCCCTGCTTGGCACCAATAATGGTGTCAATATCAGCCAGCCGGTTCATCAGATCTACACCGAGAACCTTGCCAGAAACCGGCGTACGGTAAAGGCAAACGGCCAAATCAGAGCGGTCGGTGACATATTTGAACCAGTCGAAAATTTCGTCGTCCGTGCGTAACTGAATCACCGGGTTGATCACCTCGGCACCGTTGTAGCCAAGCTTTTCGACAAACGCCATTTTCTCAACAGCAACACTTGCTTCCGGATCAAGAATAATGGTCCATAAATCCATCCGCCCTTTGACAGCATCAGCAACGACTTCGTGGTAGCGATTCCACTCCGCAGGTTTGACATTCCAGCACTCCGAAATAAAGCCGCCAACCACCAAGCCATTAATACCCATGTCCACATATTGCTCAATGTTTTCTCGCAGGCCGGCCTCGTCAAATTTAAAATCCGGTGTGACTGGCGACAAAGGACACATGTAAAGCCCGCTGACTTTATTAAGCGCCCACTGTTTTGCTTCTTTGCGTGTAAATTCCATGACAACCCTCCTCAGTTAAAAAACTTCGGCCAATGAGGCCGAAGGATAAGTGAACTACAAAAAACACAAATTACACCGCCGCCAACAGCACAACCTATTGCCGTTTATTGCCAAAATTAAATACCAACCGGCGAAGTTTTTACATTGACAAATTCGAACAAACCTTCAATGCCGCCTTCGCGCCCATAGCCCGATTGCTTCATGCCACCAAAAGGTGCTTCCGGGGTTGGCCCGGTTCCTGTATTCCAGGCAACATGCTGAAAGTGCAAACCCTCGACGAAACGTTGAGCGCGTGCGGCATCTTGAGTGAAAATATAAGAAGCCAAACCATATTCGGTATCGTTCGCCTTCAGCAACGCATCATTTTCATCATCAAATTCCGCGATGGGCACCAAAGGTCCAAAGGTTTCCTCATTCCAGCAAGCCATCGTGCGATTAACGCCTGAAATAACCGTTGGCGGAAAAAAACCGCCCCATTCTTTCTCTAGCGGCGGCAACGTATCTGCCATCGCACCTGCCACCAGCTGCGCGCCTTTCGCTAGGCCATCGGTCAGGTGATGGCGTACTTTTTCATACCCGGCGCGATCCACCAGCGGTCCAATGTCCGTGGCATCATCCAGGCCATTTCCCATGCGCAAAGCATTGACCCGGATTGCCAGCCGTTTGGAAAATTCAGCGGCAATTGAACGTTCAACAAGTATGCGATTAGCGCAAACACAGGTCTGCCCGCTGCCACGAAATTTATTCGCCATCAGCTGATCAACTGCCTTATCCATATCCGCATCGGCAAAAACAATATATGGCGCGTTACCGCCCAATTCGAGCGCAACGCGCTTCACTTGCGCTGCGCTCTTGATGATGAGCTCCTTGCCCACTTCAGTTGAACCCGTAAAACTAATCACTGCAACATCAGGATGCGTTAGCAAAGCATCGGCGATAGCGCCCGCCGAACCGGGTACGAGATTGGCCCAACCGGCAGGCAGTTGCACCTCTCGCTCTAGCAACGCAAACAAGGCAATCATTGTCAGCGGCGTTTTGGATGCCGGCTTGATAATGCTTGCGCATCCCGCCGCCAGTGCGGCTGAAAGTTTCTTGGCGATCATGCCGATAGGAAAGTTCCACGGCACGATAAGCCCCACCACACCTGCTGGCCGATACAGCACCCACCACTCGCAATCGCGCGGATGCTCCGCCAGAACTCTTGGGTTAAGATGCTCAATGTTCGCTGCGCAATAAGTGAAAAAACCTGCGGCATAATCAACTTCCGCCTTGCCCTCTCGCCAGGGTTTACCGTGTTCCATGCACAGAATACGACCAATTTCATCGCGGTTCTTGATGAGCGCCGCAGCAATGTTTTCGAGCCATTCACGACGTTGTGCAACTGCGGGGGTATTCGCCATAGCACGGCTGGCAGCACTAATTGCTCGCAGGGTCTCGCCACCCCCCATACGCGCCACTTGAGCGAGTACATCACCCGTAGCGGGATTGATCACCGGAAAAGTTTGCCCGCCATCGGCCGCACACCAATGACCATCAATATAACCACCGGCCACGGGGATGAGATGGGAAGAAATCATAGATAGCTTTAATGAAACCGAAAGGAAAGGAACCGAAACGAAAAAATACCTGAAAAAATATTATGCGATTCAGACGAAAGAAGAACATACCGTAATTTATCTAGCTGGCGTTATATATTTGCACCGGGGTTTTACTTTATCATTTACAAAAACTAAATGAACCATTCTTGTATTTAGATATCGAATACACGGTATTACCACTTGAAAAGGAACTTGCGATGGAAACCATAAAAACCTACTTACCAAACTCAGCACAAACGCTGGTTGAAAGCCAGCACCGCGTACTCCGCAACACCTATGGCCTGCTGGCACTATCCATGGTGCCCACCGTGCTCGGTGCATTTATCGGCACGCAAATGAAATTTGCTTTTTTTGCGGGCAGCCCTTTCATCAGCTTTATCCTGTTCATGGGCATTGCTTTTGGCTTCATGTGGGGTATTGAGCGCAATAAAAACAGCAGCATCGGCGTGTTCCTGCTGCTTGGCTTTACCTTTTTCATGGGGCTGATGCTCTCGCGCATCCTGCAAGTGGCGATCGGCTTCTCTAACGGCGGCACGTTGATCGCCATGGCGGCCGGTGGTACCGGGGCAATTTTCTTTTCTCTAGCTGCCGTCGCCTCGACAACAAAACGGGATTTTTCCAATATCGGCAAGTTTCTGTTTGTCGGTGTCATCCTGTTGCTGGTCGCGATAGTTGCTAATATCTTTTTTCAGATTCCCGCCTTGGCGCTCGCCATATCAGCCATCGCCATCGTGATCTTTTCAGGCTACATCCTGTATGACATCAACCGCATCGTGCATGGTGGAGAGACCAATTACATCAGTGCAACTCTGTCTGTCTATCTCAGCATTTACAATATTTTCGTGAGCCTGTTGCAGTTGCTCATGGCGCTTGGTGGTCAGCGCGACTAATAAGAAGTCGGCGCCGGTGATACGGCGCAATATTAAAAAGCGTTAAAAAAGCGGCCCCGCAGGGTCGCTTTTTTTTGCTGCTATTTTTCAAACACCGCGATCGATTCGACGTGTGAGGTATGCGGAAACATGCTCGCAATGCCTACTCCACGCAGGGCGTAGCCTTTTTCATTCACCAGCACGGCAGCATCTCTTGCCAAGGTTGCGGGATTGCAAGAAACATACACAATCCGCTGCGGCCCACCCTCTGCTGGCAGCGCGTTAACCAAGGCAATTGCGCCTTCTCGTGGCGGATCAATCAAGAGCTTATCCACTTGGCCCAGCGCGATAAAACCAGCTTCAGTGACTTCAAACAAGTTGGCCGACGCAAAAGTGCACTGAGCAGACAAGCCATTTAACCCAGCATTTTCTTCTGCGCGCTGCACCAGCGCCGTGCTGCCTTCAATCCCTATTGCGGTCGCGCCCAAACGAGCAATCGGTAATGTAAAGTTTCCTAGCCCACAAAAAAGATCCACAATCCGCTCGCCTTTTTGTGGCGCTAACAACGCCATGGCACGGCGCACCAGCATGCGGTTAACACCTGCATTGACCTGCGTAAATTCCGTCGGCCAGAAACGAAACAGAAGGCCATAATCAGGCAATGTGTAGGTCAAAAGAGGCGAGTTCTCAGGATAAAACAGGCGGACAGTATCCGGCCCCTTGGATTGCAAATACCAGACCACGCCATGCGCATCGGCAAAGCGCCGCAAATGGCTTTCATCCTCGCGGCTCAACGGTGAAAGATGGCGCAGCAACAGCACAGTCTGAACTTCACCAACGGCCACCTCGATCTGCGGAAAGTGCTCCGGTTCAGACATCTCCCCCACCAGCCGCTTTAACTCGGGGATCAATGCAGACACCATCGGCGGCAACACCACGCAGGAATCCATGGCCGCAACGAAACTGCTGTGCTTTTCACGGAAACCAATCAGCGTGCCCCCCTTCTTCACTACCCACCGCGCGGAGAACCTTGCACGATGACGATATCCCCAGGTACTCCCGGCAATTGGGGAATAAACCTGCTCGGGTTTAAGGCGCCCGATATGCCAGAGCGCATCTTCCAACACGCGTTGCTTGGCAGCAGTTTGGGCGGTAACGTTCAAATGCTGCAAAGAGCACCCGCCACAAACGCCAAAGTACTGGCAAGCCGGTGTTACCCGTTGACTCGACGCACGCAGCACTTTCGTGACAGTCGCTTGTTCATAACTCGGTTTGCGGCGATAACTTGAAAACTCGACTCGCTCCCCGGGTAACGCCCCTTCAATGAAAATGGCTTTGCCGTCTACATGGGCAATGCCGCGCCCCTCGTTGTCGAGCGATTCAATTGTGGCGATGGTCATAATGCGATCTGGAAAAACGGATGATTATAATCGGCCCATGATGCCTGAATTATCTACTCTGCTCGGCGGCATGACGCCGGAACGCTTTCTTGCCGAATACTGGCAAAAGAAACCCTTGCTGGTGCGCGGCGCCGTACCTGAAGTAAGCCAACTCATGAGCCGCGATGACTTATTCAATCTGGCGACAGAGGAAGATATTAAATCGCGCCTCATTACTCGCGCTGATGGCTGGCAAATGCACCACGGACCGTTTTCATTGCGCCAACTCAAACGTGTCGCGCTGCCGTGGACCCTGCTGGTACAAAGCGTCAACCTCGCCCATGCGGCGGGTGATGCGCTATTGCGGCGCTTTGATTTCATCCCCTATGCTCGGCTGGATGACTTGATGGTGAGCTATGCCACCGATGCTGGCGGCGTCGGCCCGCATTTTGACAATTATGATGTCTTCCTGATTCAGGGGATGGGAAGTCGGCGCTGGCACATCGGTAAGCAAAAAGATAAGACCCTGATCGACGACTTGCCCATTCGCATCATCAAGAATTTTCATCCTGCCCAGGAATGGCTCCTAGACCCAGGTGACATGCTCTATCTGCCCCCACAATGGGCGCACGATGGCGTTGCCGTCGGTGAATGCATGACTTTTTCTGTTGGCTTTCGTGCACCCACAACACAGGAATTAGGGGAGCAGTTTCTCTCCTTCTTGCAAGAGCGGTTGACCTTACCCGGTCGTTACCGCGATCCTGAGCTGAAAAAACCTCGGTATGCCGCTGAAATTGGAGCGGCCATGATTGATCAAGTGGAAACAATGCTGTCAACGATTCGCTGGAACCGCAACATGGTACGCGACTTTTTGGGTGCGTCGCTCACTGAACCTAAAGCCAACGTATTTTTTGACCCGCCATCGCAGCCGCTAACCATCGCACGATTCGCCACTGCAACAAAACGCAAAGGTGTTGTCCTCGCGCCCGCCAGCCAATTGCTGTTTTCGGGAAACCAGTTTTATCTCAATGGAGAAGACTGGAAAATTCCTGCCCACGTGAAGCCCCTCATACGTGAACTTGCCAACCGCCGCACCCTGCAAATAGCGCAACCAAGCGGTGTAGCGCTTGCCCAACATGTACTTGATGACGCCGTCGGCCTGCTGTATGAAGCCTATTGCGATGGATTTCTCTGGCCAGCATCATGACAGCACTCCCTAGCCAATACACCCTGCTAACGGGCGAAAGCGAATACCGCGCTGCGATAGATACAGTGCTCGATAGCGCCATGAATACCCTTGCCATCCTGGATCGCGACCTGGCTGCACTCCGTTTGGAAGAACCTCAGCGCTTAACCAAACTAGGCAACTTTCTGCACGCCCAGCATCCGAGTGAGCGCACGAAAAAATTACGCATCGTGATTCACCAAACCCATTTGCTGGATAGCCATATGCCACGGCTGATGAACCTCTTCACCCGCTATGCGCATGCAGTTGATGTGCGCCAAAGCCCAGACAACCTACGCCAGCTTGCCGACACGCATCTGTTAGCTGACGGCTGCCATGGTGTGCGTCGCTTTCATATTGACCACGCGCGATGCGCTTTGATACAGGCCGACCCAGCTGCCATTCAACCGTGGCAACAGCGGTTTGAAGAACTCTGGGCTCTATCTCTTCCCTGCCTGAAACTAAATACTGCGGGTTTGTAGTTGAAAGCTAAGGATAAAACCCTTGTCACAAATAAAAAACATCATGCTAGAATCTGCACTCGATTGAGTTGAATTTTGTAGTTATTCGTCTCGATCGAAACCAATTGGCCTAATAATCCCTAACGTTAAGGAAATAAACACATGAAACAATCCCTACTGATCGCTGCACTGCTAGCTCTTGCTATCTCTGGTTGCGCTAAAAAAGAAGAAGCTGCTCCTGCTCCTGCCGCTGAAGCTGCCGCTGCTGCCGCTGCTCCTGCCGCCGCTGCTGCCGCTGCTCCTGCCGCTGCTGAAGCTGCTGCTCCTGCCGCCGCCGCTGCCGCTGCTCCTGCCGCTGCTGAAGCTGCTGCTCCTGCCGCTGCTGCCGATGCGGCGAAGAAGTAATTTTCTTCTGCAATAAAAAAGCCAGCCTTCGGGCTGGCTTTTTTATTGCCTGGGGACAAACCAAGGGGAAATTTCATGTAACAAAACCCCCTTGGCTATCAAAGCACAAGGGGTTGTGTAAAGCTACGTGAGCCTGCGTAGGCTACGCAGAGTTGCGAAGACTTGCTATCGTCACGCGTTACTTCAACTGCTCATGCAGCAAGCCAATAATCCGTTTTGAAGTAGTCGAACTATCTACGCCACCCTCACGAGTCAGTAGCTGAACAAGGTTGGTATCGCCTTCTTTTTTAACTTGAATACGATATTGCGCGGCCTGAACCGGCTTGTCCTTGTCTGCATCATGACTCTTCCAGAACATCATTTTGGATAAAAAGCCAGGTTCATCTTTTTTCCTGTTATCCGCTTCCGGATCGACATAACGAACATAGTAAAGACCTTGTGAGCGATCGCGATCCTCTACAGTAAATCCGATGCGATCCAGCGCCAACCCCACGCGCCGCCAGGCGCGATCAAAGGGTTCTTCGAGCACAAGCGCGCCACTCCCATCGGCGGCACGCGACAGTTTGGCGCGTTCAGAGGATTGATCAGCAGCAATCAGCGTCTTGGCACGCGTTTCTTGCACACCTAGCCGCACCATCAAGCGACGCAACATTTCTGCTTCCAGCTCAGGGTCGGCCGGACGTGGCTGCCAGCGGGTTTCCGTCTTCCCCTCAGAAATATAAAGTTCAATCATCCCGCGATGACTGATATAAATCTCGGTAGTATCTGGCTCGGCACCTTTTTCCAAACGGGTGCGATATTTGTCGCGTTCGGCGGTTGAATAAACATCATCAAACACTTTGCCCAGTGTGCTGCGAATAAAATCCTGCGGCAATTTGGCCCGATTCTCGGCCCAATCGGTCTCCATGATGCCGGCCTCGGGCAATTCAACATTGACGAGCAGGCCTATCTCCTGCCAAAACTCCTTCACCACAGGCCAAAGCTTTTCCGGACTGCCGGATACGACCAGCCAGCGTTGCGTGCCCGCCCGTTCGATCCGCATCTTGTCCACCTGCGGCAACACGTCGGTAGAAGGTTCGGCACGCGCCTCACCACGTTCGTTGGCATAGGCTGAATAGGTTGCAGGGCCTTTGCTGCCGGCCACATCAGGCACGACATAGCGCTCATCGCGGCTAGGTTGGGTCAAATCGGGAGGAATCTCCAGCGATGGCAATTTCGCCTTGCCAGCCGATTTGTATTCGATCTTCTTGGTTTCGATCAGCGGGCCGCTACAGCCAGCAATCACGCCCACCAGAAGCAACACGAGTGGCAAATAATTAATTTTCATAAGCAATAAGTAGTCAATCCCGTTTAAATAACAATATCCGCTGCATGCAAGGCAGCACGTACACGCTCACAAGATGCCGTAGTGAGCGGCAAAAGCGGCAACCGCAAAGCACCATCAATCAAGCCCATTTGCTGTAGCGCCCACTTGGTCGGCGCCGGGCTGGGCTCAATAAACAGATCACGATGCAAATCCAGCAACCGAAAGTTTAACGCACGCGCTGTAGGCAAATCACCTGCCTGCGCTGCCTGACACATGGCGTGCATCAACCGTGGGGCAACGTTGGCGGTAACTGAAATGGTACCCACCGCTCCCAACAGCATCAACGCCAGGGCAGTTGCATCATCTCCGCTATAAACAACAAAACCTTCGGGCACACGACGCAACAAATCCGACCCGCGCTCGATGTCTCCCGTCGCATCCTTGATACCGATAATCCCCGGCACCTCTGCCAGGCGCAGCGCTGTTTCGTTCGACAAATCGGCCACGGTGCGGCCAGGCACGTTATACACAATCATGGGTAGCGCCACGGCCTCGGCAATCGCCTTGAAATGCTGAAACAGCCCTTCTTGCGTTGGCTTGTTGTAATAGGGCACTACAGAAAGATGCGCATCCACACCTGCTTGCTGCGCAAACTGCGCCAATTCAATTGCTTCGCGGGTGGCATTCGCGCCGGTTCCCGCAATGACCGGAATCCGCCCGGCCACGTGCTGCACCGTGGTTTCAATCAATAGGCAATGTTCAGCAAAATCAACCGTCGGCGATTCGCCCGTCGTACCAACCACCACAATGCCGTCAGAGCCCGCGGCGATATGCCAGTCGAGTAACCGCCGCAAGGCAGGTATATCAAGGGATCCGTCCGCCTGCATGGGGGTAATGATGGCAGGGATTGAACCCTTGATCGAGCCGTGAATAGCCGCTTGTGTTGTCTTCATGAAAATAAGAAATGTAAGCAATACACCAAAAAGCCAATTCTAACCGATGGCCATAGCCAAACGTGGCCATTCACATCCATTTACACATCGGCCAGCACACGCAGATGGGCTGCCACGCTGCGCCCCAAAGCCGAAAGTGCATAGCCACCCTCGAGCATCGACACGATCCGCCCGCGGGCTGTTGCCGCAGCCACGTGCTTGATCTGCGTTGTAACCCACGCGTAGTCATCCTCAACCAAACCTAGCGAAGCCATGTCATCTTCACGATGCGCATCGAAGCCCGCCGAGATAAAAATCATTTCCGGTTGAAAATCATGCAGCCGGGGTAACCAGATATCGGTAACGGCCTGACGAAAGCCCTCCCCCCGCGTACCAGCGGCCAAGGGCACATTGCACATATTGGCGGCGTGATGCTCCGTGCCGCTGTAGGGATAAAACGGATGCTGAAACGTGCCTACCATCAACACGTTTTCATCATTCGAGAAAACCGCTTCGGTGCCATTGCCATGATGCACGTCAAAATCAACAATCGCCACCCGCGACAGTGGCCAGGCGGCCAGCGCATGACGCGCGGCGACAGCAACGTTGTTAAAAAAACAAAAACCCATCGCCTGACTCGGGCCGGCATGATGTCCGGGCGGGCGCACGGCACAAAATGCATTGTCCACTTCTCCGCGCATGATGCGATCAACGGCATCACACCCCGCGCCCGCAGCACGCAGCGCAGCATGCCACGTACCAGGCGACATCGCAGTATCCGGGTCGAGATGCACAATGCCCTGCACCGGACTGCTTGCCTGCACGTACTCAATGTAATCCGCCGGATGCACGCGTTGCAATTGAGCCATGCTGGCCAATGGTGCATCAAAAAACCCAAGGCTCGCATCCAGCCCTGTGGCAATCAGCTGATCATGAATGGCATCCAGCCGCGCCGGACATTCGGGGTGCTGAGCACCCATGTCATGCAGCTTGCAATCGCGGTGGGAAATGAAAGCGGTTGTCATAAAAAGATAGGTAGCCCGATGACTTACAATCGAAACGATAAGTTCCGATAAGTTCCCGTTATTATTGCTCATCCCATTCATTCTCTCCCTCACCTCATGCAACCCAGCGAACGTCATTTGCTTTTAACCCAGCTATTGGCTGACATTAACCGCATTATTCTTGGTAAAAAAGAACCCGTCCGCATGGCGTTGGCTTGCCTGCTTGCGGGTGGTCACTTGCTGATCGAAGACTTGCCCGGTGTTGGTAAAACGACGCTGGCGCATGTGCTGGCGCGTGTGTTGGGGCTTGATCTGCAACGCATCCAGTTCACCAGTGACATGCTGCCCGCCGATATTATTGGCGTCTCGGTGTTTGATCGGGCCAGCGGGGCATTTCATTTTCACCCCGGCCCGATTTTCACGCAGATGGTGCTGGCCGATGAACTCAACCGCGCCACGCCCAAAGCACAAAGCGCGCTGCTCGAAGCCATGGAAGAGCGGCAAGTCACCATCGAAGGGGCAACGCGCGCGTTGCCCGCGCCTTTTTTTGTCATTGCCACGCAAAACCCGGCGTTTCAAATCGGCACCTTTCCCCTGCCTGAGTCACAACTCGATCGTTTCCTGCTCAAGATTGAACTGGGTTATCCCGATGCCGCCGCTGAGCGTGAACTCCTGGCGGGA